>DATKZR010000158.1:0-9711 GCA_035527875.1 Nitrosopumilaceae archaeon | reverse complement strand
TCGTCTAGTTCTCCTAAATACCGATTAACTCCAACCTGTTGAGCAGTATATGGACCTAAATATTCAATTTTTTTAGAATCTGCAATGCTGTTATTTACCGTAATAACTGCTATTACTATTATCACAATTACTAAAATTGTAAAAATTCTAATGTAAACATCTCTCTTAAACATATGAGTAAGTATTCTTGATCGTATTCTATCTGCTAGTGAAAAAGCTAAAAATGCAAATCCAACAACCAAAGTGCCACCAATTACATATCTTGAATTATAATCTATCTGATCTGTAAAAAACAAATTAAATCCTATCCAAATAATTCCAATTCCCAAAACGGATTCTATAATTGAAACATAACTCAAATACCTAGGTTTTCCTTCATTAGAATCCTGAATAAATAAAGTAACTACATCAATTATTCTATGGATTCCGACATACAACACTAAGCGAAGAGCAATTGCCGCCAATACAGATGGAATTAAAATTATCAACGCTGGAATCATTGGAACTACTTGTTCAAGTGCATAGTTTGGATTAGTCTCTGGAGTTACAAATGGTAAAGAAAATAATGTTGGCAAGTTCTCAATGCCTAAAGAATTTCCATCAAGGAAAGATACTGCTGCAAATCCAAACATTGTGTTTACGAAAAATGCACCAAAAAGCAAAATCTTGGTGATTTGCCATATTACAAATTGGGGTGTACTTAGTTTGAAATCTTTAAAGCGAGGAATATTATTTGATATGGATTGTTGAGGTCCTTGAGCGATGAAACCTATTGCCGTTTTAATTGCATACCAAAAAATTGAAGATCTGGCAATAATATTTACACGAACAAGTGCGATAGCTGAAAGAATTATTGTAGATACAAGAGAGTAGTAAAGAGGTTTAGTGAATTGTTCCCCAAATTCAGTAAAATTCATTGAAAGAATTACTCCTTGGTTTCCTGCTAGGCCAACAATTGCAATTACAATAATTGCAACTATTCCTAAACGGATGTACTTTCCAGCATCAGGAGGTGGAGCTTGCTTATCAGTAGTAGCGCTATACAAAATCAAACTTTGTTATGGTTTGGCAAATTAATGTCTTACCTGAAAAAAATAAATTTCGTCATAATTTTTCTATCTTAAACAAGTAAAAGGCCAAATTTTCGCCTATAATTGACCTATTATAACGAAATCTAAGAGATTGTCGCTAAATTTTTACAAATCATATATACCGCAGCATAAGTTGGCACCGTAGCAATTTCATTATAAAAAGGACCAAATTTTTTGTTTTTTATTTTAAATTCAATTGGACAATTTGCATTTATTTCAATAGAATTTTCGTTTAGAAACGATGATTCAGAATAAGGATCAAATTTTTGAAGATCTTTGCAAAAAACTTTGGTTAGCCCACTTTTACTATTTAAGGAACCAGGAAGCCTAAAGATTCTATGAATATCCATTGTTACATTCGGGTCTATTTGGGAACCAATTATTGTTGACATATCTTCCAATTTTTTGTGAAAATTTGAATATCCAGTAGAAATTAATTCCGAAATTATTTTTGAACGTTTTGATTTAGAACTAAAAATCTCTTTAGAAAATCTTCCTCTCCAACCTTTTTCTTCAAAATCAGGAAATAATGAACGATTTGGTTTTAGTTTTTTCATTCCAAAAGTTTCAGGAATTGCACCTTTAAACATTATATAATCTACTAATTCTGATCTTTCGCGCGAGCCGAGTTCTTGAAATTGTGAATTATAAACATAAACATGAAATCCCTCATTACCAGAAAAATATACATGAATATTATTTTTTTCTACAGCTAAATCATCAATTAAAATATTTGATAATTTGAAAACCTCTTTTTTTGATGCGTCAATACAATTTTTGCATGGTAATGATTTTGTTTCTAGTTTTGTTGAATTACACTGTGAACAATGATGAACAGATTTTGATATTTGATTACATTCATTACACTTTGTTACACAATGATTTTGCCTACAATCTAGATGGAGATCTTTAGCATCAATATCAAAAATAAGATCAGCTTCTTTCCAACCTTTTTCATTCATCGGTAGGTTGGGAAATGAATAATAAGCATTGGAACAGTAAACATCAGAAGGGATGTTTTGCATAAGTAATAGATGTAACTCCTTATTGTCTTTTAATGAGATGTGTCTGGTCATGCCAAAATTAAATTTTTGAAATCCAAATTCTCGTTCAGAAGTTCTTTCAGGTACAGGAATAAGATCAAAATGATCAAAATAATATTTTTTGAAGGAGTCTTCTAAAAATTTAATTTCTTTAACTTGCATTTATTTTCTTTTTTTTCCAAATTGAAGAGGGTTAAAGATATTATCACATTCAGGAATAGCAAAACAAAGGCTTTGTGTTTTTAGTTTTTCACATGATGGACATGAATATTGGGTGCCACTCCCTGAGATTCCTGCTAGATGATTTAACTGATATAGCGTAACTCGCTCATTATAATCTGGAGCGTTTTTGAATAATGGTGCAATTTGTTGCACGGATTGATTTCTCGATAACAAGAATGTGGCCAACATGAATCTTCCAGAATGGGGAAGATTTTCACCTTTTTCCAAAATTTCAATAGCATGTTTTATGCAAGGTGGATATTCACCTGTGGTAACGGTATAGGTTACAAATTTTTTAGATAACGAAATTAATTGGTCAACTGGTTGTTCAAAGCCTGAGATCATTGAAGGAGTTTTAGCATTAATTATTTTTGAACTAATATAATTACTTAATTCTTTTCTAATTAATCTAACAGTTTCATGAGGGGTAAGAAAAACAAATCCTTTCCCAACACGTCTATTAATTAATTTCCATTCTCGTTCATGAAAATTAATTGAATGTTTTAGATAATTTGAAATTGGAATAATAAAGAACTCATCTTGTTTTTTAATTTGAATTGAAAATAAATCATCAATAATCTTTATAGCTAATTCTTTTTTAGATTCATCTTTAATATTTGCAAGATCTTTTTCTAAATATTTTTCTGCACGTCTTGCTTCTGCCAGAGCAAATCGTTTAATCAATGTAGACATCCCAGTTAATTTTAGTAAAACAATAGCTAAAAGAAATGAAAAAACTTCTCTTTCTAGAACATAATCTTTTGATGCTTCACCATCTATTAGATCTGATTTGTAGATTTTTCCATCGGCTGAAACTTGAACTCTGTTGAAGGCTTTTTCTAAGGATATTTTTAAGTCAGGATCAATTCCAAATTGTTGAAGTGTAAAACCCTTGTCTTTTAGATATTGGCCCGCATCTGCTAAGAACGGATATTTTGCAATTTCATCTTTTCCTAGAGTAATCATGAATTATGATTAATAATATTGACTTAAAAATCTGATTTTTGTTTAAAGATAATTGGTGATTTAAATAATGTTTAGTTAAAATCATCAAATGTGATGATTGGTTGTCATGTTTCCATTTCGGGTTCAATAGACAAAGCAATAGATAATGCCGTAGAAAGAAAATGCTCAGCTTTTCAGATTTTTACCAGAAATCCAAGGGGATGGCATGCAAAGGAACTGATGGAGCAGGACATTAAAAATTTCAAAGAGAAACTAAATTCTAGTAAAATTGATAGGTTTGCAACTTGTGCTCATATGCCGTATTTACCAAATCTTTCTAGTCCCAAAGAAGAGGGTTTTGAAAAATCAGTAAATTCCTTAATTGAGGAAGTTGAAAGATGTGGGAAATTAGGAATTCCATATCTTGTTACTCATCTAGGTAGTCATCTGGGAACAGGTGAGGAGGCAGGAATTAAGAAACTTGTAAAAGGACTAACAAAAGCTGGTCAGGTAAAAAATGATGTGATGATTTTGTTGGAAAATACAGCGGGGCAAAAAAATTCTGTTGGATCAAATTTTACACAACTGGGAGAAATTTTTAGACAGTTAAAACCTACAGAGAAATTTGGTGTTTGTTTTGATACATGTCATGCTTTTGTTTCGGGTTATGATTTAAGAACAGAAAAAGATGTCAAAGAAACTTTTAAGGAATTTGATAAACATGTTGGAATGCAAAATTTAAAAATTTTACATCTTAATGATGCCAAAGGAGAAATAGGTTGTAATCTAGATAGACATTATCATATTGGTTTAGGTAATATTGGAGAGGAAGGAATGAAAGCAATTATTAAATTGATAACAAAAAAGAAAATTCCAATTGTATTAGAAACTCCAATCGATGATACAAGGGATGATTTTGAAAATGTTAGAATAGTTAAGGGATTTGCATAAAAAATTGGAAAAATGATAGAAAATGAATTATGAAGATGTAATGAAATTGGCACTTGAAAGGGGATTTTATTTTCCTAGTTGTGAGATTTATTCAGATGCTCAAGCTGGATTTTGGGAATATGGTCCATCAGGAGTAGGTTTGAAAAATAAATTTCTTGAATTATGGAGAAGAGAATTGGTAAGAAGAGATGGAATGCTTGAGATTGATGGCTCACAAATTATGTCAAAATCAGTTTTTGAAGCATCTGGACACTTGGGAAGTTTTGCAGATCCTATCATAAAATGTACAAATTGTAAAGCAACTTTTAGAGCAGATAGAACAATAGCAGAAATTTCAAAAATTGAAATTCCTGAAAGTGCAGATTTATTGGAATTTGATAAGGCAATTAAAGAAAATGACATTAAATGTCCAAAATGTAAGGGTGTTTTTGAGAATACAAGAAAATTTAACATGATGTTTAAGGTAGGAATAGGTCCAGAAGAAGAAACTGCTTACCTTCGACCTGAAACCTGTCAATCTATTTTTGTGGATTTTCCAAGACTGTTTAAAATAATGCGCGGAAAATTACCTCTCGGAATTGCGCAAGTTGGTAAAAGTTTTAGAAATGAAATAGCACCAAGGCAAAGTTTACTTCGACTCCGTGAATTTTATCAAGCAGAAATTGAAGTGTTTTGTAATCCAAAGAAATTAGATGAAATGGAAAGATTTTCAGAAATTCAAGATACGGTAATACGAGTTCAAACTGATTCCGAACCAGTATCTATGAGCTGCAAAGAAGCCGTGGAATCAGGAATAATTCCAAACAAGTTTGTTGCATACTATCTAGGAATTTTAACTGAATTTTATGAAAAAACTGGAATTGATATTACCAAAAGTAGATTTAGAAAACTTGGTGAAAAAGAAAAAGCATTTTATGCAGAAATTGCCTTTGATTTTGAAGTTGAAACAACTATTGGATGGTTGGAATTAGTTGCATGTAATTATAGATCAGATTATGACCTTTCTAGTCATGCTAAAAAAAGTAAAGAGAAATTTGAAGTTATGGATAATGATGAAAAAGTTCTTCCTCACGTATTTGAAATTTCAATGGGAATTGATCGTAGTTTGTATACCGTTTTAGAACATAGTTTAAGAGATGATAAAGAAAATGAACGAACAGTTTTGTCACTTAAGCCCTATCTTTCTCCAATTCATGTGGGAGTTTTGTCTCTAGTAAAAAAAGATGGGTTAAAAGAAAAAACAGATGAGATTTATTTTCAAATGAAGAGAAAATTTGACGCATTCTTGGATCATTCCGGGGCAATAGGAAGAAGATATAGAAGATTGGATGAAATTGGCTCGCCTTTTGCGATAACTGTCGATCATCAAACTTTAGAAGATGATACTGTCACCATACGAATGAGAGATAGTATGGAACAGAAGAGGATGAAAATTTCTGATCTAAATTCCGTTCTTTCTGAATATACTGCTTTTCCTTAATTCAGCCTAAAATAGAAGAATACTTTGGTTTAGATATTAATCAAATTTAGATGCAAATCCGTACGCGGGTATGAATTTTATTAAAAATTAATAACCCACGATTTTTGGAGGGAACATATGTCTGAGGGAGGGAGATTTAATTCTGGAAAAAATGCTCAAGTTTCTATAATAATTCCTACTTATAATGAGTCTAGAAATATTATTCAAATTCTAAAATCAATAGGTGAAAATTTACCAAAAAATATTATCGCTGAAGCAATTGTAGTTGATGATAATTCTCCTGATTCTACAGGTAAAATTGTAGATGAATATCTAAAAAATGTAAAGAAAATTGCAGGATACACTATGGATATAATTCACAGAACTTCCAAAAATGGTCTAAGTTCTGCTATTCTTAGTGGAGTTCAACAAGCTAAGGGAGATACAATTGTTGTAATGGATAGTGATTTTTCCCATCCCCCACAAATTATCCCAAAAATGATAGAATCGTTAAAAAAATATCAATGTGATCTGGTAATTGCTTCACGATATATCAGTGGAGGTAAAATAAACGGTTGGACTCTAAAAAGAAAATTAATGAGTAAAGTTGCAACTTTGATTGCTAAGAAGGGATTAGGAGTTAAAACAAAAGATCCGATGTCGGGATTTTTTGCATTTAAAAAGAATATTTTAAAAGGAATTAATTTTGATGCAATTGGTTACAAAATCCTATTAGAAATTCTAGTGAAGAAAAGTGAAATTGCTGTCAAGGAAATTCCATACACATTTGAAAATAGAAGTTTTGGTTCAAGTAAATTAGATAGATCAACTATTACAGATTATTTCAAATCGGTATGGAAATTGTATAAATTTGGAAAACCTAAAGAAAAAGAAGAAAAACGTAATTCTGTTCGTTTTCTTTCAAAAGCAAGTAGATTTTATACAGTTGGATTATCTGGGTTTGGAGTAAATTATTTTATTTCTTTGTTATTTGCAGGTGGAATATCAGATTTATGGTATTTACATGCAACTCTAATTGGAATTATGGCATCAATCACCACTAATTTTCTATTAAATAAGACTTGGACCTTTGGTGATAGAGATTTTTCAAAGAAAAGAACATTCAAACAATATGGAAAATTTGTAACATTCAGTTCACTTGGTGCACTAGTGCAATTAGCAATGGTGTTTTATTTAGTTGATGAGTATCAGGTATCTTATCCAATTTCTCTTGTTTTAGCTGTTCTTTCAGCAGCTTTTGGGAATTATATTCTTAATAAAAAATATACATTCAAAGAGAAAATTTGGGGATAATTTAAGAAAAGAAAAACAAAAAGAGTGTTCTTTCGCCTAAATCCTCTATTCAAATGTAGAAGATGAAGACTGAGACGAAAGTCCAGTTTGAGTTGGTACAGATGGGAATTTATCTCCAATCTGTTGTTCAGCAACTGCAGAAGCTTCTTGAAGAATCTTATCAGTTTCTTCACTTGAAGAATCAGTATCAAGGCTGAATGAGTCCCCTGCCAAGGAGTCCATCATTAATCCATTGAGTGTCTGAGTCATTGCATTCAATTCTGAGTCTGCTTCTGGCATGAATCTTCCAAGTGATGACTTCAATCCCTTCATTGTAGACATCGCTGGTCCAATTGCTACCATAGCATCGCCGAGGTCATGAATAGTTGTCAATCGTAATTGAACTTGTTCCAATGACATTCTTGCATTGCCGAGCATTTTTGTAACTTTACGAATTTCAGCTAATTCGTTTGACAAAACCTTACTTGTACCAGTATCATGTTGCTGCATTGCAGTCACGATTCTTTTGAAGAGTTGCGCATCTCTTTCGTGCAGTTTTCCTAACATCGAGTCCATCTTGCTTATTTGGACTTGAAGTTTATTCACTGCGGTTTGAATTCGTGGTTTTAATGCACCTTGTGGTTGTACTGCATCACGTAATTTGCCAGTTACACTTTGAGTCTCTTGTCGAGCCCAAGTCTTGTCGAAATTTGGCATGTTCGATAATTTAGAAATTGATTCTTAATGAGAGGTGTGTATTTAGATCAACTTTAGGCTAAATTAATCTAACAAACTATTATGTAAGCTTTAGAAATTGAAATCTATGACTAGAATTGCCGTTTTTGATTCGGGTTTAGGCTCATTATCAATAATTAAATCCATACAAAAAATCTGTAAAACAGAAATAATCTATTTTGCGGACCAAAAAAATTTTCCATATGGAAATAAAACTAAAAAACATCTAGAACAAATAATAAAAAAATCAATTGATTTGCTTGAAAAAAACTTCAAACCAGATTTAATTGTAATTGGATCTAATACCCCCACAATAATGCTTCAAATAACAAATAAGAAAATTATTGGAGTAAATCCACCCATAAAAGAGGCTGCCCACAAATCTAGCACGCATAACATTGCCATTCTTGCTACTGAGGTTGTTGTGAAAAGTAAAAATTTATCCAATTATATTAACAAATGTAAAATATCAAAAGAAACCAAAATCCATAAAATTAATGCATCAAATCTAATTCAATTAGTAGAATCTGGTAAGTTTATTGAAAATAAAACTTTTTGTAAAAAAATAATTAACAAATCATTAAAAGAAATTTTTTTAAAAAATAAAATAGACACTGTAACACTATCTAGTACTCATTTACCATTTTTAAAACAAATTTTAAAATCTGAATTTCCTAGTATACAATTTATTGATCCTGCAGAAAATATTGCAAATAAAATTTTTGAAAGGATAAAAAATAGACAATCAAAACGAAATATATTAAAAATTTTCTCTTCGGATCGAACTAAATGCTTTCAAAAAAATTTAATCAATATGGGTATTAAAAATAAAATAGAATTTTTATCTATTTAATTTTTGATTTTCTATATCCATGACTAAAATTTTTATCGTAAAGTTTTGAATATTCATAAGATTTAGAGTCAATTACATTACTAATAATGACAATTGCTGTTTTTGTAATTTTTTCATCTCTGACTTTTTTTGTAATATTGTCAAGGGTTCCTTTAACAATTTTTTGATCTTTCCAGCTTGCTCTAAACACTACAGCCACTGGAGTAGATTTTTTGTAGCCTCCAGCGAGTGATTCTTTAACTATATCAGATAAAAGATGAACACTTAGATAAAAAACCAAAGTAGCCTTGTGTTTTGCCAATTCAGAAATTTTTTCTCTCTTTGGTACCTTTGTTCTAGATTCTGCTCTAGTTACAATAATTGTTTGAGTTACACCTGGAAGAGTTAGCTGGGTTCCTAATTCGGCTGCTGAGGCTAAAAAGGCAGTTACACCCGGTACAACAATTGAGAATATCCCTTTTTTTTGTAAATTGTCAATTTGCTCTTTTATGGCACCATAAATTGAAGGGTCACCGTCATGTAGTCTTACAACTAATTTGTCTTTTTTTGCATTTTTATACAATACCTCAAAGATTTCTTCTCTTACTAACCTGGAGGCATCAAAAAGTTTTCCTTTTTTGCAAAGCTTAAGAATTGCAGGAGGAATTAACGAACCTGAATACACTACAACATCAGCTTTTTGAATTAATTTTTTTGCTTTAATGGTGATTAGTTCTGGATCACCTGGACCACATCCTACAAAGAAAACATCAGACACGTTTTACCACCAATATTGAAAAATATTTTGTAGTTAGTGTCCCATCATTAACCTCACCCAAAGTTAATTTTCTAATTATTTCATTTTCAGTTCCAAGGTCTTGTCCAATGGCAAAAATCGAGTTGTCAGGGAATCCTACTTCCTTTAGTAAATCTATTACTTGGTCAAAATATCTGCCATCTTTAAGAAAAACCATTGTTTCGGAATTTTTTGCAATCTCTTTAACAGTACTCAAATCATAACAAGATGGAATGATGGCAACTTTTTCTGCTCCCTCCGCAATACTTATCCCAACTTTTGATGCAAATGTAAATATTGAAACAATTCCCGGAATGGCACTTATTTTCATAGTTGGATGATTT
>DATKZR010000157.1:0-3039 GCA_035527875.1 Nitrosopumilaceae archaeon | reverse complement strand
AAGAAAAACCAATGGAGAAAGAAAAACCAATGAAAGAAGAAATACCATTAGGTATAGAAACAATTGAAACTAGAAGTGGAACCATTACCATAGACCATGATTATCTAACACCTGAATCTGCACAACTTCTTAGTGATGAATTATTTTTCCAACGTGCAGTTCAAGTTTACCATCTTGCACTTCCTGCAGTTGGTGGTGCTGGAATTTTTTATGAACAAGACAAAGTAGGTGCTACTGCTGGCGATGTTCTTTATTGGTCTGATTTTATGAATTCTGATATTGAACTTCTAACTGGAAACACTTCTGTATTGTATTATATGACACTTCAAGATCTTTCTGATGGGCCAATTATAGTTCATGTTCCTGCGGGCAATCTTCAGGGTCATATAGACAATATTTACCAACAAGTCATTACTGATTATGGAATAGTAGGACCTAATGAAGGAAACGAAGCGTCATTTTTGATACTTCCTCCAAATTTTGATGGAGAAATTCCTCCAAATTTTAATGAAGAAACTGAAAATCATTTTATTAAACAATCTGACACAATGCAATTTCTAGCGATGGGTCGTGCATTTGTTAATGCCCCAGACATGGCAGCAGCTGAAGAACTAATTAAAAAAGTAAATGTCTATAATTTATCTGAAATTGATAATCCTCCACAAGCACAATTCTTTGATATGAGTGGAGAATCGTTAAAGTTGTCACATCCTACAACTGAAGGTTTTTGGGAATTCTTACATGAAGTTTATTCTAAAGAGACTGTTGTTAGACCTGAAGACAAAAACCTCGTTGGATTAATGCATACAATAGGAATAGTTCCAGGAGAACCCTTTGAACCTGATGAACACTCCAAAGAGATCTTGGATAAAGCTGCAGTTGTTGCAGATTTAATGGCAAGAAACATTGCATATGATTCTCCAGTCAAAGAACCATTCCTTTATTGGCCTGATAAGAATTGGGAATTGGCATTTATGACTAAAAATCCCCAGTTTGAAGATGAACGAGGAGTTACACAGATTGAACCAAGAATGTCTTTTGTATATCAGGCAATTACTACTGCAGATGCAATGGTACTTGAACTTGTAGGGAAGGGTTCAAAATATTTAGGAACTTATCGTGATGCTGATGAGAATTTTCTAATTGGCTCCAACATATATCACTTGAACATACCAGCAGATGTGCCTGCACTAAACTTTTGGTCTATAGTTGTATATGATGCAGAAACACGTTCTATGATCAAAAATGATGTACAACCATTGCCTGCAATTAGATCACTTGATTCTGATAAATTATTACAAAATGGAGACGGCTCTTATGATGTGTACTTTGGCCCAGAATATCCTGAAGACTATGAAAATAATTGGGTAAAAACAAATGAAGGTGATGGTTTTTTTGTATTTATGAGATTCTATTCCCCAACTGAAGCGTATTATGATAAGAGCTGGCAATTGCCAATGATTGAGATAGTAAAATAATCATCACTCTTGCAGATAATCCCAATCCACATTGATGTTAGGATTATTCTCATACCCTTTGACTTTATCTAAAATTTTATTTTTTAATTTTAATTCAAGTTCCTCTGCAGCGTTTAATTCTTCTTCCAGGATTTTTTCTTTGTTAGAAATATTGGTGTCTCTTGCTTCTGTGATACGGTTAGTCAAATCTTCTTTTGTGATATTTCTATTAATTTGGTATTCATAGATAATTTCTTTTATTTTCTGTTTTTCTAGAGCGTCTTCCTTTTCAAGCCTTTCATTATATTCAAACCCTAACCTTTTCTCTTTGACCTTAAATTCTTCTTTTATATTCAAAATATCTTGATTAATTTCAAATATTATGTCGTCTTCAATTTTCTGTTTATCCTTATTGAGAATATAGTCTATCAGTGTATGTACCACTCCAGTATTGTTCTCTACCATTTCTTTGGCATTTGATTCTAAAACGCATTGATATTCTGAGGCTAAAGTATTGTAAATTACCTGGTATTCATCCTCACAATTTGTTCCAGGATTTGTTTTTACAAGGGAGATGGGTGAAATATTATCAGAAAATTTCCCACCAAGAATAATGACTTCTTTAATGCCATCATTAATCCATTTTTTGGCAATCTGCTCATCAATACAAGATTGAGTTCCAGTAGTTACACGAGATACTAAGACATATCCGCCATCACATGGTATATCTGAATTTATTCCTGAATTCAATTTTGAAACATTCTTGCCATCAGCGTTTGCTAATATGTAACTTGGTTGAAGCTTATAATCGGTATAAGAATTAGCAAGTTTCATTTGAATTGCTGGTGTGCGGTGAACCTGTCCTGTGGAGTTGAAGAGTAGCTGTTCTTCATAATATGCCAGATTATGTTTTACATTAAACTGAGCATTCATCTCAATTAGTTCAATTCTTTTAGTGGATGCGGCTTTGTTGTATGCATCTCTTGCGTCGTGCAAAGTACCGCCATTTGCCAAAACCTGATTCATTGCGATTCTACCTGCATCGACTTTTTGCTCCTTGAATTCAAATTGGTCCCAAAATACGCCCTGAACATAAGACGGCTTTTTGCTCACAAAGCTTTCAAAGGAACTTCTGGAAGAATGTTTTTCCCATAGTCTTTTCCACTCATCAAGATCCTGGTCTAGGCTTTTGACAGACAAGTCTCGCATTTTCTCCAAGTTTTCTTGTGCTTGATTTTTCTCAAATTCTTTTTGTTTTAATTCTTCAATCATCTTTCTTGTCTGATTAATTTTTTTTAGAAGCTCTTGTGCTACTGGATCATTTTGAAGATCTTCGGACAATGTAGATTGTGCTCCCAAGTCAGATTGAATTTGGGCATAGCTGGTATTAGTCAGAGAAATTAATATTACAGCTAAAATGATAAAATGAAAAAAATTCCTGTTAATTCTAAACAATTGCATTGACCTTATCCCCTCGCCCTAAAGAACAATATTGAAAATGTTACTTAACTTTGATCCTTAATTACACGCATAGAAAAATATTTTAGCTTTGTCTTGAACTAAAACACTAAGACCCTTTGAC
>DATKZR010000156.1:0-34031 GCA_035527875.1 Nitrosopumilaceae archaeon | reverse complement strand
CTTTTTAGTAATTAAATAATATTACAATTTTAGAATTTGTTTATATACAAAAATTACGAATAAACCTGAATTTTTTATAATTGGCCTATGCTGCAGGTGTTGCTTTAAGATCTCTATCCCTTTTACAGATGGAACAATATTCTTCTTTCGAATTTCTATTAATTGGAGTCAAACAGTCTTCGCAATATTTCATGATTATGGTAGTTGTTGTGTACATATTAAGAATTCTCAATATTAGGCCCATAAAACAGGACTTATGACCGGATAGTAAAACTTGAAAAACTTCTGGAAATAGTAAAAATATTTGAATAACTCCATCATGGTTTCAGCAAACGCTGATTCAATATTTTCGTAAATCTGCATCCTTCAATATCATATGACTTCCTAAAGGGGAAATTTTTTGTCTATTGCATTAAAGTGGCTAGTTTTTATTTTATAATTTTGGAGAAATAATGTTATGAAAGTGCTGTTAATAGACGATAATGAAGAAATTACCGAATTATTAGAAACTACTTTAACAGCTAAAGGATATTCCGTCAAAGTTTCAAATGATGGAAGAGAAGGACTAGAGCTAATCAAAAAGAAGGAATCTGATTTAATTTTACTTGACTTGGCAATGCCAAATTTTTCTGGGCAAGATCTAATTAAAGAATTACTAAAGGATGGACCAATAGATGATTATAATATCTATTTGTTCACTGCTTCGGCTGTGTCTGATAAAGAAATAGGTGATCTTATCAAAATGGGTGTAACAGGATGCCTCAGAAAACCCGTGAGATTAAATGAGATTCTAGATATGTTACAAAAATACCAATCGCAAAATTAGCAAATTTAAAATGAACAAAAAGAAATGAATATAGCAAAAAAACTTGTTTTATCATTTATTGTAATTGGTCTATTAGTAGGGTTGATAGGGTATGTGGCAGTTTATTTTGCTGAATTGTCTTTGGAAGAAACTATCGCTGCAGATTCCGTTTTATTATCTCGAGAAATTCTAACCAATATTGAAAAAAATATTCACATCCGAATAATAGAGTCACAAGAACTTGCAAATGATCCGCGAATTAAAAATGCTATTAAGATTTCAAACGACAAGTTTGAAAAAATCCCAGACGTTGAAAAATACATTGAAGAAAAAGACATTGAATGGGTATCTGACTCAGGTAAAGGAATAGATTCTTTAGTAGACAGCCTAATTGATAAAGAAATTTCGAATATTCTAAAGAGTAAAATAGATTTTTATGAAGAAAAATATGCTGGCCTAGTTTTTGCTGAAATTTTTATTACAAACAATTATGGGGTAAATGTAGCGCAATCCGCATTAACCTCAGACTACAAACAAAGTGATGAGAAATGGTGGGAAATTGCAAAAAGCGAAGGATTGCACGTAAATGATGTTGATTTTGATCAAAGTGCAGGAGTATATTCAGTTGACATTTCAGTGAGAATTAATGATGATGATGGAAGTTTTCTTGGTGTTATGAAATCTGTTGTTAATTTAGACAATATTCTAAACAGTATTCAGGAAGCAAAATCGGCTTCTATGAATCCATCTATAGAATTTCAATTAATTAATAGAAATAACCAGATGATTTTTTCGACTGCCAAAGATTGGGAAATTTTTGAAGATATAATCTCAAAGCCATATTTTGGTTCTTTGATAGATAAAGGAGTGGATCATGTGTTGATAAAAGAAAATACCTTGTTTGAAAAGGGAGAATTGTATTCATTTTCTCATTCTAGGGGGTACAAAGACTTTAGCGGTTTAGATTGGACATTAGTTGTGAAATATGATGCGCAAGATATCCTAAGTTCAGTAGATTCCCTAAAATTTACCGTTTTAGGAATATCTATTTTGATTAGTATTGTTGCAATAGCATTTGGATTGTTAATTTCTCGTTCTATTGTAATTCCAATTAGAGAAGTGACAAAATCCACAGAAATAATTTCTAGAGGTGAATATGGTGGGCATGTAAAGATACATGGAAATGATGAGATTTCCAGTCTATCAAAATCTTTCAATATTATGAGTGATTCTTTACAAAAATCAATATTACATGGAAAAAGTTTGGAAGACGTCGATAAAACTAAAAATGAATTTATGTCCATGATTACACATGAATTAAGATCCCCTCTTACCCCCATTGTGGGTTGGTGTGACGCGCTAAAAAGTCCAGCAATATTAGGAAATCTTGATGAAAGGCAAAGTAAAGCAGTTAACATAATTCTAAACAATGCGTTAAGACTTCAAAGGCTTATCTCGGACTTGCTTGATGCGCAAAAATTAGAAATGGGCAAAATGAGTTTTGATAAATCTGAATTTAACATTTCAGATTTAATGACTAGAATATTAGACAATTTTGAACACACTGTAAAGACAAAAAATATCTCAATTGATAATTTAACAAAAGATAAAATTATTTTAAAAAGTGATGAAAAGCGAATTGAACAAGTCCTTACAAATTTGATTAACAATTCAATAGATTTTGTCCCAAAGGATACGGGCAAAATTGAAATAAATTGTAAAAAAGAGGCCAATACGATAGTTTTTGAAGTTAAAGACAATGGGCCAGGCATTGAGGAAGAAAAACAAAAGCAACTCTTCAAAAAATTTTACCAGGCTGATACTAGCTTAAGACGTGAGCATGGAGGAACAGGTCTGGGATTGAACATTTGTAAGGGCATTGTAGAAGGTTTAGGAGGCGAAATTTTTGTAAATAGTACCTTAGGAATAGGAACTAGTTTTTATTTTAGCCTTCCAAAGTGATAATGCGATTGAACATACTTTGCATAGATGATAATCAAGACATAACAGAATTGTGTCAGACTGTTTTAACATCCAAGGGCCATTCCGTACAAGTTGCAAATGATGGTAAAAAGGGATTAGATCTCATTAAAAAGAAGGAATCTAATTTAGTTTTACTTGACTTGGCGATGCCAAAATATTCTGGAGAGGATTTAGTAAAAGAACTGCTAAAAGACGGACCAATTAATAGTTACAATATCTATTTGTTTACTGCCTCTGTCATTACTGAGAAATCCATAGATGACCTACTCAAATTTGGTGTTAAAGGTTACCTTAAGAAACCTCTAAGAATAGATACACTTTTAAATATTTTAAAAAAGTTCGAATAAATTCATAAAAATTATAAAGCAAAAATTAATTTTTAAATTCTAATTCCTTTCCAAAAATAATTTTATAGTTTAAGAAAATTTGTCATACTTTGAAATATTAAAACCCGAAAAGCTTACTAAAACCACTTGTCTAAATTTTGACTCTTTTTTTCTATTGCCTTTTTGAGTCGATTCAAGGAGGATTGAATTCTATCCTCAGAGAAACTCCTCTCTTTAACTAAATAGTTGGAAATCCCTTCATAGTCTACCTTTTCAAAAATTATCTCATCTACATTTGCAACATCAGGCTCTAAGAAAATTTTTCTAATCTGCTCATAGTCTATTTTTTGTAGTTGCTCCTGAATTTGGGGAATATCTTCTAATCTTGAATGTTGTTTTATCATTTTTAGCGCAGTTTTTGGGCCTACCCGCTCAAACCCGTTTGGATTAAAATCAGTCCCAATCAAAATTCCAATATCTACTAGTTGTTCTTTTGTAACCTGAAGTGATTCTAGGGTTTTTGCAGTTTCAATAATTTCTGGCTCTATCTCAATGTAGGTATTTCTATTAGGTATTTTTCTTCTTCCGCTATTTGTAAAATTCCTGATTAATCTTTTTGCACCAAGTAAAACAGAATCAAAATCTTGACTAGCAGACGCATAGGCTTGTCCAGTATTTGTCAAGTGTGCCGCGGTGGCCTCACCTTCAGAGGGTGCATCAATATATGGAATTCCAAAACATGCTAAGAGTTGTTTTGATTCTTTAACCATTCCATCTTTCATGCTGGTAGTTTGCTGGGCGTATTTTCTTGCCTCCTCCATTTCTCCAGAAGCTATCGCTTTTTCATATTTTACCGTGGCGTCTTTTTTGATTTGCCTCCGCCTCTCAATCTCTGCCGTTTTTAAAGAGGGGGGTTTTCCATCAAAAACCCAAACTGGTTTTATCCCTAAAGACAAGAAATTGATATTTCTGTAAAGCAACCCGCTAAGATGGCTTGTTATTCTTCCTTCATTATCTGTCAATTGCAACCCATCAGGGCCTCTAATGCTTGCTAAAAATTGATAGATTGCATTATAGGCATCAATGGCTATTACCTTGTTTGAAAAATATTCAAGCTTTGTTTTTTCCCTAATTACAAGCGGCTTTAGGTTTAATCCCATTGTGATTTGTACTTTCTTTACTGTTTTGTATTTATCTTTTCAATACTCAAAGTAAAATCAATATGCGGCAATCATTTAATTTAAAATATGAAAACTTGGTTTTTTTGGGCAGGAATTAGCTTTATTGTTGGGGGAATAATCAGTCTTGCCCTCAATTTAGGTGTACAAAGTAGTTTGAGTATGTTGGAGGATCTGACTGGATATGCTATTGGGTGGATAGCAGTTGGTATTGTGTTAATTGTTTTTAGTTATATGAAAAGCAAAAAGGAAGAAAAACCATGATAAATCTATCCATATCTTCTGGCCTGGAAGAGAAAATCTATGACCTTAAGATTGATGGTAATGGGACTGTCTCCAAAATTATCACTTATTTCCCATTGAACACTAATGAAAAGAAAGAAATTGTGAAAGTTGCAGGCCAGACTCCAGAGTATTCTGTCGAATTCAAATCAATTTTTTCAGATGAAATTTCAGATCAAGATTGGAAAAAATCTAAAGAACAAATCAAAAAAAAATTTAATGATGAATTAATTAAGATTGATTAATTTGTATATTTTACAGTTAGGTGAGTAATTACATTATTTCTGATTGTTTTCTTTATTACGGTGAAAATTTTAAGGAAAAACGCCAGGTTAGCCAAGTGGTACGGCGGCCGTCTCGAAAACGGCTACGCGCAAGCGTGCAGGGGCTCGAATCCCTTACCTGGCGTAGTTAATTTTTTAACATCATACTTTTGAAATTATTTTTTGGATACGGATAAAAAATAAAAAACATTATTTTTTCTTTGAAATTGCGTATTTTCACCTAGGTATTATTGAAAAGTCCGATATTACTTTTCAGGTTTACTAAGTAATTCCTTGATAACATAACTTCGGACATTTGCAAACTCCCAATCCTTTAGATTTGCATTCCTACATTCCTCTTTGATTATGAGCCCTGCTAAACCATTACTCCAGATGTGACGTTTTGTGTCATATACTTCAATAATTTTCCCATGTTTTGTAATTTTGATTGCTCCATGACACCTTTCAATTATTTGTAAACCAACTTTTTGGTAGACTTTTTCAAAATTGACCATATTTTGTTAAAATGTCATCGTATCAAAAACGTTCAGATACATGGCAAACTAACCTTAAAAAAACATCGATCTGAGATCTTACGCTGAAATATGTTTAACAACCTTGACACAATACACCCATGATTATCTTGCTAAATCGGGTTAAAAGGTGTTAAACAAACTTAGCTATATTCTAGCAGAGTTTTTGTACGATTAAACAAAAAGAGTTTAGACACTAGTCTTTAGATTCATCATACTTTTCATCTGCTTCATAGTTTTCTTTTAGATCAAGCTCATGTTGTTCTTCTCTCATCTCTTCTTGCTCAGATGCCTTATTTTCAGAATCAGTTGATTTCTCTTTAACTTTTTTGAATTTATCTAAAAATCCCATAATATTCTAAATTTTGTATTAACTTAAGGGTTTGGGAATGAAAAAGACAAAAGAAAAGATTCCATTTGCCGTAGGAGTCGCTGTTACCATAAAAAATTTTAATTAAAATGCAAATTTTTATAAAAAGATTTCTAGTAATAAATTATAACTTCTACAACATGCTTTTTAACCATAATTTACAATATGCTTTATGGTAAGGTCCAGAACAATTACAATGTCAGTTAGTCGCAAGACTGGAGATGTTTTTGATGCTATTTTGGATTCTCCCCCAAAAATGATGTCTGATGCCAAACAAAACGATGATGATTCTTGGTCCTTTTCAACATCAAGAGGATATGCCAATCTAAAATTTAAGCACAATAAGACTTTTGGAATTTTAGATCATTTGTATGTGGATGATGAGACCTCGTGGGAGGTTCCTATGCGAGTTGTCTCAAATGGTGATGACTCTGAAGTAATCATTACCATTGTAAAACCTCCAGGTCTTACTGATGAACAATTTGATGAAAGAACTAAAGAATTAGAAATCGTTTTTGGAAATTTAAAAAAAATACTCGAAAAAAAATAGCCCTGACTCAGATAGAACTCATTTTGAGCCTAACTGTACTTACCTACGAACAAATTCTCCTCTAAGGTTAAATGTAAATTTTGCAAGAATATTTTAGAAATGCCATACGAAGAAGTGTATTTACAACGATTAGAAGACGACTCTGGTAATAAGAGAAAACCAAAACAATTTCCTAAGAAATCTTAGATTGTATTTTTCTAATAAATTAGACTAGGAATTATTTTCGTTCCCACGATTGTCTTTGCTGGGACCTACCATGTCTTCGGGTTTGACTTTTCCATCCCAGTCTCCTTTAACTCCTTTCAGTAGAGCAAGCACTCCTCCAACAATCAATGATAAGACAAGACCAAAGAAAATATTTCGCTCAAATCTTTTGGCAGAACAATCTATTATGATGGGTTCTTTATCGTCTGAATACTCAAAACAATTTTCAAACTCACTTGTCTCAATATTTGATGTTTGATAGCTTTGCCCAAAAGTGCCCAGAATTAAAAATCCCGTAAATACCAAGATCACTCCTACAATAATAAACCGAATATCACTCATAATCTAAATTTAGATTAACTGTATTTACGCTTTGATTTTAAAAATTATTTTTCTAAAGCATTCTTTAGATTTTCCATTGATGTCTCATAAAAAGTTCCCATGAAGACTAGAAACTCTAAAAATTCATTTTCTGTCATTTTTTGGCTATTAATATAAGACTCCCAATTTAATTGAACTAAATTTTTACTCTTTGGTTTGATGGAAATTGTGGCAACATATGCTCGTAAAGGCAGACCTTCTGTGGCAATGTATGTAAAGTATTCTCCATTCTTCCAGGCAACCACATGTTCCTCGATAGTGTTTCCATCATTAAACGTAATTTTTCGAATAGCGCCAACCCCGTGCTTTTTTTTAGAGAGATAAACTGTTTTTTTAACATCAATTAACCAAGACAATCCTACAATGTTACTTATTTTTCTCCAAACGTTTTGCTTTGATGCTTTGATGATAAGAGATTTTTTCACAGTACCTGTATGAAATGATTTTTCTCCTTTTTTCTTCATAATAATCAGTTTTCTTTCTTGATTTTAAATTTAATTGTTTAAATTTTAACTAATTTTTAATGAGGTTAATCCAGTTTGAATCTCTTCTCTTCATTCTTATTCTCCAAAAAAAAATAATCAATAGACTAATTTCTTGAATTTATGAATAGTGAAACCCAGAATAACAAACTATCGGGGGATAGAGCGCAGGGCTGGAGTTTCAAATTTCCTTAATTCAAAATAAACTTAAAGATATGTTTGTTTTTCCGTATACAACAGTGAATTCTAGCAAGATCTTTAAATTCTAGCACAATTATTTTATCTCTCAGATGTACTTCTCTGTAAAAAACAATTAAAATTCTAACACATTTAATCCCCAAAGCCTAATGAATACAAATGGTATTTGGATGGGGTAAAAAAAAGGCGGACCAAGTTCCAGAGGAAATTCCACAATCCAAAGAAATTCAAATACATGAAGTTCAAAAAATAACCAAAAATTTACTGGATCTAAGGGCATCTCAGACCCTGGCCCAAATAACATCTATTAGAAATCAAACCTCGCCTTTGATTAAAGAACTTGCAAATATTGTTGGCACTCTTGAACGAGACGATCTTAAAGTTGAAGAAATTGACAAACATCTTAGAATAATTGTTGTCAGAGGAAAAAAACAGGTAATTGATGTAATCAAAAAGGATGTCGGCGATTTACCTGAGGTATCTTCAATTGATGACATAATAGATATGAATAATGTTTTGAATCAGAAATTAAAGAGAATTGGTGACGTCTTAGGTCGACAAACTCGTGTTATTCATATTTTTGCCAAAAAGTATGCTGGGCAATTAAAAGAAATTTTGGCCCAAATGAATTCCAACCATCATGAAATTCAAAAATTAATAAAAAATTTTCAGGATACTACGAGTGAGTCAAATGAAATTACAGTACTACTGGACAAAATAGCAAAACTAGAAGGTGATTTCATTTTAAAAAATAAAAAAATTTTGGAATCAAAAAATAAACTAGATTCCTTCAAAACCCAAATTAAAGACTTTGAAGTCTCAATTGAAAAAATAAAATCAAATGAACAATATGCTAAATTTTTAAAATTAAATCAAAGTTTACACTCCCTAAATGATACAAAAAATGAAATCAAAACAGACATTGATGCTCAATTTACAAAGATTTCAAGGCCATTGAGCAGATATGAATATGCATCCTCCTTGGATAAAGAGCAAAAATCTCTTTTATCTCAACTGCTTAATGTGCCCTTTGATGCATTAATCCCAAAAAATAATGATTCTATTATTGTAATTTTTGAAAATGTTAGAAAAGGAATTCTTTCTGGCTCCATTTCTGTAAAAGATGTTGAAAAATCAATTACATATCTTACTGAGACTGAAGAACTGATTGGTGAATTTATAAAAAAAATACACGATTTTACAGGAAAAAGAGAAGAAATTCAAACCAAGTTATCGGGCTTTGACAATATGGAGTTAACTACTATGCAAAGGCGTTTAGAAAAAACATTGAATCAAAAGCATGATATTGAATTTAAAATTTCTTCGCTTGGGAATGAAATTAATGAAACTCACGGAAACATTCCAAAAATGATCTCTGAAATTGAAAACAAACTAAAAATATTTTCCAATACTGATTATAGCATTATACGGCCAACTTAAAATTAAGATATTTTTTAGGATGTCTTTTGCTACGTGCTAACGTGATTTGTAAATATAATTTCCATAAACTCTGGTCATTATTGTAGTGTTTTAAAAACTACCTAATAGTTAAAACTTAATTTAATAGTATTTAGAGAATACCTCATGATGATTTTTTTGAAGCTACTCTTATAGAGTTTACACAATGGTTTGAAGGGGAAGAAAAAACTATAGCCAAATACGGGGAATTTGAAAATTTACCTTTGTCTTTGAGGGATCATTTCAAAATTAATTCCAATTCTGAAATTTTATTACGAGGAAAAAATTGTAATATTTTAGAGGTAAATACGGATCTCCGAGCTCATGGAAAAGGAATGCGTGTTAAAGTACGATTAGAACTAGTATCGTAATTGTTGTTTTAATTAAAACATCTGATTGCATTATGACTTTAGTTTTGGCAAATTTTTTATTCCTTGTAGGCGGGAGGGATACTATTTTTACTGAAAGGCAATAAACTCGTTAACCAGTGAAACAACATTGGGATTCTCTCTCACACTACTAGCACCATCTGATTTGCCAAAACTTTCTTTACAGAAATCAAGTATTGCCTTCTAGTAGTTGGGATGGATTTCCATCTTATTTGCATCATTTCATCTAACATTTCATAAATTTGAGTAATTTCTGTGCCTAATTCTAGTTCTTTTTTCGCAATATCTGCCATCTCTTGTATTCTTAATTTTCTTCTCCATGTTTGCACGCAGTCAACCAATAATTATTTTTTAATTTTATTATCTAAAAGGATCACTATCAAATCATTACACCTTAAATTTATCAACAATCAAAAGAAATTCTAATCGTATACATTAAACTAAAAGTTCATCACTGCAATTAGTTTGGAAATTATTTTTGAACAAGGATAATAATTTAGAATCAAATATCCCATGTTTTTAAATTATTTTAGATCATCTTCTATATCTAAAAGTATACAAACTGATTTGGATTTTAGATAGGCTTCGAAGCGACATTCGTCAGAACAATGAGTAAGGGAAAAATCTTCAAGATCCTTTCCACATATTTGACATTTATCGCCCACTCCTATCGCCCAAATTAATTTAAAATTAGTTTGTTTTAAATATTTAATTTTGTAATATCATTTTATTACAATTTCTGAAATTCATATTTTCATAGTGTGAATTTTGGAATAGTCGTTTTTCCCTTTGTTATGTGTATTTTCGTCAGAATTGATTTTTCCTCAAAATACGGCATATTTTTTGTTCAAAATGAACTTGCAGAACCTTATCCATTTATGAATTAACATAAAATATGAAAGTCTTACATGTTGATGATTCTCCTGAAATTTGTGAATTGTATTCAGACATGTTTACTGCAGATAATCATACAGTTAGGAGTGTAAATGATGGAAAAGAAGGACTAGAACTAGTAATCAAAAACGATTATGATTTAATCCTCCTTGATATGTGCATGCCTAAATTTAGTGGATTTGATTTTCTTCGTGGCCTAAAAACCAGTAGACCCTCTGAGTTGAAAAAGGTAGTAGTTGTCAGTGTACTTGAGTTCAATGAAGCTCAAGTCCAAGAATTATTGAAATATGGTATACATTCAGTCGAGGAAAAACCTTCAAGCATTCAACGACTTGAGGTTATACAAAAAAATATTACACTTAATTCCATGAAAGTACTTCTAGTGGATGATAATCCAGACATCACATGTCTTCTTTCAAAATTTCTTAAAGCCAAAGGCTGTGACAATGAGATTACAAATGATCCACAAGATGCACTGGAAAAAATAAAAAATAAAAAGTATGATTATATTTTTCTAGATATTCATATGCCTGGACTAAGTGGACTGGATATTATTCAAACTTTGGAAACTGAACATATTCTTAAAGACCAAAAAATTGTGATATTTTCTGCCCATGATTTTAAAGCTGAAGAAATTCAGGAATTGTTAAAAAAAGAAGGAATAGAAGGTTATTTGAAAAAACCTGTTCAACTAAATGCTCTACTTGCAACAATGGTTAGATGAGAAATCATTTTTTTGGAAGAATGAGAAATTAAAAACCAAAGATTAGGCCTTATATTTAACTCGTTCTTGGGTTCTAATTTTGATTACTTCACTTATATCCGAGACAAAAATTTTTCCATCTCCTACCTCCCCAGTACTTGCCCTTG
This sequence comes from Nitrosopumilaceae archaeon, assembly GCA_035527875.1. Classification (GTDB taxonomy): domain Archaea; phylum Thermoproteota; class Nitrososphaeria; order Nitrososphaerales; family Nitrosopumilaceae; genus Nitrosomaritimum. Next base: position 22,865 of record DATKZR010000156.1, on the reverse strand, counting down.
TCATGATTGTTTCTAAAATTTTATCCAGTTCCTCTTCTATGCAAAATATTTCAATTTTTCTCTTGGGAATTAGTATATCTTCTGTAATTATTTCTGATTTAAAATCAGCTACGCCCTTGCCTATCTGATTACCTCTTCCTAACACAGGATAAGCGGTAATCCCAGAAACTCCAGCCCTGATTAGGGCATTTTTTACATCTTCAAATTTATGGTCTCGGATATATACCTCAATTTTTTTCATTAATAGTTATATCATTATGTAGAACTTAAGTGAGATCCATTTTTAGAGAATTATTTTTGGGACAGGGGGAAATTGATAAAAAGAAAATAAAATTAATTTAATTCAATTAATTTTTGTTTTGTAGAAATATCATATATCGCTTTGATCTCTGTTATGAAAATTTTTCCATCCTTCTTTTGACCTGTATGTGCAACATCCATAATAGCTGATACAACATTGTCAAGCTGAGAATCATTTACCACTGAAATAATTACTTGTGTTGAATTAAAAAGAGCTGTTTTTCCACCTATTTCTGGCCTTTCACCTTGTCCCTGCCCCATAGATTCCATAAAGGTAACCGCATCTGCGCCTTTTTCACGAATAGCCATGACCACTGGTCTTGCAACATCACTTTGTACAATTGCTTCGATTCGTTGCATGAAACTGTTATGAATGACCATCATTTAAAAACATCTAAAGTCCCCATAGTGTAACAAATCTGAACTTTCAATTTTAAAAATCTCCTGTTTGGTTGGGAATAATAATTAACATTTAATTGAAAATGTTAATTTGAAATTAATTTTGGGAAAACTTGGTAAAATTCCTCTTTAATTTTAAAGTCCTAAATCCTTACCCCTTAAAATTAATTAGGACTTAGAAAGTACTTTTGGTATTGTTCAAGAAGAAAAAAATTGAAAGAAGTGTTACCTTAAAAAAAGATGTAGTGGATAGCATATCCTCATATTGTAAAATAAAGCATCCAAATGAGAGTATCTTGATACTTAAAGGTAAATCAAAGAAAGGTAATGTCCTGATTGATGGTCTTGTAATTCCACCATTTAGTCACACGGGACCAACATTTGCTGGTTTTCCACATTCTTTTTTGCCTTTTGATATGAGTTATCTGGGAATTGTTCATTCTCATCCAAGCGGATCAGCTGAACCTTCTTTGACTGATCTTCAAAATTTCTTTGGGCTAGTCTCTCTGATTGTTCAGTTTCCGTATGGTGATGAAGATATTTTTGCGTGGGATGGTATGGGAAATTCAATTAAACTTGATATTGTATAATTTGATTTTTTTTAATCTTTGACAGTAATTCTCTTAATACTGACAAAACTTTATATGGATTTTAAAGGTATTTTCGATTAAATGTTCAGCTTTAAAATTTATTTGATTTTCTTATTTGCATCCTTGGCAATTAGTATTGGTTTACAAATGATCTTGCCTTTCCCATATGGTTTAGCAGCTGCTCTTGGAATCTTCATAGTTTTTCCCTTACTATTGAGACGACGTGCTATGAGCAGAATGGGAGGTTATGGGGAATCCGGAACAGGTGGGGGATTTTTTGGAACAAACTCTGGAGGCACCAAAGTGAGTTATGTGTGCCTGGTTTGTAGCAATAAACACAATGGCGGAACATGTCCACGATGTGGCTCAAAAATGCAACGTGCAGATTTTTAAAAACCTATTATGACCCTAGATGATTTAAGGAAAAAAGTAATCTATCAAAACACATTTGATATATGGATTGCAGCATGTGAGGAAAAAAATATCAAATGGAATGAGGCTGAAAATTATAAACAGTTTATTGATTATCTACAAAATCAAAATCTTAACATGAAAAAATTTCCCCTTTGTGTAAGTGATCAGAACCTGGAATCGGCTCAAGCGAAATCAAAATTTGCAGAAATTTTATCTGAATCAAAGGATCCAAATTGTGCCACTTTTACAGTAAGAATGAATGATTCCACTATAGACCTAATTCGCAAGTTTGATCTAAAAAACTAGCTATCTTCTAAGTTTAGGATTTACAATAACGTCCAAAGCATTTCCAATAAAAACAAACGCAAGACCTGTAATTGCAATCATTATTCCGGGAGGAATTATCCACCACCATAAACCCCTTGATGCTGCGCCATAGACGTTTGCGTCATGTAAAATCTGCCCCCAAGTTGGAAATGAAGGGTCACCCAAGCCAAGAAAGCTAAGCCCTGCTTCTGTTGTAATGGCAGCTGGAACCGATATAGCTATGCTTGCAAATGCATATGGAAGTAATTGAGGTAGGATATGTCTAAGAATAATTTTAGAATCTTTTTGACCCATCATTTCGGCAGCATCTATGTACCCACGCGTTTTGATTTGAAGAGCCATACTTCTTGATACCTTGGCTACTCCAACCCACCCAAAAATAGTTAGAAACCCAATCATTAGGAAAATACTGTTGCTAATAGTTACAGACAGGATAATTAGAAATGGTAGTGCCGGGAGAGCATAAATTACATCATTAAACCTCATCAAAGCCTCGTCAGTTTTTTTACCTTTATATCCGGCATATACCCCATAAAGCAAACCCATGGTAACTGATGCTATTGCAACAACTATTCCAATGAATAGTGCTAAGGGAGTTCCCCAGAGTAATCCTATTGCGAGGTCACGTCGGAGTTCATCAGTGCCCATAACTCCAAAAGCTTTTCCTCCTATAATCAAATTAGATTCAGGTATTTCATTTTGGGAATTAACTCCATAAAGATTAATCACATACGCATAATTTCCTTTTAGAGGTTGGTGGGTATCTGCTTGGGAAAATACAATGTCCTCAGAAGATAACTTGTCAATGGCAAACCCAAACTTGTTGGATTGCAAGAAAAGTTTTTTTCTAATTGACTCGTCTGTCGAAAAAATCCTCTCAGTATGTGTTGTAACAGAATCGGAATTTGGCAAGGATGTGGATAATAACTCAAGCTGCATCCCATCTGGTCTGATTACCATGATTTCTAGGAGAGGAGAGCCAGAATATTTGGCAGAAAATTCGTAAATAAAGTCATTTGGAAAATCACCAAAATCAAAATTAAATCCAAATTGATGTGATATCAAGGAAATATTTCCAGATGTTTTGATTTTCTCCATTGGATCATCTAGAATTTTGTGCTCTGGAATTTTTTCAACCAAAAACAAGTTGACCCATCCAGGTATGGCCACTTTTGGGTATGCAATCCAATTGCTTGGATTATTCCATTCGCTAAAGGTTTCACTTGGTATTGTAATTATTGCAACTATTGAGATTGTAATGAGAATGGCTAGAATACTAATACCTGCAATTCCCATTTTGCTTTTAGCAAATTCACTTTTAATTTCTTGCGGTGAAATAATACTCATTGTCCAGTTCTCACTCTGGGATCAAAATACCCGTATAGCAAATCTGCGATAAATATGCTAATTAAGAAAAATACTGTCAAAATGTAGGTTGCACCAATAATAATTGGCAAATCCATTACCGTAATTGCCTCAAAGTATAATCTTCCCATGCCTGGCCAATCAAAAACAGCTTCAGTGATTATTGCTCCTCCAAGGGATCCTGAAAGGCTCAATGCAAGAATGGTAACTATTGGCGGGGCAGCATTTTTTAGGGCATGTCTGTAAATTATTTTCGTTTTACTTATTCCCATTATTTTTTTTGATGTGATAAAATCTTCCTGCATAATCCCCACCATAAAATTTCTCACCAGATATGCCCATGCACCAAATCCAATCATTACAATTGTAATCAAAGGTAATGTCATATGGTATAGTAAGGATATGATATAATCCGGATCAGATGAGGGAATGGGTGGAGTGGCTCTTGCTGGAAAAATCTGGTAAACAAAGGAAAATAAAAATATCATCAACATACCAATCCACCAAACAGGAAAACTAGAACTAATAATTGCAAAACTAGAAGTTATTCTATCTATCACAGATCCTATTTTACTTCCAGACAGGGCACCAAGAAAAATACCAATAACTGAAATAATTATTGTGGCTGTAGTAAACAACAAAATAGTTCTAGGCAATTTCTCTAAAATTATCTCTTTGACATCGGATGATCCGGAATCACTGGTAAGAAATGTGGCGTTGCCAAAATCAAGTAATAATATTTTGTACATAGTCAGACCTATCCTTTGTGGGGCATACCATGGTTCATCTAATCCTAGGATTTCTATTCGTTGATCAATTTGATTCTGAACAAAATCTTCAAACTCTTCTGAAGAGGCAAAACTATTTGATATTGATGGATCTTCTGTGATTTCACTTCTTACTTGAAACACAATTCCTTGTTTGAGAATAATATCCATGTTGGATCCAACCAGAGAAACAGTAAGAAGTAAAGTTACCATCAATACACCGAACATTGTAATTAATCTAGTAGCAACGTACTTTTTTAGCGCCAATACCATCGAATAATACAATCAGTTTATAAAAATTAATTTGAAGATAGATCGGAATTATTTTCTAATGATTTGTTGTATTATTTTCAAAACTGGGTATGTTCAGCATTGAAAGTACGGAAAAATCTAATCTAGTATGTGGCTGTTCCTTTTTTAGTGAAAAAAACTACTTTTGAGCCTGATAAATTGGCATTGACTAAAAAAGACATTTTAGATTTTTGTGACAGAGTTCTTGAAAAATGGGGTCAAAATACCACAAAAAATTCCAACAGCATTTTGGCTATGAATGCAGTAAAAACAAGTGTAATTTGGACTGACGATAAATCTCTCAAAGCCATTTGGAATGAAATAATTTCATGGATTTTTGAATTACTCTATGAAAATGCGCTTGCTCAAGGAAAAGAAGAAAATGCTGATTGGTCAAACGTAATGAAAAAAATAAAAAATAAAAAATAGCTAACGGAAAAAACATTTTATGAGTGCAAGCACAATTCGAAAAGCAAAAAAACTTGTAGAAAGTGGAGGTGTTGAAGAAATTGATGGGGGCCTTTATCAAATCAAATCTTCTTCTGATCCAAACAAATCATACTTTGTTACTTCTGATACCTGTGAATGTCCTGGGTTCAAAAATTTTTACAAATTTCATCATGGAAAAGGGTTAAAGGCCAATTGTTCACATCTAGAGGCTATGAGAATATTTAAAAAAGAAAAATAAACTTTAATTTAAATTTTTAACATCAATTTTTCCAAAATAAACTTTATTTTGTTTAATGATGATTGGTCGCTTTATGAGTCCAGGATATTTTACCATGAGTTTTATAATTTCATTATCTGTATGTTTAGTTCTTTCTAGACCTAATTCCTTGAACATCTTATCTCTTTTCCTTAAAAGTTCATGGGGACTTAGACCTGATAATTCTACAATTTTTTTTAATTCCGTTTCAGAAAAGGATTCTTTGAAAAAATCTCTTTTTTGAACATCTATTTTTATTCTATCTATTTCTGAAATTGTTTTCTTGCATGTAATACACGAAGATTTGTGATAGATGATTGAATCTGATATTTCCTTTTTCAATTTTCTTTTTTGGAAGGCACATTATAAAATTGAATCGTCCTTCTGTTTAGCGAAAAATTTATGCCTAAAATAGACAAAATTTATGATTTAGATCAAAATCTTGGTTATTCGTAAAAAACTATGAGTTATAGAGGTTAAAAAAATCATACTGTCAAACACAACAAATCGATTTTTTAAATTCATCTGTGTTTCTTTCGAAATCACATTCTTTGCAAATTTGCCAGCTTCTTTTTCTTAGAATAGTAAATGATGTTTCATAGTAAACAGAATACATCTTCCCTCCACATGAAGGGCATGGTAAAGGTATATTGATTTTCATCATTATGCGTAGGAAAATTTTGAATATAAGACCAGTGTAGAATTGATAAATCGTTCATTAAGGGTATTCATTTTTTTATAGTTCATTTTTTCTTATTACTCAAAAACAACCTATAAGGTACCCACATGAGTTACTTGGAAAAACAGAATAACATCTTAAATCAAATTAAATCATGGACCATACAAAAGAATGCTCATATAGAAATTCTCATGATATGCCCCACACCAACTGTTTCTGTAAATGCCACAAGATTTTGATGATGGATTCTATGGACTTAGAATCAAAGACATTTTGATCAAAACAATAAGAAAAATGACTTATTCTCACAATAGTTTTTGTCGTAATTTGAAAAAGGTTCTAAACTTTAACCATAACCTTAAGTTCAAAATTATTTAAAGGCATTTGTGGATATTTATTCCAGAAAATTCCCAATTATTATTATAATTATTCTTGTTGGTGTTTTAATATTACAGTTTATGAGTAATGATAACAACAGTCCTAAGATAGATTCTGAAACATGTGAATTATACATTGAAGATTCTCAATTTAATGGCAAAAAATACCTAAATGAATATGATTCAAAATGTTTAGATTTTAAAAATCTTAATCCATAAAAGGAAAAAAATCTGAATCAAAAATGTTTTTTATTTTCCTAAAATTGTAATTTTTATTCTAAATTCTCATGTATCTTCTTTTTGAACGTGATGAAGGCATCTTTTAATATGGTATTAAATTCTAAAAGCGAGATTGTTCTATTGCTTAGGATAGCCCAATCTCTGACCATTGGATTTGTCAGTTTGATGACAATTTCAACATCCGTTGGATATCGTGTAATTCCTTCGAATCCAATATGAGTCTACGTTATTTTTCAAATTCTAACGTCTTTTTGATTTCCAACCGATTTTTGTTCAGATCAAATGTGAAAAATTAACAAAATGGTTAGAATTATGATAAAAGAAATCTGGAAGGATGCCCAAAAGACGAATTAGAAAATAATAGATCATATCATAAAGATTCAATGAGTTGAGGGAAACATTCAATGTATAACGTCCCACAGGGATTAAAATTATTCAATTAACAATATTCTTAAACTCGTGCAAAATTTAGAAAGATATGAATTGTCATAAAAAAGGTGAATCTCATGTTTGGAGATATTCTAAGGCCACTAAAATGCGTAGATGTCTAAAGTGTAAATCTAGAATTAAAATCACTAAAGAAGAATTTGCCCTTAAATGGGGCGTGATAAAAAATATAGTCAAATAGGCTATTTTCTTTTTCCAGAATATACTAATTGATATATCTTGTATCTGTCCATTGTATATCATGGCTAAACCTAAAAATAAGATTCGGTCACAAAAAAATAAGAACAATAAAACAAAGCCTGAAAATCTAATGAAAAAACAATACTTGGAATCTTATGAGGAATTAAAAAAATCCATAAAAGACCAGCAAACATGAGATAACAAACTCACACAATGCAATTGAAATTATTTTTTTGGAATACCTAAGGGGTATATTTTAAATTTCATCCATACGCTTAAGTTCGCAATCCAACTGAGAGAAATATGGCTAAATCGTTAGGAGATTATAACATTGAAAAATCCTCATCATCTGACATGAAGAATATCAAATGGACACAAAAAAATCCAGCCGATATGGATAAATTAAAAAGTAAAAAGAAAACCACACGAACAACTTCTCCATTTAACGTCATTTACACTCAAGAAACTGAAAAAGTGCAACCTCCGGTCAAAAAAGTTTTTAAAATTGGAGAGATCATCAATATTGAAAAATCAAAAAATAAAACAAAAAAAGCAGATAAAAGATTTCATAATTCTTCCTTATCTAATTGTAAAATTGAGCCCGGATTTAAACGACCAGCAAGGTAATCTTTAGTAAAAATATCAAAACTGAAAGTAAAGTTTGATATTTGCTAATTTTATTAAATAATTTAATTTATTCAGTATTTTCAAGCAGAATAATTTCTGTTCCACTAGCCAAAAATTCTAAAATGGTTCCATTCACATTTACAGAAAATATTGAATTTACATAATCCACTTCAACATTAATCCCATCAACAATAACAAGTATTCGGGATTCTGAAAATGATTTTTCATTAATTGGTTGCGCGGGTGTGTTTGATTGTGGAGTGTCACTAATTCTAACTTGATTTGTATCACTAGCTGGTCCAAATTCAGGGTCGTCTGCAGGGTAAGGATACGTATCAGAATCTGAATTGCTATCAAAATTCTCTATCGTGTCTCTGCTGGTACTTAATTTATCTAAATAAACCATCTGTGCTTCTTCGGCGGTCCCACCATTTTCTAGAATTTCATTTTTTAGAATATTTGCTTCAAAAAATAAATTTTTTGTAAAATTTAGATGTTCAACTACAGTATCTCTTATCTCTTCATCCAGACTGTTAACATAATTTTCATATTCAGGACCTGAAAAAATTCCAGCACCTGGATTAAATTCTTCTATAGCTATTTGACGTGATTCATTTGCCGCTTCTTTTTGCTCTTCTATGAAAGTTTGTTCTTGGGCTAAATCACTTTCAATTTTTTGATCCTCTAGATACTCTTGATGTATTTTCTGATAATAATTGTAGAGCAAAAATCCAATGGGATTTTTATCAAAGTCTTCAATACTTGCCTCAAGATATCTTTTAGCCTCTGGTGTAGATAATTTCTCATGATTTACCGTTGTTTGTGCTAATTCGCCTTTTACTTGGAATTGAATACTAGCGATGCCCATTCTTCCATCTGAAGTGGTTGCTGAGATATTTACAATGTAATTACCTGGAATTCTTTCTGCTTTTCCCAATTCTACTAGAAATTCTCCAGATTGACTGGTTGTTGTAAATATTGACATAGATTCTGACTTTACATTCACTGTAGCTTTTTGTACGGGTTTAGATGCATGATCTAAAATCACGCCTGACACTATTGGTCTATCACCAGACATTAAGGATGGATTTTCTATGTTTGCCTGAATTAACAAATCCCATAATACAGCCTCTGAATTTGAGGCTAGAGGTAAAAGAAGTAGTGCTGAAAAGAATACAAAAAATACTTTATTTCTAAACATAAAAAGATGTTTTGATTTTTGTTGTTAAGACCATGTATGAAGAAAAGTTAATTTCTCTTCAATTAATTTTGAGCAATTTTTATCATCTAGTTCTTAAAATACTAAACAAACTGATAATTATTAAATGGATTTAGAAAAATTTCGAAATGATGTTTATGAAGTAACTGATAGATTGGCTAATAATTTATCTTATGAAGATCTGCCTAAACTAAACAATGTCTGCCAACAACTCATTGAAATGTATAAAAAAAATCTTGTGAAGATAAATCATTCCGTATTGGAGCTGGTTTGTGCAGCTAATCTAATTGCAAATGGGTATTTAGTTGAAGTCGAAAAGCAAATATCCGACATTTTAGTATGTGATCTTTTTGCGAAAAAAGGGGATGGCGATACTATCATTGAAATAGAAACTGGTTTCACTCCTCCAGATCATGCTATGGATACGGTGGATTATTCAACTGCAAGAATTATGAGCAAAATCGCAAGATATAGTAAATTTTGCTCCAAATTTTCTCTGGCTACTCCAGTGATGGGCATAATCCCAATTCCCAAAATATTTCTTATTCCTCCAAATTCCAGAAAAAAGGAAGATGTAAAAAAAGTCCAAAATTTATGCGATCGTTATTATAAAAATCCCTCCATAAATTATGATGATATTCTAAATGCACGACTTCACTCAATTTACTTGATTAATGTAGACAAGGATTTTGCCAAGCCACTAGATCCACAAGGTTATGTGGATTTGACAGAAAAATTACTCTATAGAAGTGAAGTTAGTTATTAACTATCCAAGCCATTTAAATCTGTGAATTCTTTAATTAAAACAAGATATGATTTGCGCTGCATGTGAAACTAGGAAACACTTTGAATGCATTGACTGTATTAATAATCACGATGCGCATCTTTGTAGTTGTGACTGTCACGATGAAAACACGCCACCTCATCCAATAGGCAAATTTCATTGATTTTAGAAAACAATGAAATACAAAGACCGATAACTAACAATATGGTCTTTGTTGTAATTATCCCCCTTGCTATTGTAGCCATTTTAGGAATTACAGGATATTTGGTATATCGTTTTATTCTCTTTGATTTCTTGAGCAACAAATCAGTAAATGATACTCTAAGAAAATACGATATAAAAAAAACTCCATTTGAAATTATAAAAGAATATTACGAAAACAAAGGGGAATTCTTATCTGATAAAGATATTTCACGCCTCGTTAAACAATATAAAACAAAAGAGCCCGAACAATTTCTTGCCATGTATGATTCAATACGTGAGAATTCAAAAACTAAGTAATTTTTCTAAATTTTATGGTTCAATTGGAATTTGGATGAATGGTGTTCCTCCTTCTCCTACAACTAGTGGTAACTTTCCGTCCCAGGCTTGAGTTTTAAGCCATTCTAAATAAAATGGATTTTGTGCCAACGCTTCATTGATAATTTTAATTGCTGAAGCTTCTCCTGATGCTTCAGCAATATTTGCTGCTGCGAGACCTTCTGCTTGAGCTGCTAGTTGTCTTGCTTCTACTTCTATTCTTATAAGATCATTTTCGGCCTTTTGAGCTTTTTGTTCTGCTTCTACTTTGGATTCTATAGCTTGGGCAAACAATGCGGAAAATTGGAAATCGGTAATTGAAATAACATCTGTTATGATATTGTATACATTAAGACGTGTTGTAATTTCTTGTTCAATGTCTGCTTTAACTTGAGGTCGTTTTGTAATTAGTTCTGCTGCATTGTAATTGGCAGTGACTTGTTTTACTACTTCCTCTACAGCTGGCTGGATAACTCTACTTTCATACTCTAATCCTACTTCCTTGTATAAAGTATTGACTGAATTTGGTGAAGGTCTATAGTTTACTGTCACTTCTGTAGATACAGTCTGAAGGTCTTTAGATGCAGAAGATGTGGATTTAACAAATTTCAAAGTTCTAACTTCCATGTTTACAATAGAGTCTTGGAATGGAATTACAAAATGAAGTCCCTCTTCTAATGGAGGAATACTTGTATCTACAGCACTCCAGTGCAATAAGACACCTCTGTTTCCAGATTCAACTATTTGAGCTGAGGCTGCAACGACTACCCCTATAATGATAAGAACAATTATTCCGATAATTACGCCTTTTGCTTTTCCAAAATTTACATCTATTTTTGGCTGTTGATACTTGGACACTGCTTATGACTCCTTTTAGCCTTAATTATACTGTGTCTTCTTAAGAATAAAATTTCTTAAATCCTTTTTCAGTTAGGATCAATTCTATTTTTGGTCCCGTCAAACTTTGTTTATTCTGAACCTCCATCAAACCCTGTTCTTCTAACTTCTGCAAAGTTTTATCTAATGTATTGCCATCAATACCAAGATTTTTCTGAATAGAATCAAAATTTTTTGTTCCTCTGTTTAACTCTCCTAGGACTAACATGTCTAAAGTTGGAGGTTGCATTTCTTTGGAAATGCCTACTCGACTTGAATTCTGTGGGGATTCTGTAATGGATTCATTTACTGGTTGATACACCCGTTGTGTAATTGGCTCATGATCTCTTTGACCTTTTTCTTTTAATTTTCGTATTGCTCTGGGGAGAATTCTTGAAAGTGGGATAATCAAAAAAAACACCAAATAAATCCAAGCAAATCCCTCTTCGGCCATACTAATTATCTTAAATTTGCCTATTTCATTATTGCCTTTTTTAATAGATCGATTTGAGCGTGAAATTAATAAAAAATTTTCAAAGAAACTTAATTTCAAAATTTGGCCATTTATGTAAAACAACTTCATATTTTAATCATTACTAAACTTCAAAGATCTACGCCCAAATCTAATCAAACATCAAGATTCATAAAGCAAAAAAACTTTCAATCGACAAATTATGGAGACATCAATGGAAAACTTTGGAACTCTTGAATATGTTCTTGACAAGTATTCAAAAACATGGAGTTGGAAATTAACTGGACAGCGTGCAGTTAGTATGATTTCAAAACTTGTGCCTGAGGCATGGTATGGTGAAAACCTCGATGAGGTAATTGTTCCTGATAGCACTGAAAGTGTCAAGCAGTTAAAAGCCATGATGGAAAGATATCCCTTGGAAATTCTATCTAAATCTGCCTGGCAAAGAAAAGTGATCAAAACTTATGCACCAAAACCTAACTTTCCTCCAATTAAACATAAACTTAATCGTGCAAAGGCCGGTGAGCAATTTAGAGGAAAACTACTAAATTTTCAAAAAGAAGGACTAGATTTTTTACTAAAATCTTCAGGAAACGCCTTGCTTGCTGATGAGATGGGTCTTGGAAAAACAGTTGAAACATTATCCTATATTTCAACAGAAAAACAAACCTTCCCGGTTTTGGTGGTTGCTCCATTAGTTACTCTGAAAAACTGGGAGCGTGAAATTTCTAAATTTGTCAAGAAAAAAAGTCGAAATGGAAGAATTATTGAAAATGAATCTCCGACATGTACTATTATTAGAACTGGTAAATCCGAAGAACTTCCAAAAACAGATTTTTACATTATTAATTACGAATTGGTTTACAAACGAATACCAGATTTGTCAAAAATACACAATAAAACAATTGTATGTGATGAAGTACATAACCTACGTTCAAAAACCACTCAAAAATATAAAGCCATAAAAAAACTAGCTGCATTACCTTCAATTACTTATAGGATTGGACTTTCAGGAACTCCTATTTACAATCGAGGATCCGAAATTTGGCCAATAGTGGATATTTTAAAACCTGGGCTGCTTGGAAGTTTCAAAGAATTCTGCGAATACTTTTGTTATGTGAATGAGAAAGGAAAAGCAATTGTTCTTGAAAACAAGAGGGCATCATTAAGAAACGAATTACAAAAGCATGTCATGCTTAGAAGAAAAAAATCTGATGTGCTCAAAGAGCTTAAAGATAAGGTCCGTTACAAAGAGGTGATAGATGCAGACACTGGTTATTATCTTGAAGAGCTTGATAAAATCTGGGCTAAATTAGAAGAAGAACAAAAAGGTGCAGAAACTGCATTTAAAAAATCTGCCTCATATCAAAGAGCCATACAGAGCGAACGGCAAGTGGCCGGAATTGCAAAGCTGCCTCACGTTATTGAATTTGTAAAAAATATTATGGAGATTGAGGAAAGTGTGGTTGTATTTTGCCACCATAAAGTTATCCATAAATTACTACATGAACGTCTCGGAGAGTTTTCACCAGTATCAATAATTGGCGGTCAAACTGACACATTCCGCCAGGATCAAATAGACAAGTTTCAAAAAGGTGAATCAAAACTTATGATTGCAGGTATTCGAGCAGGTAATGTTGGTATTAATTTGACCCGTGCAAAATATGTTATTTTTGCCGAATTAGATTGGAGTCCCGCTATTCATAGACAAGCTGAAGATAGATTGCACCGAATTGGTCAAAAAAATACTGTATTTGCATATTATCTAATTGGAAATGGTACGTTAGATGACCATGTCGCAAGTATTTTGGTGGATAAAAGCTACGAAATTGACGCTATAATGGATGAAAAAGTTGATTCTTACGAAAACAAAGACAAGGCAAAACTAATTTTGGCCCAAATTCATGATAAGATTAGCGCACGGTAATTAAATTTCTAATTTATCTTTAATTTGTAACAGATTGGAAACTATCTTTTCCTTTCTAACCTCTGAGATTTCCTGAAGAGCCTTAATTTCTTCAATAGTTTCTTCTATCATCGACAAAATCTCGATTTGTGATTTTCCCATATTTGGTTTGTTTTGGAAACCTTCTGATTGGGCTTTTTTAATTTCTTCTATTCCTTCTTGTAAGATCTCATACATTTTCACAATTCCTGTTTCATTTCTTAAAGGCGACATGAGTACAAGTTGTCTTTTCCGCAAATCTTCAATTTCATCTTGAATTTGGGCTTGTGATAATAATAAAAATGATGAAATTTTATAAATATCTTGTGATTTTATCTCTAAAATTCTCAGAATTTTAACCCACAAGGGAATTTGATTGTCCCAAAGAATGTGTCTTGCAATGTTGGTTACTGAAAATGATCCATCTTTGTTCATGTAAATTAGATTTCTCTCTTTCAGAGATGCTAATTGATCTAGTACTCTCCCTACTCCCAGTTTTTTTAAATCTGATTGTCCAATATCCTTTTCATCAAATCTTCCGTTTCTCTTAATTCCTAAATATAAAATTTGCAAATCTATTATAGTTAATTTTGTCATTGAATATTTTTATGAGTTTACAGTTATCATCTTTTCCCCTTGTAAATTATATTTGGATGAATGATAATGTGAATTATGGTCCAGTACCAACTTCCAAGATTGCCGTACGGATATGATGAACTTGAACCATTTATTGATGCAAAAACTATGGAGATTCACCACCAAAAACATCATCAATCATATGTTGATGGATTAAACAAATCACTTGAAGAAATTGGAGGTTCTTTTCATCCTAAATACATTTCATCAATTCTTTCAGATTTGAAATCAATTCCAGAAAATACAAGAATGAAAATAAATTTCTTTGGAGGTGGTTTTGAAAATCATAGATTGTTCTGGGAAACTATGAATCCAAACGGTGGGGGGAGTCCTGGTGGAAAATTGGGCGATTCAATTGATGTGTATTTTGATACTTTTGAAAAATTTAAAAAATTATTTTCAAGCACCTCCTTATCTATTGAAGGAAGTGGATGGTGTTGGTTAGTGTTTAATCAAACATTTAACAAAATTGAGATCATCTCTACCAAAAATCAAGACAGTCCATGGATTGTAAACAAGATACCTTTATTGGGATTGGATTTATGGGAGCATTCCTATTATCTAAAATATCAAAATCAGAAAGATGACTATGTTTTAGCTTGGTGGGATGTAATAAATTGGGATTATGTGGAAAATAGATTCTCTGAACTTTTGTGATTAAATCGCTAATTGAAGTAAATTTTTTCTAAAGGACTTAATCATTTTTTATATGTAACCTTACAAATGTTTATTTTTTTAAGAGAAATGATACATATGTAAAGAAAAAATGCCAGTTATTTTATTTGTCTTGCTGAGTATAATACAATATGAGTAATATGTATGTGCTAAAAAAAGAAGGATTAGAAGAGGAAAAAATCAAACAATCATTGGATATGCTTTTAGTAGATAGAAAAAATGAGTTTCGAGAGATTTCAAACATGGTAATGCCAAAAACATTATCCGAACCAGTAAAAAATTGGGAGCAGTTTGTCATGAACTTTTGTTTAGATGTGAATGAGGCCTTTAAGACCTGGTCAGGCAAGGTAGAATTAAACCAAAAATCTCCGCAAAAAGCATTGACTATTCTAAGACAGCTATCAAGAGATAAAACAAGTATGATTCAACTATCGCATCTTTTGAATATTTCCTATGATCTTGCTGAGGAATTCAAAGAGATCTATAAAAGAATCTAATCTTTATAGAAAAAATACCGTTCCACTGCTTACGCTGTGGATTAGAATCTTTAAAGAAAGGTATCTGCTAGATTTTTTAAAAAAAAATTCTAGCCTCTACCAATTCTAAAAATAGCAGTTCTGCATGATGGGCATGTACCCTTGATTGCAGGTTTGCCATTTTTCATAGTGTATGGACTGGGCCCTGTGATTTCTCTTTTATCACGGCATTTTACACAATAACCAATTGTCATATACTTTCTAGGCTTGAGGTTCTATTAGCAAGAACTTGTTAAACTTTTTTTACTATGAGGCAAATTACCGATCTTTTTTTATATTCAAAAATAATTTTTTTGGTAAATATTCGTAGTTATTCAGTGTTAAATTTCCAATTTAGCTGGTAATTATCTCCAAAGTAGAAGGATTGGTTAAGGCGCCCTGTTGTAGTAAACTATCCCAAACAAAAATTTCAGCAGTATATACTCCTGATTCTTGTGGTGTCCAGGATAATGATGGACTAAGATTTTGATATTTTGTCATAGATCCTGAAATCCATCCCAATTTGACGACAAGATCATTTTCATCTTTTATTTGAATAATGTAAACAAAGGGTTGATTTTCTTCTTGGGCATTAGTGATTTTTGCCGTTATCTGAACCTGCTGATTTACAAGAATATGTTCCCCAAGTGTATTTCCACTAAGATTTACTAGGCGTTGATCGGTAATTACTGCTCTTTCTAGTGGTTCTAATCCAAAGGCAGAATTATTTGCCATGGTCAGACTTAGAAAAACCATGAAAAGTAGGATAACTTTTTTTCTCACGTGTCTTTGATTTTTTTTTTGTTAATAAAGGCTTACTGCAAATCTACTCTTGAAAATTTTTGATATTTTTTAAAAATTTTCTAGGCTCTTAAAACGGGGATAATGAGTAATTATTTTTCCAGGGTTTAGTATTTTTTTAGGATCAAAAATTTCTTTTAATTCTTTAAAAATTTGATAATTTTTATGGCCATATTGTTTTTTAATAAATTCAGATCTAGCTATCCCATCTCCATGCTCTCCAGTTATTGTTCCGCCTAAACTTATTACTTGATCAAAATAAGCATGTGAAATTTTTTCCAAAGTTTTTATTTTTTGCCGGCTTGAAATTATTCTCACATGGATGTTTCCATTACCTGCATGTCCATACATGATTGTTTTGGTGTGAAATTTTTTGTTTATTTTATCGATCAACAAAAATAATTTTTCTAATTTTTCCAAGGGAACTGTTGCATCTTCTATAATGTGAGGATTTCTGTCACCTATTTTTATTGACTTCAAACTATACGACAAAGCTAAATCTCTATACTTCCACCACTCTTCAATTTCTTTTTCTAAAGTTAATTTTTTTATGATTGTTCCTGTTATGCAATTTTTAAATTTTTTTTCACTTTGGTCGAGATTTGAATCATATTCTACAAATAGTAAACAATTAGTATTTTTTCCAAATTTAAAACCAATGTTCTTTAGAGTTGGCTTATCTATGAATTCCAAAGCTGAAGGTTCAGAATTTTTTATTTTTATACAGTCATTGGCTGCAATCCCTACCGATTGATATTCAACAACAAAAAGTATTCTTTTAGAAGGTAATTTCCTCAAATTCAACTTTACAGATAATATGATTCCAAGAGTTCCCTCTGAACCCACCAGTATTTTATGAGTATCCTTTAGGGACTTTACACAATCTAGTCTATAACCACAGGAATTTTTTGACACTTTGGGAAATTGATCCATGTTAATTTGTTTGGCACATTTGATAATTTTCTTTCCAGTTTTTTCATCCTTTGGCAAGGTATTTTTTTTCCCTTTTCCATCCACAAACGTAATTTCTTTGACATTGTCTATGGCACTTCCGTATTTCAAAGTCCTACTACCACTAGCGTTCGTTCCAACAATGCCTCCCAATGAACAATAAGGACCAATAGAGGGATTGGGAGGAAAAAATTTACTTTTAATTTTTAATTCCTTATCTAAATTGCCTTTTGTAACTCCGGGGCCAACCTTGACATAGTTTTTCTTAATTTCTATTGAATCAAAATTTCTTAGATCCATTATAATGCCCTCGTTTAATGCACTACCGACCAATCCCGTTCCCCCGCCTCTAACAGTAACTGAAATTTTATTTTTATTTGCAAATTTTACGACGGAAATTACGTCTTTTTCTATTTTTGGAATCACCACTACCTTGGGCATTATTTGATACATACTTGCATCTACTGAATAAAATTTCAAAATTTCATCATCCCACAAAACATTTCCTGAAATCAATTTTCGTAAGGAGTTGCGAATTTCTAGAATTTTCATTTGCTATTTCATTTAGATTTTAATTCTATAGTAATCCCATCTTTCAGGATCAAACAGGGTAACAAATTCAGCCTTTTCTTTATCAATTCGTGCTCTAATAACATCTCTTAAAGCAAAACTAGTCAAAAATTTGTATTTTTTTGCATGTGCCTGCATGATAAACATGTGTCTCATTTCGCTACCTCCTTGAAGTCCCCAGTATCCCATTTTCAAGGCCAATGGTTCAAGAAAAAGTGTGTTGTTTTGGCCATAATTTTCATCCTTTATTTCCGGTCGTAATTGATATGTCTCTAATGGGCCACCTTTGGCAAATCCTACAATTTCTCCTCTGCAATCATTAAGGCGTAGCGTATTTAGTGTGACATTCGGATTTTTTACTGATTCATCAAAATTTTCTTTTGAAAATTGAAGTGGGGTTGGCAATTCCTCAAAAATAGAATGAATTGTTTTGATAAACTCTGGATCTGTTCTAGTATGCATTCGTTCGATTATTGGAACCAATTTTAAATTTTCATATGCATAATCAGCTTGAACAGTGATTTCTTGTTGCCTTAGATTCATAAAAGAAAGTACAGTATTAAAAAAATTTTTTCGCATCTGTTTTGGAAGTGATTTTAAAATTAATTTACACATTTCAGTTTCTCTATTTAGTAGTTCCTCAAAATATGCAACAGAACTACGGACGATTAGTGATGGTCTCCATGCCAATGCATGGGCATTCATTTTTGCCATCTCCATTGCTTTAGCAAAATTCCCCAAGGTGTATCCACTAACTCTATCTACAACGGATAAGTACCACCCTAGATACAAAATATGTTCTTGATACTCTTCATTAGTTTTCGTCAAGTCTGAAGTTTTAAAACATTGATGAATTTGTCTTTCTGCGTTTTCTTTTAATTCTCCACTCCAAGGATATGTTGTTCTTAAAATCAATGCCTTAATAATTTCAAGGTCTAATCCTGCGCTATCTAAAAGTTGACGAAGTTTTCTATCCATCGAAATAAATTTTAATACACTTTCCTCATGGGGTTTGTCTACACTTTTTTGAGGATCAAAATCGTGGAACAGAGCAGAAACATAAAGATACTTTAAATCCTCTTTGGAGAATGAACCTGAAACATGGTTCATGTTTGCAGCTAACAGTGCTACATAGGTTACTTCAAGCTCATGGTTAATATTGTGATATCCATAATAATCCGATCCTAACCCTTGGGTTTCAAATAGCTCAATTGTGTAATCCAACATTTCGTTATAGCAATCTTCATCTAAACCACTTTCAACAATCAAGCTTAGAATTTCATTTCTTAATGTGTGAGGATTGGCAAATTCTTGCATTAAAATTTGATCACATTTGTTATTTTTAAGGATGTTTGGATGAATTCGCCTAATTTAGCCTATAATTATTTGATTTTTGTGTGATTTTAGTATTCATAAACGGGAAACACTCAAAAGAATTATCCCTTTTGTAGTTTGCGATGGTTATAGATTTTAACTTACTTGATATCCTTATGGAAGCAAATAAAACCAATTCTTGTAAATACCATCTTCATTTAAACGAAAAAAAATATGTTTTAGAGAATGTCTCGGTAGTTAACTCTCCTACTCCTGTGAATTCTCCTACCACAAGAGGAGGGGTCTATTTTTCTGACAAGTTTGCATACAAACTAAAGGGAATTATTAATGATTTGTCAATTATCCCATTTTTGGGTAAAACAATGCTTGGACCAAATACTGAATTTGGAGAAATAAAAATCACCACAGAGATCGAAAACAACAATCAAAAAAAAAATCTTTTGATTTATACAAATTTAACAAATAGTGTTCAAGGACCTTCAAAAATTGAGCTGAATATGATAATAATCAAACTTCAAAGTGATTAGTCTACGCTAAGATGTTTGTCATATTTTTCTTTTCTTTCGTTTTGAGATAAAATTTCATAAGCCTTGTTAAATTCCGCCATGGTCTCATCTGTTTTTTCTCCTTTACTTTTATCTGGATGAAATTTTTTGGCCAATTCCCGATATCTTTTTTTTATTTCATCCTGGGAGGCACCTCGTGGAACACCCAATATTTTGTAATAGTCTGGAAGTGTTGAATTTTTTGCGGCCTTGCTAAATTCAGCGTCATCCTCAGTATATCTTGTATGAGTAAAATCTACATAGTCATCTGTCCAATCCGAATGATATTTTTCATATGTTTTGTCTTTTTTTGATTCATGTTCTTCTTTGTCATAGGATGTTTTTCTCCGTAAAATGGTATCTCTGGCAAGAAACAAAAAAATTCCTACTATTACTATTACAAACCCCCCAAACAACAATATGCTTTCCTCCGTTGTCATTGTATACTCTAGATTTGAACTAGATCCCTCTACCTGAGCAAAGGCATTATGAGTCATTCCTACCATTATTAGCGTTAAAACAAACATGTTGATTTTTTTCATTTTTTCTCTTATGTTAACCTGAAATCTTCTTTAGCTGTATTTAGGACTACATGAGTAATTGTATTTTCTACATTTGTCATAGATGATAACGACTTTACAAAGACACTTAATTCATTTCTTTCCTTAAACTTGGCTATAATTATTGTGCCTGCATTTCCTGTAATATCATACACCCCACAAACATTATTTATCTTTGATAATTTTTCTTCGATACCTATAAGATCCTTTTTGGCCATGATTTCAATTATTGCAGTTATGTCATACCCTAACTTTTCATGATCGATTAACACAGCATACCCTTTGATAATTCCATCTTTTTCCAATTTTTTTATTCTAGATAAAATAGTGACCGTTGACATTCCTAATTTTATTGCAAGTTGTCTAGCGGAAACTCTCGCATCTACTATTAAATTTTTCAGAATTTTTTCGTCAATTTTGTCTAATTTCAATGAATTAATTACAGTAAAAATGAATTTAAATTTTCATAATTTTTGTAAATACATGTTTAATTTTCGTTTATGGTTTTAGCGAATTCCTCCACAATTACTCTAGATTTAAAACATTGAAATGCTAAACAAGAACATGAATGATATTTCGGAACTCGTCAGAAAAGGTAAAGATTATCTAGAAAGTACGAATTATCAAGATGCGCTTGGTTGTTTTGAGCAAGCACTACTTTTGAACCAAAACAACCCTGAATTATGGAATTTCAAAGGTGTATCTTTAAGAAGCATGGGGAGATACGATGAGGCAATCGAATGCTTCAACAAGTCATTAGAAATTGATCCTCGCGACAAAGAAGCCTCTTAATTTAAAAAATCTAAAAAGAACACCATCTTGATTTATTCTGTTTAGGATGTCTGGAAAGTTATCCTAAACTAGATAATTTTTGCTTACAAATTTTTAAATTTCTTTAAATAAGGATCATCTTACAAGATTTCTGTGACATTCACTACTCCCATAATCGAAATAGTAAATGTAGTGGCCTCGGCTACCATAGATCAAAAATTAGATCTAATAAAAATTCAAGAAAAATTTCCAGACGTTGAATATAATCCTGAGCAATTTCCTGGTGCCGTTTTTCGATTAAAATCGCCAAAAACAGCTACCCTGCTTTTTAGAACCGGTAAAATGGTTTGCACCGGTTCAAAATCAGAAGAGATGGCTCGAAAAGCCGTAAAAACCGTCGTCGAAAAATTAAGAAAGGGAAAAATCAAAATAGAAAAAGATGCCGTAGTTACGGTTCAAAATATTGTATCTTCAATAAACTTGGGGGGAAAAGTCCACTTGGAAAAAGCAGCCAGAACTGTTCCACGAAGCATGTATGAACCCGAGCAATTCCCTGGCTTAATTCACCGAATGGTGGATCCTAAAACCGTAATTCTGATATTTTCTTCAGGAAAATTAGTTTGTACAGGAGCTAAAACTGAAAAGGATGTGTATCGGTCAGTGAATAATCTTCATAATTTGCTTGAGGAAAAAGACTTGATGTTGTATGACTAAATGTGCACTTGGGATGTGTAATCTTTTTGGTTTCTTTTAAAACAGAAAAAAATTTTAGAATTGTAAAAATATACTTTACCCCTGCTTAATCTATATTATTAACAAAGTGCTATCAAAAACATCTTGGATATAGAATTAGAAAACATGTTGTCTCAAGCGTTTGAATTGTGTGAGGATGGAAATTATCTAGATGCCATTAAGGTGTATGATTCTGTTATTAAAAAAAACCCCAAAAATATTAACGCCTTAATTAATAAGGCTGTAACCCTACAAAATCTTGGCCAAGTGGACCAATCTATAAGACTATATGACAAAGCACTAAAAATTAATCCAAATAATTTAGATGTGATGCTCAACAAGGGCTCGGCATTACATACTTCTGAAAAATATTCTGAGGCAATAAAATGTTATGATTTGGCCTTCAAAATTGATAAAAAATGTGCAATGGCCTTAGCATACAAGGGACTGTCATTAGGAGAACTTGGGAATCTTCCAGATGCAATTTTACATTTCAAACAAGCACTAACAATTGACAAGGACTATGACCTTGCAAATATCAACAAAAAGATTGCTCAAGATTTATTGAAAGAAACCAGAAAAAAATCTAAAAAACTGTAACATCCCCAGGAGCTGGTTCTCGTTTCATTTCTTTTTCATTGGATTCAAAAAAATCTTTATGGATAGATTTTTGATGTTCTCTTAATTTTTCAATATTCTCAAAACCATCATGACACAAGTAACACTTTGGTTTATCCTCATCTACAAGTGGCATTACCATATGGGATTTTAATCTCCAGCATACTTATTTCTTAACTCTCAGGCAGTTAAGGAATATATCCAGAAAGAATGACAACATTTTGTGTTAGATCAACTAGTAAATGATTCTGAGGCACTGAATAAAGCTCTTTCAGGAGAAGAATTGTCATATAATGATGGTCTGGAGTTGATGAATTATGATAATTTACACGTGTTAGGAGCAGTAGCTGATCATGTTCGAAAAAAACTAGTTGGAAATCAAGTCTCCTTTACATCTTCTTACTACATGAATTACACCAATGTTTGTGCCGCAAGTTGTCAAATGTGTGCATTTTATAGAAAAGAAGGCGATGAAGACGCTTACACCTTAACCCCTGAACAGATTGAACAAAGAGTAGGGATTGCAAAGCAAATGGGTGCAACTGAGGTCCACATTGTAGGGGGGTTCCATCCAAAACTTCCAATTGATTACTATGAAAATATGATGAAATTAATTAAAAAAAATCACCCTG
>DATKZR010000155.1:0-22414 GCA_035527875.1 Nitrosopumilaceae archaeon | reverse complement strand
TGGTAGAATTCTATTGTTGCAAAAGGAAAATTTTTGAAAAATCTATACAGTAATAATTCCTTGCTCAATCAAATACTTTATTCCTTGAACAAAGGAGTTATCATCAATTTCATCATTTGACCACCAACCCGCTGTATTTTTTATCCATTCTGGTACTACCTTTGGAGATTTATCTGGATTCTCATATTCTTTCACATTAAATGTGTAGACTAGTCGTATTGAATTTGCATCATCGCCAAGTAATGTTCTATCTCCAACGATAGCAAAAACGTAATATGTCCCAGTTGGAGACTCGCTGTTTAACGGCATTGTTGTCCTTATTGAGCCGTTTCGATCAATTGTGCTAAGTTTTATTTCTGAACCATCAGGTTGAATAATGTTTAGATTCAAAAGGCCAACAAAATCGTCTGGAAAGTCTCCGGTGATAATTACATTTTCTATAGAACCACTAGAAGGAAGAGTATATGTTGGTATTTTTGACAAGTTTTCCTTTTCAGTTGTGATTTTCATTATATTATTTTCTATTAGATACTCAATGGCTAGTAGAAATTCATTTTCAGATATTAGATCACCTGCCCACCATCCCGCTGTATTTTTTATCCATTCTGGGATTGTAAGTGCTGTATCGTTTTGATCTAAAACATTATCAGAGAGGATTCCATTGTCATCAGTTGGAACTATCCGATAAATAGTTCCACCAGTTAGTGAGACTACATACAAAAACCCATCAGGGCCTTGTTCAATATCTGTAGTACATCCAAACCCACTTCCAAATTCAATTTCAGAAGAGTCATCTCCAACATCTAAAACCAAATCAAATAAATCAGGATTGGAAAATACAAACGAATCACGTGAAGGGTTGAGGGTGAATTTGTAAAGGGTGCCTAAATTACAATTACCTACAAGAACATTATCAGAATAATTTGGAAGTTCTTCTGAATCGATAAATAAAATTGAAGTTGGAGAAATAGTATCTACCCAAGAAAATTCTGGATCACTGTAAACATAATTACCATATCCAGGTAATGAATCAATTTCCTCCTGACTTGCAGGTCCCATCATAACATTCCAACCACTGTTAAAATTTGGAGGAACCAAATTAATTTCGTCATAAAGTAGTTCTCCATTTTCAGTGTCCCACATGTTTCCTGTTTTTGGATCAAATGTAATACCAAAGCTATTTCTGACTCCCATTGCATAGTATGGCCCTTCAGGATCAACTCGCATAATTACCCCCGTATCATTTGGATCACCAGAGGGGAGATTTTGTAAAACTCCATAATGCCCAACGTCACCAATAACAGCATAAATATTACCATCAAGATCCTTTGCCAGTGCTCCGCCAGTGTGAAACCATGCAGGTTCGGCAGGCATTTCCTTTAATAAAACTGGGTTTACTAAATTGGTTCCATCCCATGTATACTTGTAAATATGATTTCCAATGGGACTTCCTCCGTCTTCCAAGGATTCAGAAAAATCAAGATAAACATTATTTCCAACACTTTCAATCCCCAAAAAACCACGTTCTCCCTGGTTATTTACAGAAACGTCCAATACAGGATTATCTTGAAGAATTCCATCGCGAATTAAACGAACTTTACCTACATTTTTTTCAAGTACAAGAATATCCGAACCAATGAAGGTAAGCGTAGTTGGGTTA
The DNA here is from genome assembly GCA_035527875.1 of Nitrosopumilaceae archaeon. GTDB lineage: Archaea > Thermoproteota > Nitrososphaeria > Nitrososphaerales > Nitrosopumilaceae > Nitrosomaritimum. The sequence continues at coordinate 20,754 of DATKZR010000155.1, read as the reverse complement.
TCAAGCCCTGTGATATATTCCTCAACTTTAAGGGCAGGATCTTGAACAGTGGCAGAAAAGACATTAGGTGTCAAGCCAAATGAAAGAATTAATGCAAATATGAAGATTAAAAATTTTTTCATCAGTTACAAGTCCGTCGTATTTACATGAACCTTTTTAGGACTTTAAATATTTTTTTAAAATTGGATCGCTTTATTTACGCTAGTTCTTGACTAGCGAGCAGCATTTTTCTTTGCAAATGAAAAACAACTATTGAAAATCAAAATCACAAACGAGGCTAAAATTTTTATTTAAAAAATTGTAACATTTTTTAGCTACAAAATTTTTAATTATTTTTTAACTTGATTGAACCAATTATTAAATTTAATTTTTTTAAGAGATCAAAATTATGAAAAATTTTTTTAAAAAATTTTGTACTCAAAATAAAAAAATTATTTGTAATAAGAAACATCTTTAAGTACGACCAAGAAAAGAGCAATTGGGCATGGGCAGTAATTTAGTAAGACCAGTAATTGAAAGCGTTTTAACATTTACATCTACGTCAGAAAAAATTCAAAATTCTTTTTCTAAAGTAATAGGAGATGACAGTCTAAATTATTGTGATTTTAATAAAACAAATAAAAAATATGAAACACTTTCAAATTGTTCCACCAATAGTGAAATATTTGATGTAAGTTTTCTAAACGTTCTCTTACTTTCTTTTTACCCGGAGTTTTGAAAAATGGAAAATATTTTGTTCCTTAGCCCACATCCTGACGATGTAGAATTAGGTTGTTTGGGAACAATAAATGAGTACGTAAATAGGGGTTACAACGTATTTGTTGCCATAGCTACTGACGGGGAGAAAGGTAACAAGGACCTGGATAAATATGATAGAATCGAGGAAAGCATTGATTGCCTCTCTAAGGTTGGCGTACAAAGAGATAATATTTTGGCATTCCATCTACCAGATACAAAACTAAATGACCATAGAACAGATATTTTTGAAATGGTTGAGGGTTTTTGTATCAAAAATCAAATTGACACAATTTACATTAATTCAAACAAGGACTATCATCAAGATCATCTAGTAGTTTTTGAGGAGGCCTTGAGGGCAGCCAGAAGGGTCAAAAACATCCTAACATACGAGTCAAACTCTTCTACATTTTCCTCCTTTTCTCCCAACTACTTTGTAAATGTCTCGGAATTTATAGACAAGAAAGTTGATTTTTTGAAATCCCACGAATCACAAGATGGAAAGCATTTCATACTTGATCACTCTGTGAAGTCTTTGGCAAAGTTCAGAGGTAACCAAACGAAGAATTTGGATTATGCTGAAGCCTTTGAAGTTTTCAGAATGACAAATTAAAGTGAATTAAATGAAAATCCTGGTTACCGGAGCTGGAGGACCTGCCGGAGTATGCATAATCAAGGATCTAAGGAAACGTCACAAAGTAATTGCCGTAGATTCTGATTTTCTAGCTTCAGGATTATATCTTGTTGAAAAAAGATTCATTGTTCCATCATACGAAAATCATGAAGCATTCTCAAAAATTTTAGAGATTGCAAAAAACGAAAATGTTGATGTTGTTATACCTACTGTCGACGAGGAGATGCTCCATTTTGCAAATAGCATTACAGAATTTAAAAAAAATGGCATTACTGTTGTCGTTTCAAACCCAAAGTCAATAGAGATAACGACGAACAAGTCCACTACTTACAATTTTTTTCAAGGAAACAGTTACTGCCCCAAAGTTTACGATTTCAATAATGTTGAATTTCCATGCGTGGTTAAACCGAACAGTGCTAGGGGGTCAAGAGGATTTTATGTGTGTCATTCAACCGAAGATCTAAACTTTGCAATAAAAAAGAACAAGAAAGATCTTGGGGATTCAGTCATCATGGAATATCTTGAAGGTACGGAATTTTCAGTTTATGGGATATCTGATCTGAATGGGAATACTTTGGTAAGTGTGGCAAACAAGAGGATAATGGCCGTTGGTGAATCTAAAAAAGCACAGATAATCGATGATAAGGAGATTCAGGATACCGCAAATACCATTGCCAGAAAATTGAAATTATCAGGTCCATGGAACGTTCAGATAATGAAAACAAAAAATGGTCCAAAATTGATCGAGATTAATCCTAGGTTTTCTGGCTCTATCTCACTTCCTATAGCCTCAGGTTTGGATTTAGTAGAGATTTCAATGAAGGTTTTCAGGAATGAAGAAATAAAACCAAGCGATCTTGAATATGAGAAGAACATAATTATGACAAGGTATAATGAAGAGATATTTGTAAGACCCGACAAATCTAACTTAATCCATGTGATGTAAATGGATTATCAAGTATTTCTTGAAATTTTTATCTACATTCTTCTTATTGTCGGGTATAGCATAGTTACCCTTTCCCTGACCCTTGTAACTCTGTCGTTTTTCAACAGAGCCAGATACCGTATCAGAAATTACGTTTTTGATGATGATATTAGACCACAAATTTCTGTCGTTGCACCAGCTCACAACGAAGCAGAGGTAATTGAAAGAACAATCAAGAAATTCATTGAAACACATTATCCCTCAGATAAAAAAGAGTTGATAATTGTTAATGACGGATCAGATGATGATACGGAAAAAATTGTGAGAAAGTATGCGTACAAGATTATAGATTCTGAAACAGGTTTAGCAACATACAAAGACCAAATCCAACCTTTACCATTAGATAAAAATATTGTTTTGGTCAACAGAAAAATTGGCGGGCTGGGAAAAGCACAAGTTTTGAATGATGCCAAAAAGTATGCTAAAGGTGAACTGCTCTTTTGTATTGATGCAGATATACAAATAAACAAAGATGCTCTGCTTCGTGCTGTTAGACATTTTGCAGATGAGAGAGTAGGTGCAGTTATAGGATATATTTCCATCGTTGATAGGGGAGATGCATTAACTGGTTTTATTAATTTTGAATTCTCAATTGGCCAAAAAATTCAAAGAGTTGGCTACGACACTTTAGGAATTCATTATATTATTCCAGGAGGATGTGGAATATTTAGAAAGAGTTTATTTAAAACACTCGGGGATTACTCATCGGAAACTTTAGCAGAAGATACAGATATGTCATTTAGACTGCTTACCAAAACTAACAAGAAAGTTCATTTTGATCCTTCAATTCAAGTGGTGGCTGATGAACCAATACAATTAATGAGTTTATGGAATCAACGAGTCAGATGGGCAAGAGGGAACATCGAAGTAACGAAAAAAAACATAGGATTCTTTGGTAAGCCCAAATATGGAAAGGGTCTTACAATAGGCTACCCATTTTGGTTAGCTTCAGTAATCATGCCGTTAGGTTTTGCTCTTACCACGGCAGGATTCTTGATAATGAACCTGTTTGATATTTCTATGGAGCCATTTCTTTTTGTATCAAGGATAATTGCTGGAATGTTTATTGGAGCTATAGCATATACGATTATATCAAATAAAGGAAAATATTGGCTCCAAGGAATTATTTCCCCTGGATTTCCTATACTTATAACAATGTTATCTGCAATCATTTGGGCAGATGGTATTCAAGGATTAATGGAAACTGTAGAATATCCTGAATATACACATGCGGTTATCCTTGCTCTCTTGTCATGGCTCATTATTCCTATCGCATTGACATCTCCAGTGATCAGAATGTCCAAGAAATTTCCAAGATTGGCAAATTTCATACAATTAGTATTGTTTGGATATTGGAGTGTGTTAATCGTGAGTGGCATCTATGCACACTATAAAGAACTTGTAGGAGGAGAGAGAGTTTGGATAAAAACGGTACGATAGATTTCAAATACTTACCTGTACTCACCAACATAATTGATTCTTAGTAAAACAAAAGAAAAGATCTGAAGATAAAAGCCAGGTTGTTATTTTTTTATGGATAACCAGTAAAAAGGGAATTACTTTCTTTTTTGAATAAGAATTTCGCAAAAATCAATAATTTTCGATACATAAATTACATCTTTAAAATTACAAGTTGAAAAAGTAATTTTGGTTTAATAGAAACTTTAAACTGTTTTAAAATTTAAAAACCTTTCAAGATATGGTTTTAATAACGCAAAAATTAATCGATATTAATTGTTCCAAAAAATAGTCTTTTTGCCAATTTTTTTATTATTTGTGTTCATCGGTCTTAATTCAGAAGCATTTGGTGAAACATATGGATTAGATAATGATGAAAATGGAGGAGATTGTAATGAAATTGGAATTTGGAATAACATAAGCAAAACTTGTTTTATGAATAGAGATTTGCCTGTAAATGATCAGATTCTAATGGTTAACATCAACGGAGTTACATTAGATGGGCAAGGACACCATATTATTGGAGATGGATTGTCAGATGGGATCTACATAGGTAACAGTAATAATGTAAAAGTTGTTAATATTCAAATTTCCAACACTAGAAATGGAATTTTCTTGAATAATTCTTCAAATAATATAATAGCCAATGTTACGTCAGTTTGGAATACTGAAAATGGAATCTGGGCAATTAATGAATCGCACAATAATACAATAAAAAATAATTTATCGGGGTTTAATCTACAGCATGGGATTAGTATAGGTGACGCAGATAATAGCTATGTAATAGATAATTTGGTTACCCATACAAAAGATGGTATACGACTAGAAAAAGCAAATCACAATACAGTTTCTGGAAATTATGTTTGGGAAAATAGGGTGGAAGGAATTGATTTACACGAATCATCTGATAACTTGGTTTACAATAATAATATTTTTTTTACTTTGATTGATGATGTATTAGATGATTGTGGTGAATGCAATAGCAAATATTTTTTGAATAACGCGGGTAATTATTATGAGGTATATGATGAAGTCACTGAAGGTTGCTCTGATTTAGATTCTAATGGGTTTTGCGATGAGCCATATGTCTTTACTGAAGGTATTGATCAATACCCTTCTGTATCAATAATTAAAGGAATTTTACCAAATCCCTATATACATGATTTTCCTTTGAAATTTGACGATTGGGAAACAAGGGAACAATCTATTGAATATTCAAACTTTATTTCTGATTGGAAGCAAAATCTTGCATTATGGTATTATAATGAGGAAACATCCGAGCGTGAATTTACTAATGCGATTGAATATTTGATAAAAAATGATATTATTAAAATTCCTCCAGTATCACCTTTGAAAATTGATGAAACTGTAATTCCTCCAGAGATAAAGGTAAAACTTGGTTTGTGGGGTTATGGGCTGATAGATAATGATGAATTTATTGATATTGTGCATTATCTTGCTGAAAACGGTATAATCGAACTTTAAGTTTGAAATTTATGCTAAAAAATAATTTTATGTAAATCTTTGTTATCTAAAAATAAACATTCAAAAAAAACCTATAAGAACAACAAAAGTTAGGAGAATATTTAAAATTTCTTTAATTTTTCTCTACGAAACATATTTTCTCATAATTTTAAAAAATAATTCAACGTATTAAGTTAGATAGTTTTCACTTTTTTATTGACAGTAGATAAATTTTGCACTTGTCAAAAAAATAAAGTCAAATATGTATAACGATTAGTTTAGAATCATAATTCTATAATTATAATGCCTTGATTTATCAAAAAGTCTATCCCATAAATAAAATCATCATCTGAAATAATGCCTTCTGCCCACCAACCTGCAGTGTCTTTTACCCAAGATGGAATTTCTGAACCTCCTGAGCCTTGAGTTGTTGGAGGAATTTGTAATATTTCCTCTTTAATTAAAAATTGAATTCCTTGCACAAATGAATTATCGTCAATATGTCCATCTCTCCACCAACCTGCAGTGTTTTTTATCCATCCAGGAATTAATTGCGAATCCAAGGAATCATTTAATGTTTCAGGAACAGCAACTATAAAGACATTTTTGTTGATTTGGTCGATGCTTACGACATCAATATTTTCGGCGTTTATTCTTTCCATTAAAGTATTTAATTCGCTAAATTGATCCCGATTTATTACGTTGACATATCCCCCGTTTCTATAAACCGAAAATTCCTGTGGACTGAGAGCAATAATAGCATACCCAAATTTGTCGATTCCATCTAATACAGCTGAAAATGTTTTGTCAGATGAAACTCCCAAAACTCTTTCTTCTGAGGTGCTGTAAACTCCAGTAAAGGCCACGGTAGGGAATCTGTAAAGAGATTCACCTTGTAATGGATAAGGGGGAAGGTCAGTATTTTGTCCTGCACTTATATGAGTATAGCCATTCTCAAGCAAGGCTTGTTTTGTATCATCATTGAATTGATAAAGAGGAGGTATGAATATTTTGGGAGTTACATGAAATTCTTCAAATATTTTATTTGTCGATTCTTTTAATAGGACACTTTGTTTTTGTTTATCCAAACTTATGAACGATGTGTTATCCATTCCATGATTTGCAATTGTTAAATCTTTACTTATTATTCCTTTTTTTACAATATCCACCAACATATCATCTTCTCCTAGCATATTAACAGAAACCCCAACAGTGAGCGGAACGTTGTGTTTTGAAAATTGTTTAATTAATTCTTGTTGAGCTTTATTTAGCCAAAAATCCTCAACACTGTCTAATTTGAAAGAGACACAGTTACAAGATAATTTGTCAGATAATGTATTAGATAATGTATTAGATTCTTGATAATAAATTACTGGATCAGTGGAGGGGCCAGCTACAGGTGAAGGTACGAGGGAGGGTGCAACCTCAGGTACTTGGTCTGGTTCTGGCAGGGTAGAAACATCTCCACCATTTTCTACAATTACTGTCCCAGTCATCCACGGATGATAATCACAGAAGTAATCATAAGCACCTTCTTCGGTAAACTGATGAGAAAATGATTGGTTTGTTCCAAACCACCCACTATTGAATAATCCACTAGTTTTGCTTGTAACGGTATGTCCTGTATCGTCTTCGTTTGTCCAAGTAATTGTTTCAAGCAAATTAACGGAAATTGTACTTGGGACATAAATTTCTGAAAATGGAATTATTACGTTATTTATGATTAATGCGTCAGCTACTTGGACATCTACTGGGTTAGCTACTGGGTTAGCTACTGGGTTAGCTACTGGATCAATTGTCAAGTCAGGAATAGGATTAGAAAAGGGGACAGGAATCGGTGTCGGAAAATTTGTTTGTATTAAATCAAAATTATTTTCATAACCAGCAATTGCTATTCTAGCATCAGTCCAATATGGATCTTTTACACCATCCCTTAAAACAGAGGCAGAATACATTCCTGAGGGGATACTCGAAAAGAAAATTTCGCCGTTTTTGCTAATAAAAGATTTTTCATATTGATTATTATTTTGATCTGTAAGTAATACTGAAAAGTCAGCATTATTATTAAAAATTTTATTTAAATTTGTATCTAATATTCTGAATGTTATCAGCTCTTCAACCACCTGTGGAATTGGTACTACTATTTTTTGATCCTGTTGTATGCTTTGCTGTATTTTAACATTAGAAATGCTTGTAAGTAAAAATTCTTCAAAATATACTTCGACTACATAATAGTCCTCTGCACGATTGGTTGATTGAAGCCAATATCGCACCGTATCACCATGTTCATCTGTTTTTCCTACTGCTTGTTCTTGACCATCATTGGATTTTATTACTACAGTTGCATTTTCAATTGGCTTTTCTCCCTTTTCAAAAAGAACATTAAATTTTAAACCTCCGGATTGGGGGATGCTAATATCTAATTTCTTTGACTCGTTTAATAATACAGACCCAACTTCAGCATACATTCCATTACCATAAACTTCTATTTTGTACTTGTGATCTTTTGGGAGAGTAATGAATTCAGGATTACTCTTAAAAAAATTTTCTAAATAAGGAGATTTTTTAGAATCTTGATAAATTATGTAGTTTGTTTTGAAAATACCTGCTCTGTCTCCATTAATAGTTCTTATTTCAATTTGCAAGGTTTCTAATTCTTCAGAGTCGGATGGAACTAAAAGATCGGACACGGGCCCAGGTGTAGGAGAAGATACTGGATCTAGAGGATTTCTTTGAATTAAATCAAAATTATTTGGATTTCCAGTAATTGCTATTCGGGTATCTGACCAGAGAGGATCTCTTACTCCATCCCTTAAAACTGAGGCAGAATATGCGCCAGAAGGAATGCTAGAAAAATAAATATCTCCTTGATTTGCAGTTATTCGATTTTTAAATTCAATGTTGTCATTTCCAACAAGTAACACTGAAAAGTTTCCCTGATTTTTCAAAATTAGATCAGACTCAGTATCATACAATCTAAAGGTGATTAAATCCTCTACTACCGCAGGTACGGGGACCACGATTTTTTGGTCTTGTTGTATACTATGCAGTATCTTAACATTAGAAAAGCTTGCAAGTAAAAATTCATCAAAAAACACTTCGGCCAAATAAAAATCTTCATCACGATTGGTCGATTGAAGCCAATGTCTCATGGTATCCCCATTTTCATTTGTTTTCCCCACTGCCTGTTCTTGACCATCATTAGATTTTATTACTACAGTGGCACCATCAATGGGCTTTTCACCTCTTTCAAAAAAGACATTGAATTTTAAACCTCCGGATTGTGGGATGCTAATATCTAATTTTTTTGACTCGGTTAATTCTACATATGCAATTGTAGCATACATCCCATTACCATAAACTTCTATTTTGTACTTGTGATCTTTTGGGAGAGTAATGAATTCAGGATTACTCTTAAAAAAATTTTCTAAATAAGGAGATTTTTCAGAATCTTGATAAATTATGTAGTTTGTTTTGAAAGTACCTGCTCTGTCCCCACCTGTAGTTTTTATTTCAATTTGCAAGGTTTCTAATTCTTCAGAGTATGCTGAAACAACGGGTATAACTAGTGAAAAGATTGCAGCAATTACACAAATTTTATAAATTTCAAAGTTTACCATGATAATGACCTATTTGCGATGCCTTGAAATCGAAACAACAAAATTAGTTTTTGCAAATATTCATTTTTAGAATTTGCTACCCTATCACCCATAATATAGAATAGGATTACCCTTTTTTATTTATTCGCCACCAAAACTTATTGATGACTTCAAGATACACCAAATATTAAAAAAATTTAATTGTATTATTTTTTTATTACAAAATTATATACGATTCGATACTTTTTGTATACTGTATCACTCAAAAATTTAACAATTGTTTACATGTTTGTTTTCTGCACACTTGAAAATTTAACTATCGAGTTCTTGAATAAAAATGCCATTGTATTTGATTAAATTAAATATCAAATCATTTTTATTAATATTGACAATGGAAAGGGAATGTTGAAAATTGTGAAAAAAACATTGCCATTAATTTTTGGAATTTTAATTTTTACTAGTTTGCTAGGATTTCAGTTTGCGCCAACTGAGATTAAAACAACTTATGCCCAAACATCAACCAGAATAGTGGGAAACTTTCCGGAATGGGAATCGGACAAAGTCGACTCCATAGATTATTCTAAAATAACTGATATCATGTATTTTCATATCAGACCAAATGCAGATGGAACACTTGATACAAGTGATGTTGACTTTGATGACCTTAAAACAATTAGGAATCATGCTCATGCAGAAGGAGTAAATGTCCTTATTGCTGTTGGAGGGTGGGGGTCATCAGATCAATTCCCCGTAATTGCTCAAGACCCTACGTTAAGGGCAAATTTTGTTGAAAATGTTGAAAATTTTATTAAAAAAAATAATCTCGATGGAGTGGATATAGACTGGGAAACTACAATTAATCAAGAAAAAATCGACAACCAAGATATCTTGCTATCTGAATTATCACATGTATTACATCCTTTGGAAAAGCTAGTTACTGTTTCCGTATTAGGAAATGTAGTAGAGCTAAAATCCACTGCAGCGAATTCTGTAGATTGGGTAAATGTTATGGCATTCAACATGAACAAAGATGATACCCATCATTCCAACTTTAATGATTCAATTGCAACTCTTCATGAATATGAAAATGTTGGAATACCAAAAGAGAAACTCAATTTAGGAATTCCTTTTTATGGTAAAAACAATGAAAAGGACGATGAAATGTCATATGAAGAAATTGTTTTGGAATGTGCGCCATCACCATCTGATGAATATTGTAATGGTTATTTTTTTAATGGGATTGATATGGTTCAACAAAAAAGTCGACATGTCTTGCATAATGAATATGGCGGAATAATGATTTGGAGTCTAGCTCATGATACCTATGATCAAACATCTCTTCTCAGTGCGATAAACGAAATATTCCCTAAACAAGCCCCACCTGAAAGAAGTAATCCTGTTATTGTCGAAGTCAAAAAAACTTCAAATGGTATCTTAATTATCTGGACTCAAGAAAAACAGGTTTCAGCAAGTTACGATATCTTTATTGATGGTGTCGATACTAACGAAAAATTTCGTACTGATTCTAGTCCTCAATTAGTTGATTATGGAAAATGTTTTGTTATTCAAGCCAGATATTCTGACGGAGATCTCTTATCTTCAGAAGTTTGTCTAGATCTTGAACCCGAACTTGATCAAATCCCAGAACTTGATAAAAAAATTCCCGAGTGGGTTAAAAACATAATGGGATGGTATGCCGATGGGTTAATTGAAGAACATGAAATAATTTCGGCAATAAAATTTTTGTTAGAAGAGGGAATAATCAAATTAGACTAGATTATTTTTTTTGCCTTTAAGTCAGACAGAGGTTTTTACAACTAGGGAAAATGAGACCAATTTTGCAGATAGTAGATAAATTCAATTACACTTTGAAATAATTGAAATATTCAAGACTGTACGTTGACTAATTTAGAGTCAAAATTCTATAACAATAATTCCTTGATTGATCAAATAATTTACTCCATAGATAAAATCTTTATCGGAAATTTTTCCTTCAGCCCACCATCCAGCATTTTCTTTTATCCACTCTGGTATTTCTAAACCTTCAGAGCCTTGAGTTGTAGGAGGAATTTGTAATATTTCCTCTTTAATTAAAAATTGAATTCCTTGCACAAATGAATTATCGTCAATATGCCCATCTCTCCACCAACCTGCAGTGTTTTTTATCCACAAAGGAATGGAATATTGATCAGATAGATTTTTTTGATTGTTGGAAGGAACCATTTTGATTTTTTGATTCATTTTTCCCAAGGGAACGATATCGATTTCTTGGGCATTGATGTTGTCAATTAGAGTATCTAATTCCTTAAATTGATCTAAATTAATTTGGTTAGTATATTCTCCATCTTCATAAACTGAAAATGATTGAGGATTGATTGAAATAACAGCAAACCCATATTTTTCAATTCCTTCCAGAGCATCTAAAAATGTTTTATCGGAAGATATTCCTAAAATTCTATTTTGCGATGGAATGTATTCACCTGTAGTAGCAACTGCTGGGAATCGGTATAGAGACTCATCTTTCAATTGAAAAGGAGGAGAGTCATTAAGCATACTTGCACTTAGGAATGTATACCCATTCTTAATTAGCACGGTTTTTGTATCTTCATTAAATCTATTTTCTGGTGGGATGAAAATATTTGCCGATACGTTTAATTTTTCCTTAATTTTATTTGTTGAATCTTTTAGCATATCATTTTGTTTTTGTTCATCAAAAATTGTAAATGGTGTTGTATCGAGTCCATGGTTTGCAATTTCTAATTTGCCCTCTTCAATGTTATTAGATATAATATCAAAAAGATATGGATCATTTCCAAATGAATCAATAATGACTCCTAGAGTAACAGGAGTATTATTTTGAGTAAATTTGTTAATCAGTTCAAATTGTACATTGTTCAACCAGAAATCTTGAATACCATCTATACGAAATGAGATGCATTTGCAAGACAGTTGGTAATTTTTGAGGGATGGTTGATAAATAATGGGCTCAGATATGGGCTCAGATATGGGCTCAGATATTAGTAGTAGTGGATTTTTTTGAACCAAATCAAAATTATTTAGATTACCAATAATTGCTATTCGCGTATCTGGCCAGAAAGAATCTTTTACTCCATCCCTTAAAACTGAGGCAGAATATACCCCAGAAGGAATGCTAGAAAAATAAATCTCTCCTTTATTTCCAGTTATATGATTTTCTAACGGGGCATTATCATTTCCAACAAGTACCACTGAAAAGTTTCCATGATTTTTCAAAATTTGATCATGCGCGGTATCATACAATCTAAAGGTGATTAAATCCTCTACTACCGCAGGTACGGGGACCACAAGTTTTTGGTCTTGCGGTATACCTGGATTTATTTTTATTTTGGAAACACTAGTAAGTAAAAATCCATCATAATAAATTTCAACAATGTAATAATCATCTTGAAGAGTAGTAGATTGAAGCCAATACCTCAAGGTGTCCCCATTTTCATTTGTACTTCCAGTTCGTTGCTGTTCACCAACTTGAGATTTTATCACTACAGTTGCATTATCAATTGGTGTTTCACCATCTTCAAAAAAGACATTAAATTTTAAACCTCCAGATAGTGGAATGCTAATATCTAATTTTTTTGACTCGGTTAATTCTACATATCCAACTTCAGAAAACATTCCATTAACATAAACTTCAACTTTGTATCTGTGGTCCTTTGGGAGAGTAATAGATTCAGGATTACTATCTAAATTTTTTTCCAAATAAGGCGAGTTTTCAGAATCTTGATAAATTATGTAGTTTGTTTGGTAAGTATCTATTCTGTCACCACTAGTAAATGTAATTTCAAGTTGTAATGTTTCAGATTCTTCAGAAAATGATGTAACAAATGGGGTAACCATTGAAAAAATTGCAGCAAATGCACAAATTTTGTAAATTTCAGATTTTATCATGCTAATCACCAATTCTCCTAGCACTTGTCCATGTAGCTTTCTTACCAGTTAATTGTTCAAATATTGCCTTTAGTAACAAAAAGTCTACAATTTGTTTGAAACCGAATAGTAAAAATCCAGCATAAAGTAATAATTTTGGATCTTCATTATCAATTCTAATCGCTAAGGCACACATTAGAAAATGAACAACCGTGAAAATTCCAGCTGCCTCTAAAACCCACCATCCATCTCCTGATAGTACACCAAAAACAACATTAGCAAGGGCGGTAAAGCCGATAATAGGCGTGATTATCATCCCTAAAAATAGATAGGGTAAGGCTAGTTTTTGTAAATACCCAAATCTAGGGTTGGTTAGAGCATCTGAATGTCTCTTTAAAACTTGAATATTTCCACGATACCAACGTTTTCTTTGGTTGGTAAAATCTTTTAATGTTGAAGGTGCTTCAGTGTACGCAACGGCCTTTACACTTCCTTGGGTAATCAACCCCGCTTTTAAGAGTTTTATTGTTTGATCAAAATCTTCCACAATTGTTTCTTTTCCATAAGATCCAGTTCCCAATATACATGATTTTTTGAATGCTCCTAGAGCACCTGGAACTACTGTAATTGAACCAAAAGTGTCAAATGCACGTCTTATAACTTGAATTCCTGTAAGATATTCCAGAGCTTGACATTTTGTAATCCAGTTAACTCTATTTCTTACCTTGATGTTTCCTGCTACAGCTGCAACATTCTTATTTACCTCAAATCCTTTTACAATTTCTTTAATAGAATTTCGTCCAATGATAGTATCAGCATCGACAATAACTATAATTTCTCCTTTTGCATATACAAGGGCATAGTTTAGTGCAGAAGCTTTTCCCCCATTATTTTTGTGCAAAATAGTAATTTGATTTTTAAATTCTTTTGCAATTTCTAAAGTTCCATCTTTACTTCCATCATCAACAAAAATAATTTCTTTCCGAGGATAATGTGTTTCAATCATTGATTCTAAAGTTTTTTTAATTACTATTTCTTCATTATATGCAGGAACTATTATAGAGACTTTAGGATAGTTTTTTAAATCGGGTTGAAGAGTTTCCCGATGCTTACTCAAAACTGACATTGGTACAAATAACATCGTAGTCCAAAAGGAAATAGTCATAGCCGAAAGTAAAATAACCCTCGAAGGGGATTCTAGCAACGAAGTTCCCTCGTAGGCAACCAATCCCCCCATTATAAATGGCGAGACTATTAAAATAATTAAGAAAACTGATGGCCCCTTTCGACCTTCCTTGTTTTTTGAAAATAATTTTTCACGCGAACCTACCATATGATAAATTGCTAACCCCCCACCTATTCCCATAGCAACCACGCTTATTGGACCTAAAATGAAGTAAATCGTCCCTGCTAGAAAAATGAAAATTGCCGCAGTTATTATGATTTGTATCGGATCCGTTTTAATTTTCTTTTGATTTTTAGAGATTTGGAGTTTAATTCTTTTCATTTTCTCAACATATTCTGGGTCGAATGATGCTGTTGGATCTTTTGAAAAGGAAGAAGATTTGGTTTCGATTTTTTGATTTCGAATTGGATTAAACATGAGTCCAGTTTATCCCGTAATTATACCGCAGTTAGCTTGTAGTTACAGCTGCTTTGCCAATTTACATCTTGGAGACTGAACTTGTTTTCACATTTCAAACACAGGTATTCACTTGAAAGTTCTGCGAATACATCACTGCAATTATTGCAAATGTAATGATTTGGCAATATTCTATAATCCACTCCCAAGGCCACAATCTCTTTGTTGCAGCTGGGACATTTGTCGTTCTCATATGTTTTTTCTTCAGAAACATTTCCACAATTATAATGCTCAATTAATTTTCCTAATCTAAAATGAGCGCTATTACAAGAAGGACATGAAAAAATTTGAGTAGTTTTGACAGAACTACATTTGTTACATGCGACCTCTTTTTTTTCTCCCAGGTTTACAATTTTTCCCTCTCGTTCTAATTCGTTAAGATGTAATCTGATGGTTTCATCAGAGAAACCTATCATTTGTTCAATTAAACTTAGGCTAACTTGTTTTGAAGAATTTAAAATAAAATCTACTCTATCTATTACCTTTGTTTTGACTTCCTCTTCAGCATTTTCTAACATTTGTAGCTGTTCTGATTCTTTTTGGAAAAAGAAATCTTCTTTTTCAATTGTATCAAATGCTTGCTTAAGACTCTCAAATCTTATTGGTTTTTCCAAGTATTGGTAAATTCCAAGTCGAATTAGTTCTTTTACCCCTTCATCGTCTTTTTCTGTAGCTGTTTCTAAAATTACACGCGCAGTTGGTTGAACATCAAGGATTTGAGTTAAAACAGATCTGCAATCCATGTCAGGGAGCATAAAATCCAAAAGAACTATTGGAGGGCTATTTGCCTTTACTAGTTTTTTAAATTCTTTTACGGCCGTATAACCATTATCACTAGTGTGAATATCTCTATACTCTAATTTTTCTAAAAAGCTCTTTAGAAGCATCGTAACTGCCGGACTATCCTCTACAATCAATACTGGTGGTTTAGTTGTCAATACACTAATTTCTCTTCATAATTTGCATAAATACTCCTGTATGAGTAAAGTGAACAGAATTTGTGCCATATTCATAGAACTTGCAAAAAATAACAATATCAGCAAAATATCAATAAACTATAAGGAATTATAATAAATTATTGCCAGGTACTTTTTAGATTGAGATGAAACAATTTGAAAGTTTTTTCTGGCATGTAATAAACTTCTAGAGGATTTAAAAATTTTAAATTAATTTAATAAATTAAATATAGGAAAAGAGATAAGGGGATTGTTCATCAGATTTAAAACATAATTAATTTATCGTGTTCACAAAAACCTAAATGTACATCAATTAAAAATTAATTATTGATTCATGGGCCATCTTTGGGAATTGGTGCAGTAATTGCATCAATTTCAATAGTAACCTCATTTTTGGTATTTGGTGTGATAAATGACGAACCAGAACTAATTTTAAAACCCGTTCCAAACGCACAAGAATCAATGTCTCCCAATGTAATATTATCCGCAATTATGGAAAATGGATCTCCAATACTAGGAGACATTAATGCCCCAATAACCCTAATAGAATTTGGGGATTATCAATGTCATTTTTGTAATGTACATTTCCACAATACAGAGCATAGTTTGTTAGAAAATTATATTAATACTGGAAAAGTCAAATTGATTTTCAAAGATTTCACAATTATTGGTCCTGATTCCATAAATGCAGCTCATGGAGCTCATTGTGCAAATGATCAAGAAAAGTTTTGGCTGTATCACGATATTCTTTACAATAATTGGACGGGGGAGAATAACGGATGGGCCTCTTCGGATAATTTGTTGAAGTTTGCCCAAGAGATCGAATTAGATATTGACCTGTGGTCAGATTGTATGATTGAAGCAAGATATTCTCAAATTATTAATGACAGTAGTAAAAACGCACGAGATTTGGGAATAACTGGAACTCCTGCATTTTTTATTGTTGGCCCTGACAATAACATAACCAAAATAAGCGGAGCCCAACCATTTGAACGATTTGAACAGATATTCAATTTAGAGTTAGAAAAACTATCGTAATTTAAAAATTAGATTTTTTTAATATTTAATAATCTTAAGGGGTGCATTCATAAAATAGGATTATTGATCGGTCAAAATCAATGAACCTTTTTAAACAATTACGCATGAAATTTCCTACTTGTTCCATTATGAAGCTTAACTAAATTATAGTTAATCCTTATATGAGCACCCAAGAAGGCAAGCTTATGGCAGCAGGAATTGATGATATTTCCATTTACATACCCAGACTTTACGTAGACGCCGCTGACTTTGCAGAGGCACGTGGTCTAGATCCAGATAAACTCCAAAAAGGCCTTGGAGTATCGAAAATGGCGATTGTGGATACAAATCAAGATCCAGCTTGTCTTGCCTCTAATGCATGTCTAACTGTAATGCAAAATAACAAATTGTCACCTGAAGACATTGGTCGACTTTACGTTTCGACCGAATCTGCATTTGACGAATCAAAAGCAATGAATTCTTATGTTATTGGAATGCTCGAACAAGTTTACGGGCAAGGAGCTTTTGAGCACTGTGGTGGAGTAGAAACAAAATTTGCATGTGTAAGTGGCTCCTACGCGCTGTACGATAACGCAAATTGGATTAGAGCTGGAGAAGCAGAAGGAAAAGCTGCCCTGGTTGTTGTTTCAGATATTGCAAAATATGATATGGGAAGCAGCGGTGAGATGACTCAAGGAGCAGGTGCAGTTGCGATGCTACTTAATGATAACCCAAGATTATTGGCATTTGACCCCAAGGTTACTGCTACTTCAATTAAAGATGAATATGATTTTTACAGGCCATTTGGAAAAGAAACTCCAATTGTTCATGGTCAATATTCCAATCTTCTTTACATGATTCAAGTAAAAAAGGCCTTAGAGATGTACAAGAAAAAATCAATTTCATCGGGGTTGATCAAACTAAAATCAGATGAAACAATTTTAGACCATATGGATTACATCAACATGCACCTGCCATATAGTAACATGGGTAAAAAGGCATTAGCGTATTTAGTAAGACATGAATGGCGCCAACTTCCACGATGGAACAAAATTATTCAAGAAATTGGAATTAAAGAACCCATTCCAAAAGATCCTCGCGGGACGATTGAATCTGTTTTAGGTGATCAAGAATATATGACAAAAGATCATGAATTTACAAAACTATTCACAAAAACTTCCGAATTTCAAGAAGTGTATGAAACAAAACTTGCCAGTTCACTAATTGCATCTAAGATGATAGGAAATTTGTACACTGCGTCACTATACTTGGGTTTTAGAAGTAGTCTTGAGTTTGAGTACCAAAAAGGGATAAACCTCGATGGAAAACGTGTAGGATTTGGCTCTTATGGAAGTGGTGCCAGTGCCATGGTGTTTAGCGGAGTAATTCAACCAGAGTACGAAGAGGTTGTAAAATATATGAATTTGGAGGCAGAACTTGGGCCTAGAAGAAAATTGACATTAAATGAATATGAAACAATCCATGAAAGTAAACTTAGCCCAGAAGAATCAATGCTAAACCCAAAACATGAATTCATCCTTGTAGATGTCAACACTACCATCGAATCCAGAGGAGAGCGACGATACGTTTTCAATGAATAATTCATGAAAGAAGAAAGCCATCCTGTCAAAGAATATCTTTTTAGACATATAAAAAAATCAGAAAAAAGATTTCAAGAATTATTTTCTCTAACCAAATTGGATGAAATAATTAATGATATCATGAAAAATTGCTACAGTAAAGTTACATTAATGGAAGACAAAGAGGAAAGCCTCGGGGTTTTAGCTGTAGGAGTATTACACTATATGCTTACAAACGCCATGCTGACAAGTCAAAGAAAAATAATGTATCAAGGTATTGAACTTGATATTGTAATTCCTGATTTGAAAACCCTAGAGAAAGATCCTAGAAAAACTTTAATTATTTTTATACCAAAGACATTAGATAAAAAATTGATAAATAAAAAATTAAGACAATTACAAAAGATTCAACCAGAAAAGCAAAATATATGGATTGTTTTGACTCAAGACCTTGGATTTGAATGCAAAACATACATTATCAAAAAGGAAAATTCATCTTTTTCTAAAATAATTTATGACATTGCTAATTTTGTAAATATTCAAGGACAAAACAAATTGAAAATTTTACGGGTTTAGAAAATTATTTTATTATTAAATTCATATTAACATTTTTATAGAAATTCTTGTACAAAGAAACATCACTAAGGTTTTCAATGAAAGGAATCGTTCCTAAAATAGGAACATTAGTTAGGCTTTTCAAGTCTCTTTGGAGAGTTTTTACTTGATAGCCACCTGAATCAAAGTTATCTATAATAATTCCCTTGATTGGAATTTTGTACTTTTCGCACATTTTACACGTCATTATTGTATGGTTAATAGTTCCAATCTTACTTCTAGTAACAATGATTACAGGTATTTTCATCTCTTTTATCAAATTTGTGACAAAATAATTTTTTAGAATCGGAGTCATAATACCTCCCATACCTTCTACAAGGAGCATAGAGTGTAGCTTGGATAATTTTTTAAAATTAGACAATACTAATTTGATGTTAACTTTGACTTTTAGATTCTTTGATGCAGTGTATGGGGATGCAGCCATTTTAAAAAACTGAGGGTTCATTAAATTTTCAGGATCAGAGACTTGAGCAGATTGAGATAAAATCTCAACGTCTTCGGATTTGAAACCTTTTTTTTGAGGAGTTCCTGCTGCAAAGGGTTTCATAATTCCCACATCAACACCCATCTTTCGCAAAGTAACAGCCAATCCTGCTGTAACGTAAGTTTTTCCAACATCCGTATCAGTTCCTGTTATGAATAATGATTTCATTGAATATGGTTGTAATAATTTATTGATTAATCTTTCTTCCTTTAATGTTAAAAAAAAGTTAAACTCAATACGATTTTCCTTTAACAAAATTACAAAACAGCTTAACCTACGAATAGGAATTTCCATACATATTTTTAAGGTTTAGAGATTTTTGAATAACTATTTTCTTTTTTGTCACAAAATGTTCGTTACTTTTTACAAAGGAAATATTTTAAGAAATATATGGCTAGATAATTTTGTAAAAAATTAGAAACGGGGATTAACCTATAAAGAACAAAAATAGAAGAAAATTATGATTAGTGTAAATTGCGAAGATGTTTTACCAATTCAGCACCAATTATTGGTTCACGTAGCTGACCATGTGGGGGCAATTCCGGCAATAAAGCACAATGAATTTATTTTATCACCTATTGAACATGATGAAAAGATCGATAATGTACAAGTGACAAAATCGATTCAAGATTATCTTGATTCTATAGGTGAAGGAAATAATTTTACAGTTATTGATGATTCAAAAAAGATCTTTATCAAATCAATAAATGGTAAAAAGATAAACAAAATCACGCCTCCTGTTAGGACTATGCGTACTTGTTGCGGCTTGTAATAAAGTCAACGCCATCATCCGTTCTTTATCTTTTGGGCTCGTTGTTTATTTATTAAACTGAAACAGAGGAAAAACACACTTGAAAAACAAAAGTTTTGTCTGGCATCCCAACACTCAGATGAAAGAATGGGATTCATTCGATAAAATTGTTGATGCAAAAGGAATCTGGTTAATTGATTCACAAGGCAACAAAATGATAGATGGAGTAGCCTCTATGTGGTGTAACGTATGGGGTCATTCAAAGAAACAATTAATCAAAGCAATTGTTAATCAGAGTAAAAAGGTACAACACTCTTCAATGTTTAACCTTACCAATGAGCCTGCAGAAAAACTGGCAGAAAATTTGGTAAAAATTTCTCCTGGAATGTTTAAGGTATTTTACTCTGACAACGGATCAACTGCAATGGAAATTGCATTAAAGGTAGCTTTGCAATACTGGCAAAATACCGGAGAGAATCATAAATCAAAGATTGCTACACTTGAGAATGGATATCATGGAGATACCTTTGGAGTAATGTCAGTAGGATACGTACCTCAATTTTTTGGAAAATTCAAAAAGCAGTTGTTTTCTACAATACAAATTCCCGTGCCTAACAAATATAGAATTCCAAATGGTTACACCTATTTAGATTATCAAAATTATTGTTTAGATAAATTTGAAAAACAATGTTCCAAAGATGACAAGATTGCGGCCTTTGTGATGGAGAGTGGAGCTCAAGTTGCAGGGGGAGTTGTAATTTTTCCAAAAAACTTTCAAAAAAAAATTAGCCAAATCTGTAAAAAGCACAATGTTTTGTTTGTTTTAGATGAAATAGCGACTGGATTTGGGCGCTTAGGTTCCATGGTACAATATACAGAACAAAAAAGTATTCCAGATATTGTAGCATATGGCAAAATGCTTACCGGAGGA
>DATKZR010000154.1:0-12450 GCA_035527875.1 Nitrosopumilaceae archaeon | reverse complement strand
TAGAAAAATAATGATTATTGATTGTCATGTTCACATAAATCAGTACGAACTGACACAACATGTTCCATTGTTAGAAGACCGACTAGAAATGCTTCAAACAGAAATGACAGGAAATAATGTCGATTATGCAATAATCTTATCATCCTACAAAGTTAATTCTGAAAGACCTTCAACTGGACAAATTATCGAGGCAATTAAAAAATATGACAACCTCGGTGTTGCTGCTGGATTCACAATAGATAACCACACTGATGAGGATCTTAGAAATTATAGACGATTGATAAAAGATGGTCAAATTAAAGCCTTGAAAATTTACTCTGGTTATGAACACTATTACCCTTATGACGAAAGATATCAAAAAGTCTATGACACTTGTATTGAATTTGGTATTCCTGCAATGTTTCACACTGGTGATACTTATTCTGAGAAAGGGAAACTGAGATTTTCAAGACCTCTTAACCTTGATGAAGTTGCAGTGGATAATCCTGAATTAAAAATTGTAATGTGTCATTTGGGAAATCCATGGATTCAAGATGCCCAAGAAGTAATTTATAAAAACAAAAATGTTTACGCTGATGTGTCTGGACTTGTTATTGGATCTTTTGATCACTTTTTTGAAAAGATGATGAAAGATAAAGTTGCAGAGTTGATAAATTACGCTGGAGAACCCAGATATCTTTTGTATGGTACGGACTGGCCTATTAGTAGCATGGATTCATATCTTAA
The DNA here is from genome assembly GCA_035527875.1 of Nitrosopumilaceae archaeon. GTDB lineage: Archaea > Thermoproteota > Nitrososphaeria > Nitrososphaerales > Nitrosopumilaceae > Nitrosomaritimum. Next base: position 11,724 of record DATKZR010000154.1, on the reverse strand, counting down.
TTTTGTAGCCAAACTCACGATTAAAAAAGAGTTTAGAGATAATTTGATGTACAAAAATGCCAAAGAATTATTTCGTATTTCCTAATTTCATATTGAAAAATCCTTTCCAAAAAATAAATTCAAGCATCTAACAGGATAAGTTGGGCATAAAAAGTACCAAACCACAGTGATTTTACATCCTTTGAATCGATTACTCTAAAACATTGCTATTGAATTAATCCAATTTCTTTATCACTCAAATCAAAACTGAATTGTAATGGATAATTTAAAATCAGTATCAAATCTCACTATTTTTACAATTTTATTTGCTTGTTTGATTTTCTCAGCATTTCCTGCTGAAGTTACATTTGCTGAAGATGAATCTGAAAAAGATAGACTAGAAAAAGAAAGAGAACAAACAAAAAAGGAAAATGAAAGATTAGAAGAAGAACAAAAAAAAGCATCAGAGCAAGCAAGAGAGGATAGAAAGCAGTTAGAAGAGAGAATCAAGGAATCCTTAAAGCTAGAATTTGATCATGACATTTTGCAATCAGGAAATATCGTTGATTGGGTACTAGTTGGAACAATTTTCCTAATTGTAGGAGTAATTGGAATTACTGGTTATAAAATAATGAAACCAAAAAAGCGAAAAATTGCACCGACAAAATAATCTTAAATTATAAAAAAATGTCTAAAACAAAATTATTTTTACTTTTGATTTGTGCCTGTTTTTTCATTTTACCAATACCTGCTTTTGCTGATGACGGAGAAGATTCAATTAAGAATCTAGGATGGCTAGCTATTTTTTGTGGAATAATAGGTACCTTCCCATTTATCGTGATGATAAAACTTCGAAAATATGCAGTAATTACAGGTGGTTCCTCAATGATCATTACCAGAGGGATAGGAACCATCTACAAACCAGTTTTGAATTTCCACATAATGATGAACTCTATTGGTTATGGTGTGGGAATGTTGCATGGTTTTTTATTTTCAGAGCATCTTGAATCTATCTCACTATCTCTTGCAATCATAATGACAGTCTTGATGATTAGTGGATTATTGTTAAAATACACCTCATCAAGGAACACAAAAATTTTCAACAGACTACTTCATGGTCAATTTATTTTGGTAATTCTTTTGATTGCACTAGTTGTGCTTCATGTTTTGACTGCAGATGATTGAATCATACTTGCTCCTATTTTAAATATGGATGACAGTTATCCCGAAAACTATTTTCAAAGTCTTACTTTTTTATTATTATCAAAAAATAAGAATGATAGGTAGCTATTAAATTGGTTTTAAAATAAAATGTTTATGGATAAAAAACTAATCGGAATTATTGCCGGTTTGATGATAGCAACTTCTGTAGTTTACTTTGTTGAAGCCTCTGAAGAGTTATTTGAAGAACAAGATATGATAAAGGGACCATTCTTTGTAATTGTGGCTGTAGTTTACATTCCTCTAACAATCCTGATTCTCCGAAAAGAAAATTCTGCACCACTCATTGTGACATTATTTGGAACTGTTGGTTTGATAGCATTATACGCAGTAACTCGAACCGACATGGCTGTTGCTTTGGGAATGGAGGCAGGAAACATAGGTCATATGGGAATTGTCTCCAAGATTTTCCAGGTGGGCATTGTTATAGGATCTACAATAACGCTAGCTCAATCCAAAAAAGAATCTTGGTTAAGAGCCAAACAAGTTTAGAGTAATTTCCTCTTTTTTATTTTTATAAATTATTTCAAATTAATATTTTATTTATTCGAAAATTTCTCCCATAAACGAACAATTTTATCTTCCATTTTGAATTTCTCCACCGAATATGATAGTTCACCATTTTTGAAAGTAACCCCAATCTGGTAAATCCAACTTTTGTAATAACTCTCATCAGAACCATCTTCGTTTCGGACAACTTTGGTCTTTTTTATCAAACCCATCTCTTCTAACTTGCGAATCTTTCTGTAAGCAGTTGATTGAGGAATATCTAAAAAGGTAGATATTTGCTGAATAGTCAATTCATCGCCTGTGATTTTTTTGATTATCTTTCTTGAAATCTCATCATTTAAGATGGAAAGAATTTCCTCAGAATCGCTCATTTTCAACTCCTTTTAACAGCGATAATCAGCACTGCAAAACCTGAAATCTCAACAGCTTCTTCTATCCAATCTAGTAAATCACCATTCACCCAATAACTTAGTAGATCATCTATGATGGTGTCTCCAATCACTAGTAATGAAAACCCTAAAACCAAAAGAAGCATAGGAGGATATTTTGTTTTTTGATAAGCTTTTGCGGCAAAATAAACCAAAGCAAATCCAACTGTAAGATGTATGGCAAGAATTACGTAATCAATCTCCAAAGTATTTTTCATGTGATAAATTTTTGATTAAAACGGTATGGTTGTTTATCATTATTGAGAGTTAAATTTTTTAAAAATAATTCAATTTTATTAGAATCACAAAAAGAAAAGCATTCTCATTTGGTGATAAAGAAAGTATCTTTTATATTCAAAAGCCTTACGAAATCAAATTTTAATTTCGTTTTTCAAATTTCTTTTCCTATCGCACATAAAATCTTAATTTATAATCTCAAAGTTTTTTGATCGTTTCCATTAGGTGGAAATGATCGTTAAGTATTAAGTAAATCATGACTTGTTTTCAGCGAGAGTCATTAGATTAAAATAATTATTTTCACGCCTATCTGTGTCCATTTTTATCCCCAAAATGGTGGGTGAATTTCTGTGATGTGGAATCGGATAATTTTTTCCACAAAAAATGATTCAAGTCTCTTTAGATTTGAATCTAAAATTATTTTTTGGGAAGGATGTCCAGTTTGTTTATTTTACTATCATTACTGGAGCATTGGCTTTGTGTAAGATAAAATTGGATGTACTTCCAAAAAATAACTCCTTTGGAAATCCCATTCCTCTTGATCCTATAACAATTTGATCAATCTTGTTTGCAGGATTGTTAGCAAATGTGGTTAAATCAATTCCTGAAGTATGACCTCCAATAACAATTCCTTTAAATTTAATTTTATTTTTCTCTACTTTTTTCTCTGCAACATGTATTAACCCTCTCACTTCATTTGTCCATTTTTTCTCTGGGAGTATGGGCGCACGAACAGCAGAAAATGCACTAAAGCTCGTATCACTGTGAACGCCAATAATCGTAGCATCTGATTGTTTTGCAAACAAAATTGCCGCATCTAATCCTCGCAGAGAATTCTTTGAACCATCCAAACAAACCATAATTTGCTTATTACTCATGCAGAATAGAGGATATGCTTCCTATTTATTTCAAGAGATACGATTAATTTTGAAAATAATCGTCCCCGTGATATGGAATCAAACAATTACATCCACTTTGTTCTCCCAGAATGGTTCAAGGCTCTAAGAAATTGAACTTTTGAAATTATTTTTTGGTAATGATGAGAAATGAACATTTCATTTGATGATAATTTCTATATGGCATTATATTATACCCATATTCAATAACCACATTGTACAAAAAAATTCTTGTTCCACATGCAGCTACTCCTGCAGGAGATTTGGCGCTCAAACATGCCATTCATATCGGGAAATCATCTTCATCTGAAATAATTTTACTTCATATAATTGAGGACTTTCCACATGTTCCAGTATTTTCTCTTCACGCATCACAAGTAACTAAAATCAAAAGGGAGTTTGCACAGATGACAAAAGAGATGGAAACAGTCATGGAAAAAGAAATGACTAAACGAGTAGAAACCTGTCAAAAAAATGAAATAAAGTCTCATCTAAAAGTGGTAACTGGATTACCCGCCGAAGAAATTTTAAAAATTGTAAAAAATCAAAAAATTGATCTAATTGTAATGGCAAAAAGAAGAAAACTCAAAGGAATCAAAGGTCTTTTAACCCTAGGAAGTGTATCAAGAAAGATTGTTGAAAACACTTCCTGTCCTGTTTTAATGATAGATGCCGAAAAGAAATAACTAAAACTTTTGAACATCAAGAAATTTGATTCAGGAATAATTCAGTTATCCTATCAGTCTTGAACCTGAAATTATTTTTTGGGAAGGATGAAAAATAAAAATTAATTCATACACTTAGTGGGTCTTGATAATTTCACATTATTAAAAGACTAAAAAATATCATCCTTACATTTGTATTATTATTAATCAAGATTTCATCAGATCAACATCACGCGTTTCAGGATTGATTTTAGCACCTACAAGTATTATCAGTGAGCCAATAATTATAACAGCAGCAAGCAAAAAGGGTATCAGATTCTCGTTATTTGATAACAAACTTACCGCTATCAGAGGTGCCCACGAACCAAAGAGCAAGCCTCCGTTATAGGCAAATCCACTGGCACTGTTTCGAATTTCAGTGAAAAACCGCTCAGACAAAAATGCTGGGATTGGGCCAAACCCTGTTGTTGCAACCATGATCAAAATTATTGTAAAAATTATTCTTTCAAAAAATGTGGTTGCATTAAACAATCCATATACTACTGGAATAGCAAGTATTGCGGCAGCCGCTGCAAAAACTGCAATTGTCTTCATTCTTCCAATAATCTGGCTTAGATACCCTGCAAATATTGTCCCGCAAAGCGATGTAATGGTTGCCACTATCATTAGTGATGCAACTTCAGCTTTTTCCAGAATCATATAATTTTGTAAGAATGTGGGAAAGAATCCCATTGTGGCATAGTATGAAAACATTAATCCTGTCATTAAAATCAGAGCAAAAATGAAACGCGTTCTTTCTTGTTTTGAAAAAAGTAACTTGCGTAGTGGTGATTTTTCTATTTTATGTTGTTTTGATTTAGCAAGCCAGGCTTCTGATTCTTTCATTTTAAATCTAACAAATAACGCAACAAGCCCTGGAATAATTCCCGTAAAGAACATTACTCTCCATCCAATCTCCGCAAACTGCTCTGCAGGAAACGCAGTTATTGCAAATTGGAATGCAATTGCAGCAATTACAAAACCAAAATTAAAGCCGCTTTGAAGAAATCCAGAAAGCAGTCCTCGATGTTTTTTAGGTACCGTCTCCATTGTTATGACTGCACCACTTCCCCACTCCCCACCTGCAAAGAATCCCTGCAAAAATCTCAACATTATCAGAAATATTGGTGCTAATAATCCTACCATCTCCCATGTTGGTAATAATCCCGTTGCAAATGTGGCAATTGAAAACCCCATAATGGTAATCATCATGGTTTTTTTGCGACCAAACTTATCTGCAAAATTTCCAAAAAAAGCCCCGCCAAAAGGACGCATTATCAGAGTAACTACATACGCTGCAAATGTAGCAAGTAATGCAAAGGTTGGATTGACAAGCGGAAAAAATAACTCACTAATTAACGGAATTACTAGTAGCATCAGGACCAAGTCATATCCATCAAGGGACCAGCCTAGCCAGGAGCCAAGAACTACTGTTTTTTGCTGTTTTGTCAGTCCTAGCATGATTGTCTCAAAGTTAGAATTGCGAGATTAATTTGTTCGTGCTTGTATGTGGTTTATGATAGAAAACATAGTTGGCCTCACTCCAAAATTTGCCTATATGGACTTTTTGCTAACTTTTGTTTCTATTTTTTTGACTTTCAGAAGAATAAAAGATTACAGCCAGATGAGACTGATGATTGGATATTCTAGTATCAGAAATGGTATTTTGGTCTTTGTATAAATTTAGGACAAATAGAATTTAGATATGTTAGGTACAAACAATAAGGAAACCAATGGTTAGATCAAATGATGTCTAATATTCCTGCAATGTATTTTGATTATTATTACAATTGGTACAATTTTGCTTTAAGATACGACAGAGCATTTCTTGAAGCATCACTTGAATCCTACAAGTCATTTGTTAGCGAAGAAAGAAAAACAAATGATAACAAAAAAATTCGAACCATGATGAGAGCATCATTTGATTCTACAATAAGACAAAAATTATGTGAAGATGATGTTGGATCTAGCCTTGCAAACTTTATAGATGCATGGTTAAATATTGTAAAAATATCTGGTTATACCAAACACGATTTTTTTCAACAATTGCTATCATTTAGAAGTACATTGGTTGAACCACTTCGCGATAATTTAAACCGAACACCGTCAGAGGAAATTAAAATAAAAGGTAAATTTAATTTACATCACTACAAATCTATAAAAAAAACACACAAAACTCCATTACTTGTAGTTTATTCTCTTATTAATCGATATTACCTTTTGGATTTAATTCCAACTGCAAGTGTGATCAATAATCTTTTACGGCAAGGTTTTGATGTTTTTGCAACTGATTGGGGAATTCCAGGTACTTATGATAAAGAAATGACGTTAGAAGACTATTCACACGAGTACATAGAAAATGCAGTTGAGAAGATCAAAGAATTAACGGGTTCAGATAAAGTTTCATTATTTGGTTACTGTTGGGGTGGTCTCTTTTCTCTCATTTATTCTGCCACACATCCTGAAAATGTAAAAAATTTAGTCTTACATGCAACACCTGTGGATTTTAGTCAAGAACGAGAAATTGTTGAGAACTGGACAGAACATCTGGGAGTGGACAAATTAGTAGATACTTTGGGAAACGTTCCAGGGTGGTTTGTCAATATGGCATTTATGTTGCGTAACCCTGTTGAAATTTTTCTAAAATACCCCATCTTTTTTAGTGAGCCCAAAAGCTTTGATGAAATTTTAAGATTTTTTTGGATAGAGACGTGGCTGTATGATGGAAGACCCATAATTGGCGAGGTATATCGAGAAATCATTAATGACATGTGTAAGAAAAATTTACTGATAAAAAATAAGTTGCAGATAGGTGATCAGATAGTAAATCTTCAAAACATTACAATGCCTGTTTTGAATATAATAGGTTCCAAAGATGATATAGTTCCTCCAGAGTCAAGTAAACCCATACTTTCTGCAATAGGAAGCAAGGATAAGAAGTTGATAGAGTTTCCAACTGGCCATGTGGGACTCTGCACAGGTAAGAGAGCACATGAGCAATTGTGGCCAAAAGTGGGAGAATGGTTAGCTCAAAGATCTTAAAACCAAAATTTGTGGAACCAAAAAAATCTGATTGGCATTCATTACCGCAAGAAAAAGTTTTACAAATTTTACAAACTCGAGACTCTGGTCTGACTGACAGTGAGGTGCAAGAGAAACGTTCGGTTTTTGGTTACAACGAAATAGTAGAAGAAAAACAAAAATCCCCATTTGTCATATTTGCAAAACAGTTCACAAATACACTCATTGTAATATTGCTTGCAGCTACCATAATCTCTGCAATAGTTGGTGAGCTGATTGATGCGATTGTCATACTTGCAATGGTAGTTCTTGCTACCCTAGTAGGCTTTGTTCAAGAATACAGATCAGAAAAAGCAATCGCAGCATTAAAGAAAATGGCAGCTGCGACTGTTCGTGTTATTCGAAGTGGAGAAGATAAAATCATCAATGCAAGGGAACTAGTTCCAGGAGACATAATTTTGGTCTCCGTCGGTGACAGAGTCCCTGCAGATGCACACCTTCTTGAAGATTTTGGCCTTAAAACCAACGAGGCCTCACTTACAGGAGAATCTATTCCCGTGGGAAAACATTGTGGCGTATTGCCTAAAGAAACAATTGTTGCAGATAGAAAAAACATCCTCCACATGATCACTACTGTGACTCACGGTAGAGCCAAAGCTGTAGTCTTTGCTACTGGCATGAGCACAGAATTAGGCAAGATTGCAGGTGCTGTACAGAGTATCGAGATCAAAAAATCGCCCTTTGAGATTAGGATGAAACGGATAGGGAAATTGATTAGCGTAATAATGATGATGGTGGTTGGAATTATCAGCATCATTGGTCTCCTTCGTGGAAACGAATTACTGGAAATGTTGATTTGGGGAATTAGTCTTGCTGTTGCAGCTATACCCGAAGCTCTACCAGCAGTCGTTGCAGCTTCACTTGCCGTGGGAGTGTATAGAATGGCAAAACAAAATGCAATAGTGCGAAGACTACCTGCAGTAGAGACTCTAGGTTCTACTACCATAATTTGCAGCGACAAAACTGGTACGTTAACCAAAGGTGAGATGACTATACGTAAAATCTATCTTTATGACAAATTTGCTGATGTTACAGGTTCAGGATACAGCAATGAAGGAGATGTTGTTGGATTAGATACTCATGATCCTGATCTTATTTTGTTGGCAAAAACTGCATCCTTGTGCAACGATGCAAAGGTCAAGTTATCAAACGGAGAATATATCGCAATAGGAGATCCAACTGAAGCTGCATTAGTTGTTCTAGCAAACAAGGTTGGATTGGTAAAAGAAAGTCTTGATGTAGAGTTTCAAAGAATTTCTGAAGTACAATTTAGTTCTGAAAGAAAAAGAATGACGACCATAAACAGAGAAAATAACAATCATTTTGCTTTCATGAAAGGTGCTCCTGAAACCGTAATTGAGCACTGTAACAATGTCCTTTCTAGTCATAATTCTATACTATTAGATGATAAAATCAGATCAAGGATTCTTTCGGTGAATAATGAGATGGCAGTAAATGGATTAAGAGTCTTAGCACTTGCATACAAAAAAATAGACTCAGATGACTTCAATGAAGATTATGTCGAAAATCAACTTACTTTCATTGGACTTGTGGGAATGATGGATCCTCCGAGAACCGAAGTAATTGATGCAATTACAAAATGCAAAAGTGCTGGCATCGACGTTGTTATGATAACTGGAGACCATAAACTAACGGCAGAAGCAATTGCCAAAGAAATTGGCATAGCAGGTACTGAAACTAAAAGCATGTCTGGAACAGAACTTGAGGAAATAGATATTCAGACGTTGGAGAGAAAAATTGATAAAATTAAGGTATTTGCAAGAGTTTCTCCAGAACACAAGAACAAGATTGTACAGGCATTGAAGAACAAAGGGCACATAGTTACCATGACAGGTGATGGAATCAATGATGCAGCGGCGCTGAAAGCAGCTGATATTGGGGTTTCAATGGGCATTACAGGTACACAGGTAACAAAAGAGGCTTCTTCAATCATACTAGCTGATGACAACTTTGCAAGTATAGTTTCGGCAGTTAAGGAAGGTAGACAGATAATGGATAATGTCAAAAAATATCTGGTTTTTTTGTTACCTTCAAACATCGGTGAGGTCATATTTTTCACATTTTCTATTATGATGGGTTGGCCTCTACCCTTGCTTGCCAAACACATACTTTACATCAATCTAGTAACTGATGGTTTGCCTGCAATAGCATTAGGGATGGAACCAGCAGAACCTGATATAATGAGTCGTAAACCACGAGACCCAAAGGAAAATATCTTCAGTAATACATTGCCATGGTTTATCGGAGTAACAATTCTCATAGGATCCTTATCTGTACTTCTCTTTTGGTATGTTCTTGAAATCAATGCTTGGTCGGAATTTGCAGTTAGCAAAGCTAGAACTATGCTATTTGGATTTATTGTGTTTCAGGAAATATTTTTTGCGATATCTTGTAGATCCCTAAGACATAGCATTCCTGCCTTAGGATTGTTTAAAAATAAATTACTAGTTTATTCACTAATTGGAGAATCGCTGTTAGTTTTACTTTTCATGAACTATCCGGTATTGATGGGAATATTTGATTTTATCCCACTGGAATTAACTGACTGGCTGTTGATCCTGATTCTTGCCCCTAGTAGTTTTGTCTACTCTGAGGTCTTGAAAATTGTCCTTAGAAGACGATCTAAGGATATAATTGTCTAACTTTACAGAATCTCTTTTAGAGATTTAGATATGACGAAAAAACGAAACAGATTTCAAAGATGTTTGAATAACTTTACATGATGACTGTTAATTGTCAGTGCACCGAATGTGACTGTAAGGAAGTAATTTTGTCAATGGACAAAGATGACAAGTTTCTCTGCTCTAGTTGTAGATTGGGAAAGCATGGTCACAGAGCTTGAGTTTTAATCCTGTTTTGTTAATATCTGAAAATTATACTTGAGATACTATTTTTACTGACAGTCGATAAAAAGGCAATCCCTCCCTTTCACGAATGAATTTTCCAGATTGACTAACGTCAGAATAGTTCGGAAATCTCCAATCAAGTTTATTGATTAGATTCTAAACTCCAATACGCTTAAGTTCACACAATATTTAGAATATTATGGGATTTTTAGATAAATTCAAAAAAACCAAAGAGAAATCAACTGATTCTGAAAATAAGGCATCTGAGCAAGAAGAGATGAGAGAAGAACAACATGAGCTTGATCTTAAAGAAAACTATGAAGCAGATGAAAAGTATGATGAATCTAAAGATTAGATTCTAAGCTCTTTTCGTTTTCCAACGAACCAACTTAATATTATAATCTGGATTAGGGTGAGTTTTAATGTCGGAAACGGGGGAATACTATTTTTACTGATAGTAGATAAACTCGTTAACATTTCATTTTTCATTTTAAAAAAAATAAAAAAAATTACTGTGCATTGACAGATCTTTTTTTGGGACTAGAGCTGGGTTGTATTTTTGTTAACTAATTTTGGTTAGCAATATTTTTTTCTTTTGAATATGCTTGCGGCAACAAAATAGGATCTATGAAAACAGTTATTAAAATAATAAACGCCAAAGTAGAATAAATCTCATTATAGATAATTCCACTTGAAAGACCAACTCCCGTAGTTATGAAAGCGACCTCACTTCTCCCTACCATTCCAAATCCTACTTTGAATCCTTTATTTTTACTCTTGAGCAAAAGTGATAAGGGTATTCCTGCCCCAACTATCTTTGTGGTTACTGCAACGGCTAATAATGCAAGAAACAACAATCCACTAATATTCCAAATTTGACTCAAATCTATTTGGATCCCAATAACTGCAAAAAATAATGGGGCTGCTACAAATTTTAAGATGAAAATAATTGCTATTGAAAAATATGCTTGTTATTTTTGGAATTTAATTTAAACTAATTTTTTGGGAATATGTGAATTAAAAAATATTGATTGTGGGTCATTTTCAAAATGGAGAAACATGTTATTAGATTAATTATCCTCATTATTGGATTAAGTACATGGCAAAATCAAAATCTCAAAAAAAGAGCACTGGAATAACACCATTTATGACATCAAGCTGGATGGACATTGACAAGTCAATTGAAAATCTTCGAAGAGATATGGAAAAAGCATTTTCGTCATTTCCTTCAATCCACTTTCCAAAAATGCCCCATATGCCCCAAACATCATGTGATGTAATTGATGAAGGAAATCAATTTCGGGTAAAAATGGATGTACCAGGCGTAAAAAAGAACGAGATCAAACTTGAAGTTGCAGATAACTCACTTGTGGTATCAGCAGAACACAAAGAAGAATCAGAAGAAAAGAAAAAGAACTATCTTAGAAAAGAACGAAGTCATGTTTCATACTTTAGAACCTTGCCTTTGTCTGAAAACGTGGTTTCAGGAAACGTAAAGGCAAAACTCACTGATGGAGTATTAGACATAACGCTTCCAAAATCAAAACCAACTTCTGTTCCAAAGAAAAAATCTATTTCAGTTCAATAACCTCTTTTTTTATCTTTTTATCATCATTAATCTGCTAATTTTGAATAAACAGACTCTACCAAATTGAATCAAGATATTTTAGTGTAATTTCAGTATTAGTAATCATCTTTATCTTTTATTTAAAATGAGTTTAGAATATCTGGCATGGCTAGTTTAAGTGAATTACGGGTTTGCAAGTTATGTGGAAATGTCTTTTCAAAAAGTACTGGAGTT
>DATKZR010000153.1:0-18328 GCA_035527875.1 Nitrosopumilaceae archaeon | reverse complement strand
ATAGAAAATGACAAGGCCTTGGAAATTAATCCAATTGAATTGAATGCATTATCTAGCAAGGATGTTGCATTAGATAAATTGGAAAAAATTGAAGAAGCTGTAATAGAAAATGACAAGGCCTTGGAAATTAATCCAAATGATTTTGATACATTGTATCACAAGGGTCTTGCATTAGGTAAATTGAAAAAATATGAAGAAGCTGTAGCATTTTATGACAGAGCGTTGGAAATTAATCCAAATGATTTTGATACATTGTATCACAAGGGTTTTGCAATGAACGTCCTTGGAGACCACAAAGAAGCTATGATATATTATGACAGAGCGCTAAAAATTAATCCAAATCACATGAATACATCATACAATAAGGGACTTACATTATCCGGACTTGGAAACCATGAAGAAGCTATAGCATGTTATGACAAGGTTTTGGAAATTAATCCCAATCATTTTAATGCCATATCTAGCAAGGGTGTCGCCTTAGCTAGACTCGGAAACCATGAAGAAGCTATGATATATTATGACAGAGCCTTGCAGATTAATCCAAAAGATTTGAACGCCTTATCCAACAAGGGCGTTGCCTTTTGTTTTTTTGAGAGATTCAAAGATGCTATAGCATGTTATGACAGAGCGTTGGAAATTAATCCAAATGATTCCAACATATTATTCAATAAGGATATTGCCCTAGCTAACCTGAAATAAAAAAAATCACACATAATGAAAAAAACAAAACTAAATCTTCTTTTTCATATTTTATAAAAATATTGCAACTTTATGCCTACAAAGGAGAAAATTATCTTTTTACTGACCGTCGATAAATTCGTTAACACTTTAAAGGAAAATTGTTGAAAAATCCTAAAATCTTACAAAATTGGAGGTCTAAATCATAAATAATCCTAAATCAAATTAATTTTATGGCAAACCTCAGGAAGATGTTAAATTCAAAAAAGCCAATTGTAATCCCTGGTGTCTATGATGCAATCGGGGCAAAAATTGCAGAAAAAGTTGGTTTTGAAACAATGTTTCAAACAGGATATGGTACCTCAGCTACTTTGTTTGGAATGCCCGATTATGGATTTATTGGAGCAACAGAGACGGTTGATAATGCAAGAAGAATATGTCGAGCAGTCTCGGTTCCAGTAATTGTTGATTCAGATACAGGTTATGGTAATGCCCTAAGTGTTTGGAAATTGGTTCAAGAGTTAGAAGCTGCCGGAGCTTCTGGAATTTTTCTTGAAGATCAAAGATGGCCAAAAAGATGTGGTCATATGCAAGGAAAAGAAGTAATATCACAAGAAGAGTATACTGAAAAACTTGGTGCAGCAATTGATGCAAGACAAAGCAAAGAGTTCATTATTGTTGCAAGAACAGATGCCCGAGCTACTGAAGGATTAGATAATGCAATAGAGAGAGGATTACAAAATAAAAAAACAGGAGCAGATGCTGTTTTTATTGAAGCACCCAGGTCAATTGACGAAATGAAACAAATCGGAAAGTCAATCAAAGCACCGCTGGTTGCAAACATGATTGAGGGTGGTGCGACTCCCCTAAATTCTGCAGATGCCTTACATAAGATGGGATTTAACATAATTTTGTATCCTTTATCAGTATTATTTGCAAATAGTTATGCAACAATGAATATTCTAAAAGAGCTAAAAAAGACTGGAACTACTGCTAAATTTAAACAAAAGGTTGTGACCTTTGATCAATTCAATGATTTGGTTGAATTGCCAAAGTTTAGAAAACTAGAGAAAAAGTACAGATTTGCAAAAAGAGAATAAAAATAAAAAATTACAAGTAAAAAGGAATTAATTTTGTGTTCTTTTTACTTCAATTTCTATCGTTGAAACATTTCTTTTTTTACCGTCTGTTGACTCTAATAATTCGGAGTCGATTTTGATTTCACCTATAGCATATCCCGCAGTTTCTGTTTTGCGTGCAATGATTTGGGCAACATCTACAGCACGTCCAATGCTGAGTCCTCTGGCTTTGATGTGAACAGCAGGTATGTTTGCCAATTGAATTAGGGCAGATGTAACATAGGCCATCAAAGGCTTCTTACCAATGAATATTGTGTCTCTTGTTTCGTTTGACATGAAGATTTCAATATTTAAGTATAATTTAAAGCTAGAAGCAGTTTTTTGTGTGGAAAAATAAGATTTCAAAAAAATGTAATTATTATTAGTATGATGGGGATATTAGAATACTAAATTGGGTCAAGAATTTGAAATTCTAGAATTTGGAACTAGTGAAGATAAAATCAAAATTTTGGAAATACTTGAATTTACTGATGATTTTAAAATTATAAAAAAAATGATAAGTTGTTTAGATGATTCAGATATAAAAGTGAGAGGAGAAGCATTTAGCTCCCTGATTTTAAATAAAAATAAAATTGGAAATGTGTTAATTAAAAGTCTGAATGATCCGAGTAAAAACATTAGAGGATTTGTTGCTTTGGTTTTAGCAAATAGAAATGACACTAGTGCAATTTCTGTAATCATTGATCTCGTAAACGATGAAAGTTCCGTTGTAAGATCTTGCGCATTAGGTGCTTTAGGACATCTTGGGGCAAAAGAAGCAAAAAAAATAGTTCACAACTGTATTTTAGATTCTAACCTTGAAGTAAGAAAAAGTGCCTTACAAGCTTTGATTGATCTTGAAGGTGAAATTTCTGAGAATGAAATTTTAGAAATTTCAAAAGAAAAAGATCGTGAATTGGAACAGCTAATTATTAAATTAAAAAAAAGTGGACCGGAAGGGATTTGAACCCTCGATCCGATGCATGCCATGCACCTATCCTACCGGACTAGACGACCGGCCCAATTGTCAGTGTTCTGACCGAATTAGATTTTCCAAATTGGTTATTAACGTTTAGCGGTTTGTACAAATTTTTTAAAAAAAATTAGCACAAGATATTTAACCGCATATTTAGTGGATTGAACTGTATGGTAGTAGATAATGAGGCAACTATCACGTATATTCAATTATTAAAAGAGGATCTCGTAATAATCAGAATAGTTCCTGATGAGGGTCCAGTACCAGAATACAAAGCAGGACAATTCATCACATTAGGATTACCAAATCCTGCTGAAAATGATAAGATTGTCAGAAGAGCGTATTCAATTGCATCACATCCGGAAAACCGAGATTATGTTGAGCTTGTAATTAGATGGGTTAGAAAACCACTCCCAGGTAGATTAACTACGCAATTATTCAATGCAAAAGAAAATGGGAAAATAAAGTGGTTAAAACCTACAGGTTTGGCACTTTTAATTAACGATACACTTCCAAATGGAGAAAAAGATATGAGACGCATTGTTTGTATCGGTGGTGGAACGGGTATAGCACCATTTGTAAGCTTTGCACAACATCTTCATGCAGTAGGAGATAAAAGAGAAATTGTTGTCCTTCATGGTGCGAGTTATGTCGATGAGTTGAGTTACAAAGATTTGTTATCTGATTTAGAAAATAAGAGTATTGAGAAAGGAAAGGAAAACTGGAATTTCAAATATAGAGCAGCAATTAGTAGACCACAAGAGTGGTTTAACAGATCATGGTCTGGTCAAGTAGGTAGAGTTGAAACTTTTCTTAGACCAAGAGACAATGGCATTTCTCCACTAGAAGAATTAGTTGGTGATAAAATTACAAAAGAAAATACAATATTCTACTGTTGTGGATGGCAAGGAACAATCGATGGAGTAATGGACTTTTTAACCCCAAGAGGATTTGTCACTTATCACAACAAACGTGAAGATGGAAGCTTTGAAGTCAAGGATGAGTCCTACGGATAGTCATTTTTATTTTTTAAAATTAATCTTTTAGGAAATTTGGTAAAATTAGCATGTTTCTTTTTAGAATTTTTTCAGTCAAAACAAGAAAGTAAATCATTGAAATATGAGCCCTTTTAAGCCATTGATGGTTGACAACAATCCTATATCTAGCACATCTGAATCCGCTAACCAACGCCCATATTGAAATAATTAATCAACTAAAGAAGGATGCAGATACTGTAAAAGTTATGCCCGTGGTTTTCAAGTTGGGGGAAAAGGAGGTAACCAGTAAAAGTTTTCCATTTAATTTTGAGGTTCGAAAAAATATGATTGAATCTGTATTTGGTGATTCGGTTTTGATTACAGATGATTATACCTTTGAGGCACCCTTCAAAAAATACTTGCCACCACTTTTGTCCCTAAAATCTTGGAAATTACGAAAAAAGATTCTCAATGGAGTAAAGGGAGATTATTTCTCATACACCGGAGACAAAGCCGAAGGATACATGCTGAAATTATACAGACTCAAACCAAAAGTAGGAGAAAGAAAATCACTTTCTGCTGCATCAGTTAAGGAAAAAATGTATGAAACTGTCTTGGGTAAAAAATTAGATTGGAAGGAAGATGTTCCTGAAGGAGTAGGAAAAATTATTGAGGAGAACTGGGATGTAATTGAAAAATATTCAAAATTAGAGGACAAAACTAGACGTGTATTAGGAATGAAGTTTCCCATCGAAGGATGGTCCGAATAGATTAAGTACTAAAGACATTGAGATTTTTTCGTGAGTCTTCCACTTTCAAAATATGTTTGGTTTGATGGAAAATTTGTTACATTAGATAAAGCAAAGGTTCCCATTACAACACATGCAATACATTACGGAACATCAATTTTTGAGGGAATTAGGGCATACTGGAATAAAAAAAATCTTTTTGTTTTTAGGTTAGAAGAACATGTAAAGCGATTTAGAAGATCAGGACAATTTTATAATATTTCACTTAATTTTTCTGACAAAGAAATAAGTGACGCTATCATTGGGATATGCAAAAAAAATAAGATAAAAAAATCGTGTTATATAAGACCATTTTATTTTATTGGAGATTATGGAATAAATCTTCACGTAACAGAAAAAGCTCCAACCAGTGTTGCAATTTTTTCATTTCCTTTTGGTGATTTATTTAATAAAAATGGAATAACTGCAGGCGTGTCATCATGGAGAAAATTTTCAGACATGTCAACCCCACCTCAAGCCAAGATGGGAGGAAATTATCTAAATTCAATTATTGCAACCCAAGAAGCAAAAAAAAATGGATATGATGAAGCAATTTTACTTGATCACCAAGGAAATGTAAGCGAAGCCCCGGGGGAGAATATCTTTATCGTAAGAGACGGTCAACTAATAACGCCTACCTTATCTTCTTCAGCTCTTGAGGGGATTACACGAGATTCCGTTATTAAAATTGGGAAAGATCTTGACATTGAGGTTTTAGAAAAAGATGTTACCAGAAGTGAATTAACTGTGTCAGACGAGATTTTTTTGACGGGTACGGCAGCTGAGATTACGCCCATAATCTCAATGGATGGTAAAAAAATTGGAAACGGTAAACCCGGAAACATTACTAAAAAGATGATGGATGAATATACTGACATTGTAATGGACAAAAACGATGAATATTCCCATTGGTTAACTGGGGTGTACTAGATGAAAATTGTTCAAATTGGTACGGGGGGATGGGGTAAAAACCATACAAGAATTTTGTCACAACTTGGAGTTCTAGTTGCAGTTTGTGATACAAATGCAGAGAGAAGTAAAGAATATGGAGAAAAATATTCTGTCAACCATTACGAGTCAGTAGATGATTTGATTAGATCCGAAGAATTTGATGCAGCTTTTGTTGTAACACCAACATCAACTCATACTGTTATTGCGACAAAACTAATTGAGGCAAAAAAACATGTTTTTGTTGAAAAACCAATGACCTATGATTCAACAGAAGGTGAGAAATTAAAAGATTTAGCACAAAAAAACAAAGTTATACTAACATGTGGTTATGTTGAACGATTTAATCCAGTAGTGGATCTTGTGAAAAATTATGTCAAGGAAAAAAAATATGGTCAACTTGTAATGCTTGAATTTCATCGTGAGAATCGAATGCCTCTTCACATCAAAGATGTTGGAATTATCTATGACACTTCAGTTCATGATATTGATACAGCTAACTGGTTGTTTGATGAGATGCCATACGTTGTATTTGCAAGGTCTGGGAAAATTAATCATGAACATGAGGATTTTGCAAGCATAATGCTAGGTTATGCTGATAACAAGACTGCAATTATTTCCTCCAACTGGATTACACCAAAAAAAATACGAACATTTAGCGCTGTATGTACTGATGCAATAATTGTTTCGGATTTTATTTCTCAAGAAATTAAAATAGAAAAAAAAGATGAAACAGAAATTCCAAGAACAGAGCAAAAAGAACCCCTGTTATTAGAAATTCAAAATTTTATTGGAGCAATGGAAGGGAAAAATGATTTGGTCGTAGAACCACAACAGGCAGTAAATGTTACAAAGATTGCCGAGGCAGCACTTTTATCTAGTCAAAAAGGGGTGCCAATCTATCTGGATCTAAAATGAATAAGACAATGATGGATATTCTGGCCTGTCCTATTGACAAAAGCCACCCATTGGAATTGTACGAAATTAAAGAAAAAGACAATGTTGTCTCTGAGGGGGCACTATTTTGCCCAAAATGTTCCAGATTTTATCCAATTATTGAAGAAATTCCAATAATGCTTCCTGATGAGCTTCGAGACAAAAAACTAGAAATTGAATTTCTTAAAAAATACCAAAAGGAATTACCTGAAAAAATTATTAAAAACGCAAATCCATGGCACTTGTGATTTAGTTGGTAACTAATTTTATTTCAGAGAAAGCAAAAATTGGTCAGAATGTTAAGATTTGGCATTTTTCATACGTCGGCGATGATGTGGAGATTGGTGATAACGTAACGATTGGCTCTCTTGCTCACATTGATTATGACGTCAAGATTGGCGAGAATACAAAGATAGAAGGACAGGCATACATTCCGCCACTTTCTAGAATTGGAAAAAATGTCTTCATTGGACCTGCTGCGGTATTAACAAATGATCCTTATCCAATGTGTAACAAAATGGTTGGAGTTACAATTGAGGATAATGCAATAATTGGTGCACGAGCAGTAATTAAATCTGGAGTAACTATTGGAAAAAATAGTGTTGTTGCAATGGGTGCAGTAGTAACAAGAGATGTTCCAGAAAATACTGTAGTAATCGGAGTACCTGCAACCA
The DNA here is from genome assembly GCA_035527875.1 of Nitrosopumilaceae archaeon. Taxonomy (GTDB): domain Archaea; phylum Thermoproteota; class Nitrososphaeria; order Nitrososphaerales; family Nitrosopumilaceae; genus Nitrosomaritimum. The sequence continues at coordinate 11,233 of DATKZR010000153.1, read as the reverse complement.
TAAGATACACTAGAGAAGAGTATGATAAAAAACAAAGAAAATGGAAAGAAACCTAGGTCTTAATTTCTTTTGTGAATATCCAGTTTTTTATCTTTAATAAAATAAAAATCCAAATTATAACCAGACTAACTGCGATTCCTCCTTTAATGATTGAAGATATTATCCAATTGAGATCACCAAATCCAGTAATCGAAATAGGACCTAATATGGTAACCACAATTCCCCCGCCAATAAGAATTAAAATCCACATTGCAAACAAAAATCCAAATAACCCAATCATAGTGATACTCCCATTAGTATTGCAGTAATGATTGCAAGAATTCCAGAAAATATACTCAATTTGAAAATATGAAATCCTATCTGTTTTTCTGACATTGGACCGCCTGCAAGAATTATTCGAACTAGGGTAATTGGAGCAGTCTTATCATCAGTTGCCTTTAGTTTGAAATCCTCAGTATGCTCTACTGGTTTTCCTTTGATTTGCCTATGTTCCACAATCTTTTTCATGCTTGCCAGGAACAAAAACGAGTTTATTACAGCAGGTAAAATGGCCACAGCTGCAATAATTTCTACCTGGCCTACAATTGCAATGGCACCATACATTGCCCCCAAAGTCAACGCTCCAGAATCTCCAGGAAATATTTTGCTTGGAATTTTGTGAAATTTGTAAAACGCCAATGAAACCATACCCAATGGCAAACTGATAATTGCCATCTCGTAGTTTTGTAAAATAAACAATGCAATGCTTAGGGAAAAACTTGCTATAGTCATAAACCCACTTGAAACTCCGTTAAGGACATCAATTGAATTGATAGTGTTTCCCGTAATTGGAATCATAAATATAATTATTGCAAAATATAAAATTGGAATTTGTACTTCACCAAATAATGGAAATGCCAAATCTGAATCATATGCTCCCAGAAAAATTATAGGTGTTGCAGCAATAGCTAGTGCAATTGGTTTGAACCATCCACCCATAACTTTTCTGTCATCTACATATCCAATTACAAATGCGATAAAACTCGTAATCATTATTGCTAAAATTTCATTCATTTGAAAAAATGCATACAGTACAACTTCAGATACAAGGATTCCCGCAATAATTGATGGACCACCAGGCCTTGGAATCATCACCTTTTCTTTTTTGTTGACATCCAAAACCGTGTAATTTCGTTTGTGTAGAAATTTTATCAGTAGAGGAGTGGTTAGATATACAGTAAGAAAGGCAATCACACAAGAAACAATTGCGGGAATAATTAATTCAGTCAATATCTAACTTTTTTTAATTCAGACTTTATGTTATCTGCAAGGGTTAAACCAATTTTATCAATTTCCGCTAATTTGTTTACCGGAATCTTTGCTAAATCATCTAGTGTCTTTATCTTGTGTTTGAAAAGTGCTCTTGCCCTTACTCGGCCTATTCCCTTTACCTTTACTAAATCTAATAGTTCTTCTCTAATTCCGTATACTACTCGTCGCCTTAGATCCTCAAATTCTTCTAGCAAATCTGCTCTTTCCACGTGTTTGGCAATCTCCCTTAGGCAGTAAATTAGCCAATTTGCATTCTCTACCATCCTATGCATGTCCCCTGACTCTGTTCCAAGGCTATCGGATAAGGCAGTTTCTGAGGATTCTGTAATCCATGACTGTAAGGCAATAAGGCTTCGTGAGCAATCATACTCTGAAATGGGCTCTAATAGTTCTGATGAGTGGTTTTCTATCATCAAACTGGCTGCCTCAAAATCTTTGTTTCGCAATGTGAACTTTGGGAAAAATTCCTCAGCGTTTGTAATTACATGTAAAAATCCAAAGGTGTGCTTTTTTTTCTTTGAAACATTTTCTATTGAATCTCGGAAATGAGTTGCAGTTAATGGATCTATGTACAGCATTGATGTTTTTTTTCCAAATTCGGTAGCTGCATATCGTTCACCTTTTTTTATTATCAAAAACTCACTTGACAAAAAACGTAACGCAATATCTATTGCAAACTTTATGGTTGGTCTTCTTGATTGTAATCCACCTAATGTTTGCAAAAAAAAGTCTAGAATCTCTTCTTTTTTGATCCCAGGATTTGTTACAACTACACTTAGAATATGTGTTCTTAATGACTTGTCATCGGTAATTTTTGATTCTATTGGTTCTGGCTCTCCATTCAGATAGTGTTCAATTATTGCCTCACCATTTCCATTTCCAACAACTATTGATTCACCATACTTGTCGTATTGCGGTCTACCTGCTCGTCCACAAAGTTGTTTATACTCGAGAATACTGATTGGTCTGTTTGCCCCAACTTTTGCGTTGTATCTATTAATGTTTGAAATTACAACACGTCTTGCCGGAAGATTAACACCAGCAGCCAAAGTTGGTGTGGAGGATAGCAGCTTTATTGTTCCCTTTCGAAATTCAGTTTCTATGATTTGTCTGCAAGATTGATTTAGTCCTGCGTGATGAAACCCAACTCCTTTCTTTACTAAAATTGCAAGTGTCTTTACAAGATCAGTGTGCTCATTGGTGCTAAGGATTTTTTTTGAGACTTTTTCTAGTTCAATTAGTTCTTTTTTTTTCAAGAGTTGTCCAATTACATCTACTGCCTTTGTTGCCAAGGATTTGGAGCGAGTTCTGGTTTCTGCAAAAATAAGGGATTGACCACCTTCCTGGACACATTGCACGCCTAAATCAATTGGGGTTCCACGTATAGTATTTGGTACCTCAAAGGTAGAGCCATCTTTCATAGTTACAATCCCTCCATCGTATACTCCCTCAGATAGCGGTACTGGCCGCCATGTACTTTCCACAAGCTCACATCCAAGCCAAGTTGCAAGCTCATCTGAATTGGTAATTGTAGCACTAAGAGCCAGAATTTGTGGTTTATGTTCTAGTCTTTTTAGCTGAGTTAGAATCATCTCAAGTGTTGGTCCACGGGACTCATCACCAATCAAATGTACCTCATCAGAAATCACCAGACCAATTTCATCAACCCAATCAGCTGAATGTCTAATTATAGAATCCATCTTTTCATTTGTTAAAATTAATATATTATTTTGCTCTAATTTTTTTTCAGCATTGTCAAAATCACCAGTAGAAATTCCTACCTTTATTTTGTTTCCAATTGCTAGTTTTTCAAATTTTTTAAACTCTAAAAATTTTTCAGCAGCTAATGCTCGAAGGGGGCTGAGGTATATCACCTTGCCTTTATTTTTTGAAAGATAACTAATCATTGCAAGAGTTGCAATCAGTGTCTTGCCACTTGCAGTGGGAGCTGATACCAAAACACTTTTTCCCTTTAAGAGTCCGGCCTTTATGCTTTCAGCTTGTGGTGGATATAGTTTTGTAAATCCTTCTGATTTTAAAAATTCAATTGCAGACTCGGGAAGATCTAGTTTCTCTACATTCATACTCGGTTATAATGACCTGGTTTTGATTCATAAATAGATGCTTCGCGCAACATTCTTCTTATATAGTTTCTAGCTTCTTCTTCTGTAAACTTTTCAGTCTTTTCTAATTCCTTGACAAATGTCTTTTCTTCAACAGAAGCTTTGTGTTCACCTTCAAGACCTTTTAGAACATCCATGAAGAGTTGCATTTTTGAGACCTCACTTCGTGGTCTTCCTTGTAAAACTCCTAGATCCACTTTGCCAGTGTTTACATCAACTCCTGCATCCTCTAACATTGATTTGATTAGAAAGATAGCACGATCTGCGTCCTCTCCATCTACCTGGTCTTTCATGAGGAGTCTAGCACGAGCAGTTGAGAGCCTAATAATGCCCTCCAGTTGCCTTGGGGTAACTGTAATCATCTCTTCGGATTCTACGTTTCTCATACTCAAATAGTATTCAAGAATCTTCTCTTCTGCTTCTTTTGTCAAATTTGGTGCAGACTTTTTTGCAAAGGAGAGATATTTTGTTAGCAAATCAACATCAATTACCGAACGCTGGTCTGTCCCTTGCGGAGTGTGTAAATCAATAATGTGGCGTGCAATCTTTTCATCTTTTTCTCTAGCTGGAATATCTCGTACTACAAAAATCAAATCAAATCTTGTAAGCAATGGAATTGGTAGGTTTACATTTTCTGTAATGTTTTTGAACGGATCATACTTGCCATACATTGGGTTTGCTGCTGCTAAAATTGATGTTCTTGCATTGAGTGTTGCAACAATACCACCTTTTGCAATGCTTGCAGATTGTTGTTCCATAACTTCGTGTAATGCACTTCTATCCTCAGGTTTCATCTTATCAAATTCATCAATGCACACCAATCCTTGGTCACCTAACACCACGGCTCCTGCCTCTAACATCATAATTCCTGTTTTGTCTTTTACTACAGCTGCTGTAAGTCCTGCTGCAGTGGAACCTCTACCAGATGTGTATAGTCCCCTTGGTGCAATCCTTGCACAAAACTTTAGCATCTCACTTTTTGCAGTACCAGGATCACCTACTAAAAATATGTTAATGTCACCTCTAATCTTACTTCCATCACCCAATAATCGTTGGTTGGAGCCGACAATTAACAACAAGATTGCCTCTTTGATTAGCGAATGTCCTTGAATGTGTGGTGCAAATGAATCAATTAATCTCTGATATACATCAGGAGATGCACCCAGCGCTCGAATTAATTTTTCATCTTCAGGTGCAATTTCTTCTCTTTGTATTTTTCTAGAGGATTTAGTCCCTCTTCCACCTAAAAATTCTATATTGTTACCTTCAATTCTTAACCTGTATAATCCACTTTGGCCTCTTGGGACGCCGGCAACTGACTCTTGCTCTATTCTTACAATACCTGTCAGAATAATTCTATCCCCTGGCCTTGCATTATCTACTAGATCCTGCCTAATTGTTACGTCAATATAGTGAGGAAGCTGTCCTGGCGGAAGGTCTTCTGGAAGTTCTTGTAATCGTATAATTTGAAAATCTATGAATTTGCTTGCCTCAGGCTTTAACTCAAAGTCTCGATGTTTACAATTTGGATTCTCACATACTATTGGCATCTTTACATCCATTCCCTTTAGCTGAATCACTTTGGTTTGATGTTCATCAGGACATACAAAGATTAACTCCTTTGCAAGTGGTTTTACCTCGGATGCTCGAACTACCATTCCAGAAACACTTGTAATGTATCCAATTGTTTCAGAATTGATTTGCCTGAGACTACGTTGTGATGGATAGTTGATTAGTCTAACTCTAACTTCATCTTTAATTTTCTCTGCATAATCTGAGAATCTAGTTTGTAGAGCTTCTTTTATTGCACGAGAGAATGCCGTAAAGAGTCTATCAGGATCTTCGGAGAATATTCTTTCAAGTTCTGGCTCTACTACAAGATCATTGTAATCAACTACAATATACTTTGAATTTTTTGGCATCATCTCATCGATTGCCTCTACATACTTGTAGATGCCATGTCTGTCTTTGAATCTAGTTAGAAAGTCCTTTACCCTATCTGATAAAGCAGACTCTGTATAGGTACTAGCTTGAACCCTACTCATTTAACCCACTCTTTATTTGTTTTTCAAAATTTTTGCTATTATCATAAATTGTTTTAAAGAAAACACCCTCCTCTATTGTAATCTTGTTGTATAAATCAGAACTTAGTTTGGTAGAGTCTGCAAGTTTAACAAGCTTGCCTCTTCTCATTCTAAATAATTCAAGTAACATGCTTTCAACGTGATTAAATTCTTCTCGTTGTAATGTTTTCATGTGTCGTTTTAGTTTAATGTAAAAGTGAGGCTCTAGAGTTGATACTTGGTATTCTCCTACCATCTTTTCTTTGGATAATGCTTGCTTGAGTTCAGTTACCATATCAGTAGAATCTAGTTCTCCGAGTTTATTATCTGAGAGAATCTGTCCGATCCATTGAGGAATGTTCATGACCTCGCCTGTTACTCCATCAACGCTGGTTTTGGCAACATTGAATTTGACATCTTGGGATAGGGTAACTTTGGTATCCTTTAGACCATTTCCGATCTCATGCAATTTCCCTACGTCTTCTATTTCCATTGAGATCCCTTTTTGCCAATTGGATCCTGATGTATCGGATCGATAAATTCTATTCACCATTTAGTTAGATCAATTGATCCTACTAATTTCGATTTATTTAGGGGACGTTCACTCTGGGTAAACATGTTATCAACAGGCATGTGGGTTGAAAAGTATCGTCCCTCAAAACTCTCAGAACTGGTAAACCAAACTGAAATAGTTGGTAGCCTTGAGGCCTTGATCGCAAAGCCTGCAGACATGCCACACCTGTTGTTTTCCGGATCTGCCGGAGTTGGCAAAACGACTGCTGCAATTTGTATTTCACGTCAAGTTCTTGGGGAATATGCCAAAGAATACACTTTGGAGCTAAACGCATCAGATGAAAGAGGAATAGGAATGGTAAGAGAGCGAGTAAAGAAATTCACTAGATTTGCAGGAATGGCAGATGCTCCTTTCAAATTAATTATCTTAGATGAGGCAGATGAGATGACAAATGATGCTCAGACTGCATTAAGGCGAATAATAGAAGACACTGCAAAATTTTGTAGATTTATCCTAATTGCGAACAATATCTCAAAGATTATCGACCCAATTCAAAGCAGGTGTGCTACCTTCAAGTTTACTACCATCCCTGAAGAAGACTTGATTGGTAGATTATCAGATATTGCCAAAAAAGAAAAGATAAAGGCAGACAAAAAGGGTCTAAAGGAAATTTATGATTACTCAGAGGGAGACTTGAGACATGCAATTAATCTTATGCAGGCAACTGCAAGTATTGGGGATATTACTGAGGAAAACGTAAAGGCCTCAGCTGGACTGTCTAAAACTTCTGATGTTGATGAGGTTCTCAAAATGGCATTGGCAGGAAAAATTACAGATGCACGAGAAAAAATGATTGAACTAATCAAAGTGTATGGCATGAGTGAATCTGATTTTCTAAAATATCTAAACGCTGCAGTCTTTAAATCAAAACACGAAAAACTCGCTAAAATTTTGGAATCAATTGCAAAGTATGATTATAGAATTCTAGTTGGAGCAAATCCCGAGATTCAATTATCAGCGTTACTTGCAGAACTTGCAAGTATAGAATAACGCAGAGAGAGGGATTTGAACCCCCGCGTTCTTGCGAACACAGGCTCTCAAGGCCCGCGCCCTACCGGGCTAGGCGACCTCTGCAAAGTTTGATAAAATATAGTGATTAAAATCTGTTGAGGAAAATTAGAAAAATAAGAAAAAAGAAAAAATTTCTTTAATCGTGCGAGTGTGGACCGCCGCTGCCTGCCATCTTGACGTATGTACCTGCTGCTTTCTCATGGAATTCCATGTTAGCTTGATCAATTAAGATAGCGCCTCGTGGACATGCTTCTTGACAAGCCATGCAAATAGTACAATCATGTTCTCTGATTGGTTGTGACTTGTCACTTTTGTCTAGTCTTTCTTCTGCTTCTGTAAGACCAGTTCCGTCAAAAGTTTTGTCGAGACAATCTGCTGCTGAAATATCTTGTTCGGTTCTATACCATTGAAAGGTTTGAACTGGACAAACACCAAAGCAAGATCCTTCTGCAGTACATGAATCCCAATCAACTGCAACTGTAGTACCGTGAACACCTAATGGAACTTGTGTATCTCCATGTTCAGCATATGCTGCTTTTACTTCATCATTAGAGAATGCAGCTCCATCGCTTCCGGTATTTACAGGCCAAATCCAATGAAAATTCTCGCCATCGCTATGACTAGTCTTTCCTATTGGTTTTTTGTCGTGAAAAAAGTCTTCAGCTATTACTAAATCTGCCATGAAATAATTACCATCCAATTATTATTTAAATATAGATAGAATTAATCTGGCCTAATCCATCCATTGGCAATGATTGGTAGATTTGAAAAATAATTTTATGAAAATTTGCAGAAATTGAATTTCTATGCTGCTTTATCGTGATGTTCTTGGTTTGATTGATCGACTTTGATTGCTTGTGGAGGACATACAGATACGCAGGCCATACACCAAATACAGTCATGTTCTCGAACTGGGTCTGCTTTGTCTGAATAGTCTTTTCTTTGGTCCTTTTCAGTACTGCCAGTACCGGCAAAGGTTTGTCCAACTACATCTTTAGCAGGAATATCTTTTTCAGTTCTATACCACTGGAATACTTGAACTGGACATGCCTCAATGCATGCACCATCTGCAACACACGAGTCCCAATCTACTGCAACCATTGTTCCTGAAACACCCAATGGTACTAGTTCTTCATTTCTTGCAGCATATGCGGCTTTAACCTCATCGTTGTTTGCTGCGTCATCTTTTCTTCCTGGACCCCATACGACGTGATAATGATCACCATCTGAATGGTTAATCTTTCCTAGTGGTTCTAGACCTGCTGGGAAATCTTCTGCTATAGGCATAAACCCAATCAGATTGAGATATTATTTAAAGCTAGGCCAGAATCAGAAAAGATCTATAAAACCTAGGAATTGTTGGTATAGTTTTGTTACTATAGATCCCTTACGTTCATATCGATTGAATGTAGATTTCAATAGTTGGATATTTTCAAGTTCGATGTGTATCGAGGACCAAACATTGGAGTATACATTGCTACAAATGATGATTATGTTTTGCTGCCAATGGGGTTTGCCGAAACTAAAGCAGAAAAACTTGCAAAATATTTAGAAGCAGAACCTTTGTACACATCAATTGCAAACACTAGACTGATGGGTGCACTACTATGCCTGAATAATCATGGAATGTTACTACCAATGACTGCATACCAAGAAGAGTTTGATTTTTACAAAAAAGAGACGGGTCTTGAGATTGGTGTGCTTGATTCAAAGTATACGGCTTTGGGCAATGTGATTTGTTGTAACGACAAAGGTGCAGTTGTATCTCCATGGTTATCAAGGTCTGATTGTGAGACCATCCACCAAATACTTGATGTGGAGGTAGTTCAAAAACGAATTGCAGGACTAAATGTAACAGGCTCTTTGATGGTTGCAAATAACACAGGTGCTGTGGTTCATCCAGAAGCTGATGAGAAGGATATGAAAATGTTTGCAGATGTTTTGGGTGTAAAGTTGGAGCAGTGTACAATTAATGGTGGGGTGCCGTATGTGGAATCTGGGATTTTGGTAAACAATCACGCTATGGTAGTTGGTTCCATGACTACAGGTCCTGAGATTATGATGCTAACTAGGGCTTTTCTAAATTAAGAACTGATTTTGGATCATCTGTAATTGTTTCTATAGTTACTTGTGATTCCTCACCTGACTTCATGTCTCGCAGTACAACTTTGCCGTCATCTAGCTCCTTTGGGCCAACAATAATGCAGAATCGTGAATCTCCAGCTTGTTCCATTTGTTTCTTTAATGGCTTGCCAGCTAGATCTACATTAGTTGGAATGTTTGCCAGTCTAAGCAAAGATGCTATACTCATTGCAACTTTTTGCATCTCCTCATTAGTGTATAGTACTGACACTCGTGGTTCTGTTACATCTGAGATAATATTTTGCTCTTGCATGGTTAGTATGATTCGCTCCACCCCTCCTGCAACACCTGTAGCTCCAATGTCTTCTCTGCCAAAGGCTTTTGGTAGTGAATCGTATCGTCCGCCACCAGCTAGTGCTCCAAGTTTGGAATTTTTATCAAATACCTCGAAAACAGTTCCTGTATAGTAATCTAATCCTCGAACTATACCGAAATTAATTCTAACATTGGATACTCCTCTGTTCTCTAAAGAGTCGAATAGTTGCTTTAGTGAATCCCAGCCATCCAAGGTACTAGTGTCTATTTTTTGTTCCACCTCTTTGATTGTACCTTTGATTTGTGCAAACTCTAGAATTTTTTCTAGCTTTGTTTTATCATATTTGTCTTGAAACTCATCCAGAATTTCTTGTTTTGATTTTTTTTGTATCTTATCTATTGCACGTAAAATATCAGCTACAAAAATTGGTTCATGTGCATCAAAGGTTCTGGTGATAAATGACTCTACTAGCTCTCTGTGGTTGATATCAATGGTAATGTCTTTGAGTAATAGTGAATCAAATAGTCTGGATGTAAATTCTATAATTTCAGCTTCAGATTCCAATCCTGGCTTGCCATAAACTTCAATATCCCACTGGTGGAAATATCGGTATCTTCCTTTTTGTGGCTCGTCGTATCGGAATACACCACCAAAACTAGAGAGTTTAGCTGGCAGTCGCATTGATTTTTGTGAAGCTGCGTATCTGGTTAATCCAACTGTAAAGTCATATCGTAGTGCAACTTCTCGCTCTCCTTTATCTGTGAAAAAATAAATCTCGTCTCTGATTGCAGGTCCTGACTTTGTCTCGAGTACTGAGAGTGATTCGATTGGAGAGGGATCCATAAATGAAAAGCCATAGAGACTTGATAGCTGTTTGAAATGTGATCGGATATGTTCAATGTTTGCATGTTCTGAGGCTTCAAAATCTTTCATTCCACGTGGTAGCTCCAAGATGGTTTTGGTGTTTAGTATAGTGATTTAGATATTTCTGTGATGTAATTTTGATTTGAAAATGTGAAGTCAGTTTCAATCCTAATATCTAAGAAGATTGGAATTATTGGTTTGAATTCCTGATCTTTTGAGGTGTTAAGGAGTTATCGATTTTCAATGAAAAGGGAACGCCCCCTCTTTGTGAGTAATTTTGTACTTTGTCTAGGAAGATTTTGTCATTAGGAATTGTTGCAGAATTGTTATATCAAAAATATGAAAATCTGGATCATGGTAAAAAACAAAAACCCATCTGGATTAGATCACATTACAAAAAGACGGAAAGGAAACAAGGTAGTTTATCTGGATAAATATGAAGAATTTCAGGATACACTGAAGACAAATTCCTCACTAGCACGAAGACATTTTCTAAAATTGATGGAAGTTTCTAAAGTTCAAATCGTCTTAGGCTAAGACCATAATCGGGTGCATTATGGCCTTATGCTTATGACCTGATTTTACGTAATTGGAACAAATTTCATATTTATCAATAAAGTTTAGAAAAAAAATAAGAAAATAGACTGATTTAAGAAAATAAAAATAAAATCTTAAATTAACAAAAACTTTTCATCTATTCTGATTTTTTGACTTTTTTTGCAGCTGGTCCTTTTTGACCTTCACCTGCTTCGAAATCGACTTTATCGCCTTCATTGATGAATCCTTCAACATCTGTTTTGTGAACAAACAGATCATCACCAGATTCTCTTTCGATAAAACCAAAGCCTTTAGTGGTGTTGAACCATTTTACTGTGCCTTGTTCCATTTG
>DATKZR010000152.1:0-2555 GCA_035527875.1 Nitrosopumilaceae archaeon | reverse complement strand
GAACCCTTCTGAAATTGCAACCTGTACTAGTGCTGTAAACTATAAGGATGATTCATGGCATCATTTTGTTGCTTTGATGTCTAGTGATGACGATTGTCAATTGTATGTAGATGGAAATTTAGAAGATACCGATAATAATGGAGGAAATGGAAGAATCGTTCTTTCAGGAAATATTTACATTGGAGCAATCGATGGAACTGGAACAGATGGATTTAATGGATTAATTGATGATATTATTCATTGGGATGATTATGCATTAGATGAAAGTGTAGAACAAGAAATTACTGATTTATTTAATACAAATTACGGTGTAAATAGTCATCTTGTGGATTTTGATTTACGAATTGTAGATAAATTCGGAGGTGATCTTGGATTTTCAAATAAAACCATTTCTCAAACCTTAAGTTTTCCAATAAAATATGCTAGTGATTTTGGAGAATACATTACTCCAATTAATGACATATGGGGGCAGGTAAATTTTACTGCAATTATGACTGAAGAACGAGTCATTGATCCAGGAGAAAGATTGATGATTAACATGACATATGCCCCAAAAAGTATAGGCAATTTGAATATGAAAATGATTATAGATGATACAGATGTTGTTTCTGGATTAGGAAGCAGTTTTCTTCAAATACCATTACCGGATGTAGGACTACCAGGGTATGCGACGTATGATAATTCTGACATAGGCACAATCGGAATTTTTAATCCTGGTCCAAAGGATACCTGGATAAAATATCAAAGTCGCATGATTTTTACAGATGAGATTACTGGCGACCCGTACGCTGCCTTCATAATTAGTTCTAATGGAACGGCTTTGGGGCCAAATCTGGATAGTCCTCCCATGTATGTGGGTGCCACAAATTTGGTTGAATTTGATATCCCCCGTCAACAACCTGGAAATCTTTCTAGTCCCCTAATTCCTGAAGGTCGATATGGAATGTACGTGTTTTTGGATGGTTTTGATGCTGGAGGACAAGTTTTCCTTCATACTAGCTTTATTGGCATTGTAAGGGTCACATAGAAGGTGTTTGTAACTTAGACTTACACACCCATACTCTTTATCAAATTTTGGTCTTTTATTATGATGGCAAACAGTCTTGAGGCTGAAATCAAAGAATTTGATGAAGTGTTAAAAAGCACAGATCTGTTAGTAGATGAATCTGTCCAAATTTACGAATTAGAAAGTGAAAAGGGAAACGTAATTGATGAATTGTACAATTCTTTGAAGGTAATCACAGAATTCCTAGGTTTTGCAGTGGAGATATCGCCAAAAGTATTCAACGAAGCTGAGGATACTAAAATTACTTTAACTCCTTCATTGGATATTGTAATACGGAAAGCCAATGGAAAAGTAGAGCAAAAAAGATTAGACGAGTTTTCAACTAAAAAAATTGCAGAGATTCTAAAAAATACCATTTTGCCGATAATTGAATTATGTAAAAATGAAAAAATCATCCAAAATAAAAATATCACCTTCTTAAAATCTATAACTACAAAATTAGGAAAAATACAAAAAATAAATTCAGAAAACAATAATTCAAGTGTTACAGATGATTTTTCTAATAAAAATTCTTTTAACAATCTAACACCAAATTTGGAAACACCATCAACACCAGAAACTAAAATGCCAACTGAGGTATCTTAATTTTGAATCAAAGAATTTCTCGTTTTGAATCTGTCTCCGAATTACAAGAATTAATTGATAAAAAAATTACATCATTGAATGATAAAATTAATTTTCAATCAAAACTAATTGGGGATAAAATACGAGAAGGTGAGAAAAATAATATTGAGGAATTATCTGATTTAAAAGAAAAATTAAATCCTGAAAATTCAAAAAATAACAAAAGCGATAATAAAAAGTCTAAAAATAACAAAAGCGATGATAAAAAGTCTAAAAACACCAATCAAAAGAAAAAATCTAAAAAAGGACAGTCCGAAGATTGGATAGATTACCAAAGTCTGCATCTTTACAACGGGGTAGGAACCAGAGGAGAGCTTGAATTGTATTTTAAATCCTTAGAAGAGATGAAGGCTGAATCAGAGAGACTATCCAACACCAAAGCTAGTCTTGAACAATTAATAAAATCTGGAATCAAAAAGGAATTATCAGGTGTTGGGTATGAACAAGATAATGGTCCCTATGAGTTGGCATTCATCAAAACAGATCTAAAAAGAGAAAAATTTTCCTTCAAATCGATCCTAACTGTGGGCTGTGAATAATGCAAAAAACCATTAAAACAAAAATAATTATGCCTAAACACTTTTTCTCAGGCACTAAATTAAATTCATTTTTTAACCGCAGATCAACTATGCGATCATTTCAATCAAAGCTAATTGACTTGATCCCTCTAAATCAAACCATTTTGTTGGACTGTTCTCGGAGAAATAAATTTGACTGATAATAATCAAACAACCATATTTGAAAATGATCCTGATTCAAGTTCATATGAACACAAGCAATCAATAGATCAACTTCAAGATCAGTTCTCAAAATTTGGATTAACTGCAAATCAATGCAAGGTATACATATTTCTAGGCAAATATGG
>DATKZR010000151.1:0-8856 GCA_035527875.1 Nitrosopumilaceae archaeon | reverse complement strand
CAGGTGACATGATTCTATATCCGCCAGTTTCTACATCTATTTTCTTCAACGGATTTCTTTTACCTCGCCACTCTTTTGCTCGTGGCACATACTTTATCCGAATGTTGCAGGTCTGAATTGTAACTCCATCTTTTTCTTCTTCTTTGATTAGATCATTATACTGACAGTACTGAATAATTTGCGGCCGGTATCGAGTCCAGCTTTGTGGTGTGAATCCGAGCCTCTCCATTGCCCTAAAGTCAGGTATTCCCATTCTAAAGTCTCCAATGTCGTATGCATCATTTAGCAAGTCTCTAAAGTGCTCCATTATGGATTCCAGAGTTATTGCTTTTGACATTTGATAGTTGAGATATTTTCGTAATTGTTTATTTTCATCTCTTCATCTATTTTCTTTCTTACAAACTTTGAAAAACAAATTGCTCCTTCTTCAAGGTAATCTTTTTGATCAGGTCTAATTTTTACACTGGTTGTAATAGTCATATTATTTGTATATTCTATTGATTAATAAGAAACAGTGAGGTCTTTGTTATGTCTTTTTTTACATCTTAACAAGTTCTTGCAGCAATAACATCTAATCTCATGAGTCACCATAAATTTTTGACATTTTTTACAAAAACGTTGTCCACTATTATATCCCAAAATGAATTGAGACTCTCGGGACCTCTCACATTCTCCCTTACACTCAGAGCTCATGAAATTCTCCCAGATAGTTACACTTTGTAAAAACTTTCTTTCTCTGTATACTATTATTTTCTATATATGAGCAAGAAAGAAAACCAAAAGTGTAACTACTCATGGGTATCGGTGCCTAAAGTGGTCTGTTTTGGCTGTTTAAAGTCGATATTGAGCCAAACTCTCTCTGTTCTTTCATACCCCTTGATTACTTCATACTCATGATATTCACCAAAAGCCTTACTGAATTGCCCCATTCCTAAGGGGGTTTCGCCCTTTGAAAGGGCAACTTCTTTGTAAAAATTGTAGGTCTCTCTCTTGGATTTGTTGTTTTCACTATCTATGACATAATTTGTATTAAAATCATCAATAGGGTCGGCATTTTCATTCCATTCCTTTTGAATTACCTTCCAATTCTTTGAACGTGTAAATTTTCCAGTCTTGATTAGTTTTTTAGAAATCTGAACAAGACATGAGAAGACAAGGTTTTTTTCCTCCTGATTATCTTTTAGTTTTTGTTTTAGATGTTCATCTCTTTCCGGGTCATTCTCAAAGTTTCTATTCCATTTGACAATAATCCATCTTCTAAAAAATCCTTGACCTTGATCGTAGACTTTTGGAAATCCATTACATGAAAATAATAATTTACAAAATGGATGCAGTGTGAATCCTTGTTGATGTTTTTCTTGAACATCAATTCCTTCGTTTGATACAATAGACTTTATCTTTCCAGTATGTCGTAATTCGTTTTTTTCAAGATCAGTAAAGATATTTGCAGACTTTCCTGACAAGTTTGCCCGCATGAATTTATCATCTGAAATATCCTGCAAGGTAATATTGGATACATTGTTTTTACCAAGAATTGATTCAATATATACAAGAAGAACAGATTTACCGTTATCTCCAGGGCCAAGAAACATGAAGGCCTTTTCATCGATATGGTGCTTTACAAATGTACTTGCAATTATTTCAAGCACCATTTCAAAATCTTTTTTTCTAAAATTTCCATCAACTGTAAAGGAACTTTTTAGAAACTTCCAAAACAAAGTATCACAAAGATTCTTTTCAATATCCTCAAAGATATTTTCAGGTTTTATCTCGTACTTTGGCGTGATATATTTTACAGGCAACAAAACACGACTTAGATGTTCGGGAGTATGAGAGGACAACTCTGAAGTTTTCAAATTTAAAATCCCATTATCTATGGTTATTAACATAGGATCCGAATCAAAATCTTCAAGATTAGTAAAGGTCTGGGCCTTGATTTTGTTGATTACCTCCATTCTGTTATTGGTGGTACAATTGGGGATGAGAACCTCGGTTTCCTCTTTAATTCGTGCCTCGGCTTGAAGATTATCATAAATTTTTCCATTATAAAGTAGGATTTTTTCAGATTTTCTGAGGGTAAGAAATCTGTATTTTTCCCTTAGTCTAGTTGCTACATTATTGATTTTTTCTGGACCTTCAAAATCTTTCTTGTTTTGAATTTTTTTCCAAGCTGATTTGACAGTAGTTTTAATTTCTGACAAATCTAAAGGGTTTTCTTGCATTTCATTGTATGTGATTATAAAATTTAAACCAAAATCAAATGTAGAATCAGGTTTTTCAAAAATACTACAAGCTAATTTGAAAATTTCGGTATTTCGTTCACCTATTTGCAGGCCTTCTTCAAATTTACTTTGGTTTGTGATTTCTTTTTTTGGAATATTTTTATTTTGGTTTGTAGTTTTTTTACTTGTAGTAACATTATTTTCTTTTAGGAGTTGAAGAATTTTCTCAAAATCTATCTTTAAGACTTTATCAGTAGAGCTAATCTGCTTGTATTCATTACCATTTCGGTGTATGGAGCCAGGTCCAACGACATAACTAATTGCAGCTTTAATATCACCAATATGTTTCCCATCAAGATAAAGAGGAGATGACCTAATTGGGTTGGCTCTAACAATATCTTCAAAGTAACCATGAGTTCCACCACCTCCAGTTTGAACAACTAAAGTTTGGTCTTTGAATTTGTCTAAAATAAAATTTAAAGAACCAGCATCGATATCTAACACAAGTCTTGTTCCTTCTTGAACTACAATGTAGTTACATTTTTCCGGTATGGTAGAATCACCAGGTTCGGTTTTCCATTTCCTTGTACACGCCTTAGGATCACTGCTATTTTCAGGAATGTATTTTAGCTTGTATCCTTGTTCTTGCAGAGATTTTATTAATTTGACTCTGTTCAGTCTGTGAACCCCCATTTTTCTTTAAGTTGTTCAATACGTTTGATGATCTTACTTAGTTGCTCTTTTTTTCTAAAAACAAAAAGTTTCTTTTCATAATCTTTGGGTTGTGTTTGTGTTGTCAATAGTATATGTAAGACAAGTATTATACTCATGACTATGTCAATGAAATCATGACAAAAATTATGCCTAAAAAACCAAGAACAGGTCTGTTTTCTCACGATCAGAGAGAAAAACTGCGTTCTACTGATCCTGATGTTAGGTTAAAGGGTGAACAAAAATCTCAACTTGTCAAACCAGGAGCAGATTTCGACCAAAGACTAGACGCAATATTACAAGATGTTAAGATTCTATTACAAAGACCAGATATTCAAAATACACTTTTTGCAAAAAATAAAAAAAGGTATTCTAAATTTTATGCCTTGGTGGATACTCTTAGGATTTTTGATGAGTTTGAACCACAAGAACACAGGGCTAATCCTGAGATGCATAAAATGCATTCCTTTGATCGTACACCACAATTTACAATTCAATCGCAAAAAAATGGTTCATTCAAAAAAATACCTATCCTATACACTGAAAGTGAAATGGCCTACATTGCGGAAAAAAAACCAAAACCCCAATATTTTTACAATATTGTTAAACGAAACACTCACCTTACCAAAAAGAAATGGAATTTTTTGGAAAATGTGTTTAGTGATCAAATAGATAATCTAGTTTTTCCTTTCGTCATACCTAGCTCAATTAAAGAAGGTAGGCAATACACCTGGAGACAAATTGAAAAATCATTTCGCGACCATTTTGGTAAAATATGATGATATTTGATAATGAAAAAGTTTAAACTTATCGTAATATTTTAGAACTGTTTTTTGAAAAGGATGTAAGGTTATTACAATAGTTTTTGAATTTCATTTTTGTCTTGAATTAATCTAGTGAGTTCCTCTCTATCTTTTCTAAATTCTTCTGCCATCTCTTCTCGTAGTTCTGCCTTGGCTTCTGCAATTGTTAGAGATTGATCTACCACTTCTACCTGTTCATATATCATTAGATTATTCTCTGCTCTAAGATATTTTTCAGCTAGTTTGTCCTTATTTCTAATGTATTGTCCAAGGTATTTTGCATGTCCAATAAACCCATGAGCGAATTCTTCACCATAAATCTCTGAAAGTTGTGTAGCACAATATGCCCGTAAACTATGCAAGTTTTTCTTGTGCCGATTATTTGATTCGTATTTTTGTGTAAAACCCAAATTTTTCCGTAAATAATCAAAAAGTTTTCCCTCATTTGTTGCAGCTTTCATGGGATCTTTATTTGAGCCAAAAACTAAATCCTCATCTTCAATTTTTGCAAGAATAGGTAAAAGGAATCTTTTAGTTTCTCTTGTTAGAAAAGTGGTCCTCCCTCTTTTGGTCTTGGCATAGTTGGCGTGAACTGTGATTGTTACTGGATTAAGAGTCATGTTGATGTCTCTTTTTTTTAACTGAACAGCCTCACCAATTCTCATACCAGAGTCCTTTAGTGTCATGTAGAGGGCTTTTCTTTTTGGAGAAGAAGCATCCACAAAAGCACGAATCTCGTCTTTGGAAAAGGGTTCTAGTTCTTCATGAACGTCTTTTGGAAGTCTTACCATTTTTTGAAATCTTCTTTCTGAGAATTCCATCTGGCCAAAATCTTCCATGTATTGTCTTGTGTAAGAGAGTCTCATTTTGATTGATTGAGGTGTGTGTTTTTTGATGTGTGAATTATAACCTCTCATGTGAATGATGACTTGAGGTTGGTCTTCTTGCAACCACTGTACAAAAGAATTACACAGCCTAAATAATCTGTCAAAATTCTGATCTATTTTTACTGCCTTTTGGATCTCCAAAATTATCCCATCACCAGTTTTTTTAAACTGATCTTGGCAAAAGTAATCAAAGAGATTCAAGGCTAGTTTGGCACTATTTTGGCTATTTTTTGCCCCTCTAGTCTTGATAAATTCTTCTCTTGAAATTCTTGTTTCTAAATAACTCATATTCCTACAATAAAATAGGGATTTTCATTAATAAGAAACGGTAAACTGTAAACTTTCGGACCAGTTAAGGATTATATCCAGAAAGAAAAACAGCACATTGTGTTAGATCAACTAGTACAAGACTCTGATGCACTTGATAAAGCCCTTGCAGGCGAAGAGCTGTCTTATGATGATGGTATGGAGTTGATGAATTATGATAATCTACATGTCTTGGGTGCAGCAGCTGATCATATCCGAAAAAAGCTAGTTGGAAATCATGTCTCATTTACTGCGTCTTATTACATGAATTACACAAATGTTTGTGCTGCAAGTTGTCAAATGTGTGCATTTTATAGAAAAGAAGGAGATGAGGATGCCTATACTCTAAGTCCTGAGCAGATTCAGCAAAGAGTAGGAATTGCAAAACAGATGGGTGCAACTGAAGTTCACATTGTTGGAGGATTTCATCCCAAACTTGAACTTGATTACTATGAGGATATGATGAGGGCAATTAAAAAAAATCACCCTGAATTAAAAATCAAAGCACTCACTGCAGCTGAGATATTTTTCCTCTCAAAATTAACAAAAAATTCCACAAAAGAGATATTATCCAGACTCAAAGATGCCGGACTTGATTCTATGCCGGGTGGTGGTGCAGAACTATTTCATCCCGATATTAGACCAAAGATTGCCAGGGGAAAATGTACAGGACAAGAATGGCTTGATACAATTGAGGAGGCACACAATCTTGGAATAAAAAGTAATGTTACAATGCTTTATGGGCATATTGAAAAACCAGAACATGTAATTGATCATTTGATAAAAATTAGAGACTTGCAAAAAAAGACTGGAGGTTTTATCACTCTTATCCCGCTGAAATTTAGCTTGGATAACACTGAACTTGAGCAAGAACATTTGGTAAATAACGAATGCTCTTCAGTTTATGATTTGAAGATAACTGCAGTGTCAAGATTAATGTTGGCAAATGTGTTGAATAACATTTCAGTTTATTGGGTAGCATTTGGAAAAAAGCTTGCTCAAGTTGCATTATCCAATGGAGGAAGCGACTTGGTTGGAACTGCTTTCTCAGAAGAAGTTTATCGTGCAGCAGGAAAACCTACTGCCTCATCAATTCATGATCTTGAGATTATGGTAAAAGAAATTGGAAGAGATCCTGTACAGCGTGATACCTTCTTTAATGTGATTAAGAAATTTTAAT
This sequence comes from Nitrosopumilaceae archaeon, assembly GCA_035527875.1. GTDB lineage: Archaea > Thermoproteota > Nitrososphaeria > Nitrososphaerales > Nitrosopumilaceae > Nitrosomaritimum. The sequence goes on along the minus strand of DATKZR010000151.1, from coordinate 2,747 downwards.
CTAATTATTTTTTTAAATATTTATTTATGGATTCTATTTTTTCTTCCATTTTTTTATCCTTGTCACGTCTTGAATCAACCTTCAAAATTACCTCTACTCTATTTACGCCCAAATTATGAACTGCCTCCATTATTGATTTTGAGGCCTCGTAAATTTTATCAATATTATCCGATTCCAAAACCGTCCCCATTGAGTTGATTTCGTACCTAATACCTTCTATGTTTTGAATAGATTCAATTCCTTTGGCAATGTAAAAACTCAAGCTAGTAGTAGGTGTTCCAATTGGATAGATGCTAATTTCTGCATGAATCAAAGTTATTTCACAATATTTGGACTCACTTATATTTTAGAAATTTGCGTTTTATTTTTTTTAGATAACTGCATCCATAACTATAAAATTTTTAATAATTTGTAGGTAGATATAAAATAAGTTCAAAATATTTTTACAAATTATATTTTTCTGCAACAAAGGTTTAAAATCGCTTTTTTATTAAAATCCATTACATCTATATTGTTAATGTCTAAAATTCACATGTTCAATTATGAGTAAAAAAGGAACCTACATAGGAATTGCAGTTGTCATAGTTGCAGTAGTAGTTGTATTTCTTTATACAAACGTCTTTGAGCTTGTATCGCCTACAGTAGTTGAAACAGTTGACTCTGCAAAGGGTGCTATATCTCAGGTAGACGGCTCAGATGTTGTAAAAGGGGCAGAAATTATTTCAGAAACAATAACAAATGAAACCTCCAAAATAGAAATCAAAGATCCTTTTCCTTGATGATACTTTTGGGAATAGATATCTGATGATAAACGTAATTCATAGATAGCGATGAGTTTTTATAAATACCAAAAATTTTTGTTAACAAATTATTTTTAGTTAGTTTCAAAATTATCCTATCTAGTTTTAACCTCTTCTTAAGGTAAAATAATTTTAAATTTTTTATTTAAATTATTTTAATTTATGTTTCGGGTTTTTTTTCAGTTTGTTTTACACTCTCTTTATTTTTTCTTCGTGCACCAAAGCTAATCAACACCAACAAAAACCCCAAACCTGTCAGAATACTGGCAAGTGTGTTCATATCCTTGTTTTCTTGCTCCTTTGTTAAGAGGTCAATAATTTCCTCTTCAGTCATTTCAGGGTTTCCTGCAGGAATAGATGAATTGATTATCACAAGAAGAATAATGCCTACGATAAGCATTGCCAAACCCCCACCAAGAATTTTTTTATCTACTAACACCAATCCTAGTCACGATATGTTGAATCTTGTCATATATTAGGAATATTGAGTTTTTTTCCTAGTAAATAACCGGGTTTAATGTTTGTATTTCACTTCTCTAGACATATTTTATTTTAATTTCTATGCCTGAAAAACTCTGAACCAATAAATGACATTGAATCATTAAAAATTAACATTTCAAAGTCTTCACTCTAGTTTATGTCTGTCAGGTAACCTCAAAATTAATTTCTTAAAGAATATGTTTTAAAAATATTAAAAAAATCTAATTTTATTTAAAATTAGACTTAAAGGAAAAAAAGGAGATATTAAATTATCCTTTTTTCAACTTGAATTAATTTGAGAAAGTATGTTTTTTTTGGAATAATCTTTTTGATTTTAGGGATCACAACATATTCCTTCACAATGTCTGAACAGAATAATAATTTACAATTACTCCAAACCAATGGTGACGGATTACTCACCGAGACTAAAAAAATAGAATCACAAATTAATGAAAAGATTCTAAAAAATAACTTTATCGATAAAATTGTTAACAACCCTCAAGATATGGGAGTTATTCTTCTTGATTACTTTGAAAAAATATTTTTTAATGTCATTGCTGAATCCTCCATTTACGATCTTATTGGTTTTTCAATAGGTATGGTGATTTATGGTATATTTGTTTATCATTTTTACAAATTTCTATCCCATCGAGATATACTTACTTTTGGCATAGGAAAAAAAATTGCATTGTCTACCTTCAAATCTTCTGGAGAAAAAAAGTCTATAGCTCCCAGGGCAATTGCATTTATTTCAACAAAATTATTTATTTTTCCATTCATAATATTTCTCTGGTTTATAGGGTATTCGTCTTTTATGTTCTTATTAGTCCAAAATATGCCAACTGAAACAATTTTCCTTGTATCTAGTGGATTGATTATTGCAATTAGGATATCGGCATATTATAACGAAGATCTTTCAAAAGATATTGCAAAATTAATACCTTTTACATTATTAGGTATTTTCCTACTTAATCCACAATTTTACTCATTTTCTGACACTGTAACAAGATTACTTGATATTCCTTCGTTTATTATTCAGATTGCATCTTTTATGATACTTGCAATGGTCGTTGAAATTGTCCTAAGTACATTGTACCTTATAAAATTAAGATTTTTCAATAAAGAATCCGAGGATGGACCAGATGCAAAAAGTGATGCTGTATGACGAGAATATTTTATTTTTGATCAAAGTATAAATTTTTTAACCACAAATTTTTTTATTTTAAATTAAGAGTCTAACTTACCTTTTGCAAAATGTGTAACACTTCTCAATGACACAATATCCATTTGCACTCATGGAACTCCAAAATCTGTAAAAGATCACGATGACACAAAATCACCTTTAATATCCTAAGTATGTAATGTTATGATACACAACACAATGACAAACAATAATAAAAAATTAAGCATTTTACTTTTCGTATTATCAACAACAATGATTCTTGGTTCCAGCATTGATGCTTACGC
>DATKZR010000150.1:0-15686 GCA_035527875.1 Nitrosopumilaceae archaeon | reverse complement strand
GATCCAGCACTTGTCATTGAGGAAGTTACGACGGAACTTTCATCACCAACCTCGATTTCCTTTGTTGGTTCTGATATTCTTGTTTTACAAAAAAATGACGGGAAAGTTCGGCTGATTCGTGATGGCACTCTTCAAATTAATCCAGTATTGGATGTTCCTGTTAGCAAAAATTCAGAGCGAGGTTTGTTAGGAATCGAAAGCGTTGGAAATGATGTTTACTTGTTTTTTACTGAATCTTTGATGGATGGAGGCAGTCCACTTGGGAATCGAATTTACAAATATTCTTGGGACGGAACCAACTTAATAAATCCAGTTTTAATCAAAGACTTACCAGATACTCCTGGTCCAAATCATAATGGTGGAGTATTGACAAAAGATCTTGATAATAATATTTTTGCAATTATTGGTGATCTTAATAGAAATGGAGTGTTGCAGAATTTTGTTTCTGTTGATCCACCAGACAATACAAGTGTAATCTTACCAATTGATCCTTCTGGACCAATTCTTGCAATGGGAATAAGAAATAGCTTTGGCCTTACAATTGATCCCATCACTGGAAACATGTGGGATACTGAAAATGGACCATCAACCTTTGATGAAATAAATCTAATCTCTACGAATTTCAATAGTGGTTGGGAATCCATAATGGGACCAGCAACTCAAGAGGAGATTGATTCACTTCCTGGATTTGAAAATTTTGTTTACAGCGACCCAGAATTTAGCTGGGAGGACACTGTTGCTCCAACCTCTATCTTGTTCATCGATGCTATTTCCTTTGCAAATTATTCTGATAGTGTATTTGTCGGTGATTGTAAAAACACCCTTTACAAATTTATTCTAAGTGAGTCAAGAGATTCTTTTGTATTTTCCGATCCTGATTTATCCGATCTAGTTTTAAACATTGGTGATGATTCTGAGGAAATTGTATTTGGTAACGGATTTGGATGTATTACAGACCTTGAAATGGGCCCTGATGGGTTTCTGTATGTATCTTCAGTAACCAATGATGCTATCTATCGAATAATGCCAGCAGACTCTTGTATTGTTCCAACCTCGGGAGATATGACAATTACAGTTTCTTGTACATTGTATTCCAGTATTATTGTTCCTGGAAGTGTTTTGGTTCAAAACAATTCAGTGTTTACAGTCCCATCTGGTGTAACACTTGACATTGACTTTTCTCAGAATAATCTTAGCGTAGAATCTGGAAGTGGTACATTGATTAAGATAGGGGGAAAGGTTTCCTAAAATCTAAATTCCTTTTGTTTTCATTAGACTCCGATCTAATCATTTTGTGCTTGAAAATATTTAAGAAACTTAGCTGAATGCCTCAATGATTTATAAGACGATTCCAGACTTTTTCACTTTATGGCAAAAGTGCATGATGTCCCACCTAATGTATTGGTTACTAGATTGGCGGACATTTTAAAAAATGAAGAGATACCTGCCCCTATCTGGACTGCATTTGTAAAAACTGGAGCTCATGCTGACAAACCTCCTCAAAAAAGGGATTGGTGGCATACACGATGTGCATCAATTATGAGAAAAATTTACCTAAATGGTCCTATTGGAATTAATGAATTAAGAAATGTATACGGTGGAGGAAAGCCATCAGGATACGGAGCTGCTCATCACAAAGACGCCAGTGGAGCCATTATTCGTAATGCAATTCAAGGATTAGAAAAACTGGGTTATGTTGAGAAAATCGAAAAAAAAGGACGGGTAATTTCCAAACAAGGAATGCAAAAACTCGACAGATTAGCAACAGAAATTCTAAAAGAGCTAATTGTTGAAAATCCTAAATTAAAAATTTACTCTTAGATTTAAAATGAGTTTTCCTGATTCTGATGAATCACACGAAAAACCGCTAAACGAAGAAGAGTTTAACGGACAAAAAGAAAATATTCTTAAACAAATTCTTACATCCGAAGCAAGAATGCGGTTAAACAATATCAAAATGGTAAAACCTGAATTATCAAATACGGTAGAACAATATCTTATTGGAATGGCCTCTCAAGGAAAAATACGTTCTCCGCTGACTGATGAGCAACTAAAACAAATATTGTTATCAATTCAGCAACCAAAACGAGATTTTAAGATAAATCGAAGATAATTTCAGATAAAATATAATTATGGGTAAGAGATTAAAATATTCATGAAAGCCGTTGTTTACACTGAATACGCACCAGATGATAATTATGCTAAAATCCTCAAAGTCCAGGATATAGATGAACCAAAACCAAAAGCAGATGAAGTAGTCTTTAAGGTTAAAGCAGCTGCTCTAAATTACAATGATATTTGGGGAATGAGAGGTCAACCTGTTCCTGTACCATTACCACATGTTTCAGGTTCTGATGCATCTGGAGATGTAATTGCAATTGGTGAAGATGTAAAAAATATCAAAGTTGGAGATAGAGTAGTTTCTCACTCTAACATGTCATGCAGGGTTTGTAAGGCATGTACAGATGGAAGAGAATTTGATTGTGTTAAAAGAATAATTTGGGGATTTCAAACTGGTCCAACATGGGGAGCATTTTCAGAAGTTACCCATTTACCAGAGGTAAACATTTCAAAAATTCCTGAAAATGTTTCTTATGATGAAGCAGCAGCCGCATCAATGACATTACTTACATCATGGCATATGCTTGTTGGCAGAGCAAAGATCACACCTGGTCAAACAGTATTGATCATGGGGGGTGGTTCTGGAGTTGGTAGTTTTGGAATTCAGATAGCAAAATTATACAACTGTGATGTAATTGCAACTGCAAGTCCGGACAAACTAGACAAATGTCTTGAGCTTGGTGCGGATTTTGCTGTAGATCACAGAAAGGATGATTGGCATAAAGAAGTAAGAGGTATAACAAAAGAATTGGCAAAGAAAAAAGGTGAAGTTCCAGGAATTGATGTTTCATTTGATCACATCGGTGAAACTCACTTTAACAAACAACTAACATTACTAAAGTACGGTGCAACGATGGTATCATGTGGTGCAACTACAGGATATGATGCAAAGATTGACCTAAGACATGTCTTCTTTAAAGGAACTAACATCTTAGGTTCAACTCAAGGAACAAAAGCAGAACTTGATCAGGCATTTTACTGGATGGGACAAGGAAAGATCAAAGCTGCAATTGATTCTGTTTATTCATTTGAGCAAGCAGCTGAAGCCCATAGTAAAATGTTATCTGGAAAAGGTCTCTTTGGCAAAATCTTGCTGAAGCCAGAGGGCGCATAATCCTTTAATGACACAGCTTTTTCGAAGTTTAATTTTTGTTCCAGGGAATAACTCTAGATTTTTAGAAAAAGCAAGAGATCTAAAGGCAGATATCGTTTGTTTTGATTTGGAGGATTCTGTTCCTGATAAAGAAAAAAATCAAGCAAGAAAACTAATTAAAACCGCTCTAAAATCACATTCTAAATATCATTCTTCAATATTTGTTAGAACAAATTCCCCCTTGTCTGGAAAAATACCAGACGATCTGAAAGAAATCGTTCAAAAGGGTATTGATGGAATCGTTATTCCAAAAATAAACAATGTAAAAGAATTAAAAATAATTGAAAAAAAATTACAATCTTTTGAAAAAATAAGAAAGCTAAAATCCATCCAAATTATTCCTTCAATTGAATCTGCCGAAGGAGTAGTCAATACCTTCCAAATTGCCTCTTTTAGTAAACGAGTTTCTGCAGTTGTTTTTGGGGTATTTGATTTGTTAAATGATTTGGGAATAGAATACACCAAAGATCCAGAAGGTGCAAAATATTCTAGAGGAAAAATTCCTATTGATGCAAAGGCTGCAGGAGTTGCATCAATTGACGCAATTTGGCAGGATCTTAAAGATATCAAAGGACTTGAAAAAGATTGTACCATCGGAAAAAATTTGGGATTCACTGGAAAAAGCCTCATCCATCCAGATCAAATTTCTATTACACACAAAATTTTCTATCCGACAAAATCAGAAATTCAATGGGCAGAAAAAGTTTGTACATCATATTTGGACTCAATAAAAAAAGGAAAAGGCGCAACAACGGTTGAAGGAAAAATGATTGATGAAGTTCATTTTAAACAAGCAGAAGAAATTCTTAAAATTACAAAAAACTAAAAAATAATTAATCTAATTAATTTTTTGTTAGATTTTACTAATATTTTCTTGATAAACACCAGAAAAAGGAATAGAATAAAGATAAGGATGACTCATTAAGAATTGATTGGTAAATTTACTTGATCCACATATAATCGTCACAAGAATGTTTGAATCTGGGAAATTCGATGAAATGTTAAATTTTTGTTTAAAATTACTAGAAAAAAATCCAAACGATTTGTTGGCTTTACAAAACTCTGCATTGTCTCTTTTAAGCCTGGAAAAATATCCTGAAGCTATCACATATTGTGATAAGGTTCTAAAAGAAAATAATTTTGATAATTACGCTTTGACCATAAAGATCCATGCCCTTGAAAATATGAAAAAATACGATGAAGTGCTCAATTGCTGCAGTTCAATTCTTTTCAAAAACAAAGATGATATCTGGGCTTTAAACACTAGCGGACTTGCGTTAAACGAATTAAACAGGTTCAATGAAGCCATAGAATTTTACAATAAAACCTTGAAAATTGATGATAAAAATATCACAGCCTTGATGAACAAGGCTCTTTCGCTAAGCCTTTTGGGAGAATATCAGAATTCCATTGAATATTACGACTTGGCGCAAGTAATCGATCCTTCCATAAAAGAATTAGCAATCGCCAAATCACGAGGATTTGAAAAATTAGGTCTTGAGGATGAAGGATTTTTGGCAGCACAAGGGGTGTTAATCAAAGATATGGAAAAAATCAAATCTGATGCTAAAGAAAACCAATGCTCTGTTTTTCATCAATTTTGTCAAACTGAGTTTGAAGAAAAAGAAGCAAACAAAAAAAATTAAATAATTTTTTTAATTTTATAACAATAAAATCAGAATCTAGATTCTTAGGTTTTTTTAAGTAATTTATTTACAACACTTTATCAAGTAAAACAGAAAAATTTTTCTTAAAAATTAGAATCTAAAAATTATGCCTGAGCGGATTTCCAAGTTTCATTAAATCGTTTAATTGCCTCTTGATATGCCTTAATGGAATCATCTCCAGAACTGCTCAAAAATTTATCCCATTGATCATTAAAATTTTTTATCCCATCAATATTGGTTTCCTTGAAAATGTTTTCAATAAGCTTATTTTGTTGTTTAATGTATTCAGGTCCCAACTCTCCCCAAGTTTTTTCCCAACTTTCACTTACTTTTTTCAGTAATTCGGAATCAGATTCAATAGCTCTCTGACAGGCGTCATGATAAGTCCTCAAAGTATCAGTTGTGGCTTTTTGCCATTGGGTCAAAGATTCCTTCCATAAATGTAATGATGCATTATAGTCTCTCCAAGCTTTATCAAATTCTAATTTTTTTGATGGGGCCTTTGCTTGCTTGTTTACTTTTGGGGCAGTTTTTTTAACAGTTTGCTTGTTTAGTTTTGGGGTAGTTTTTTTAACAGTTTGCTTGTTTGGCTTTGTCTTTTTCTTGACTACCATAAAATAGAATAAAAATAGTAGATGTTAAATCTTTCAATAATTTTAAGATATAAAAATTCAAGATTATTTACAATTTAGAGGCCTTATTAAAACTGGGGGCGTGTATGTCCTCTCTGTTTTTAAATAATTTATAGTGATTTTGGCAAAGATTTCTTTTCTCCTTAAACCCAATTCTTACTATTTGAACTGCCTTTGATTTACACTCTGAAATACTACATTGCAACATTGACTATGAACTACTTTTAACTAATAAAATTATGAAATTATATAATTACCAACAATGCTAAATTTTTATGATTGTATAATTTTTTAGTAAATAATGTCCGAAGATGACAAGGGTAAACGATTTCTTGAATTAATTGATGAGCAAAATAATCTACAGTGGAGTATCATTGAAAAATTAGCTTTTCTAATTAATGTAAAATGGAAATCTATTGACAAACAAAAGGAACTTGAATCATTAGTAGAAAAACACTTCACAATTACCAAAGAACTAAACAGTCTAGATGTAGATAACAGTATTTTATAGGGCAGAATCTACCATTAAAGCTATAAACAACACTGCCAGGTATGGACTAGAAAATTTGAATAATGTCCATGCTGCTCTTTCCATGGGCTTTGCAATGACCCAGGTCGATAAAGCAACCATTACTGCACCTGAAACAATCGCAGTCCACAAATAAACTGGCCCTACCATTACCTCATTATTTTCTGTTAACATGAAGAATGGTGTTATGGAAAATAAAACCATAACAAAAGTTGAAATTGCAATAACTCTTGATGATGTTTTTTCTGATTGAACTGCAGTTAACATTGGCACATTTACTTTATTGTAGTCTTCTTTAAAGTGCAAAGTTAAAGCCCAAATATGCATTGGAATCCAAATGAACACTAAACCTGCCATTGCAAGACCCATAGTCCACAAATCTGACATCGTAACTGCTACCCAACCAATCATTGGAGGAGCACCACCACACAAACCTCCTAAAATAATATTTGTTCTTGAAGTTCGTTTTAACACATACGAGTACACAAGAACATTGTTTACCAAACCAAATGCAATAAAGGCTGTAGCCCAAAGCCCTTGTTCTAATGTAGTAGTAAATGAAATTGTAAACGCAAGAACAAGGGATATTCCAGCTAAAGCTAGTCCGAAATTTCTTGCTTTGGTAGCCGGATGTATTCGTTTTGATGGCAATGGTCTATTTTTTGTCCTCTCCATTATCGCATCAATATCTCTATCATGAAAATTGGTCAAAGTATTGGCTGCAGCTGATCCAGCTGCTACTGAAAATAATGCCAATGCCCATGTCGCAGGAGATACTTCAATATTGTAAATATTTGATGCAGTCAAGATAGCCCCAAATGCAGTAAATACTAGCAGATACCATATCTTTGGTTTTGTTAATTCATAGTATACAGCAACACGAGATTCAGATCGTTGTTTCTGCATTGTTAATCCTTACTCTTTGATGGCATATATGGCATTGCCTTTTGTCTTGATTTCATTTCAATGAATGATTCTGATGATTGAATTCCATCAATTCTGCCTATTTGCTCTGACACCAATTTATGCATTTGATCTAATGATTTGGAATACATGGTAACTAAAATATCAAATCGTCCTGTAACCTCGGCGACTTCTCGTACTCCCTCTATTTTGAATAATTCTTGAATTATGTGATCTCGTTTTTTTGTATCCATATTAATTCCTGTCAAAGCTTTTACAATGTATCCAAGTTCTGCATCATTTACAACTATTGTAAAACGCTCAATTAATTTTCGTTTTACAAGTCTCTTTATTCTCGAATACACAACTGAAGAATTAACATCAATCTTTTTTGATAACCTAGGAATCGAAATTGAAGCATCGTTAGCTAGTTCGGCTAAAATTTGTAAATCAAGGTCATCAACTTTAGCCGTTTAAAACACCTGAAACGATATGGATTTCAACATCTTATAAAGTTATTATTGAAAAAATTGCAAAAAATATCTAAATTTTTCCTTTTTTGTAAAGCATTTCTGCCAACAACACTGCACCTTTTGCTGATCCCATTTTTTTATTGTGAGAGAATAACATGTACTTTAAACCATGATCAAATAGTTCTTCTTTCTCGACTCTACCAATTGTGGTAGTCATTCCACCACCAACCTCTCGTTCCATTCTTGGTTGTGGTCTAGTAGGGTCTTCATGGAATGCATAGTAATCTTTTGGTGCTGAAGGTAAACCCATAACTGAAATTGACTTGTTGTATTCAGCGTAAGTTTCTTTTGCGGATTTGGGATCAATTTCTTTTTCAGTCTCTACAAAGACAGATTCTGTATGTCCGTCAATTACTGGTACACGCGTACAAGTACAACTAACTTTAATGTCCGCATCAACAATTTTTCCATCTATAAGCTTACCCAAAATTTTTCTTGTCTCCATTTTTACCTTTCCTTCTTCTTTTGGAATGTAGGGTAAAATGTTATCCGTAATTCCCATTGCAGATACTCCTGATTTTCCTCCCCCAGAAATTGCCTGCATTGAGGTCATCATAACCTTTTTTGCTCCATATTTTTCAAGCAACGGTTTAAGGGTAATTGCTAGACCCGTGGTAGTACAATTTGGTAATGGTGCTATCCATCCTTTCCAGTTTCTATTATTTTTTTGAATGTCAAGTAATTCTGATTGCTCATCATTTATTCCTGGAATGAGAATTGGAACATCATCTTCATATCGATAAGCTGAACTAGTTGAGATTACAGGAATATCAGCTGCCAATTTAGTTTCAATATCCCGTGCAGCTTCTGATTCTACTGCTGAAAATGCAAGATCTAACTGAGAAGTGTCTATTTCATCAATGCTTCTAACAGACATTTCTTTAATGTATTCAGGAATCTCGCCACCTACGTCCCATGCAATAATTCCACTCGAGTCCCTTATTGCATCTAGATATTTTTTCCCCGCCGAACGCTCAGAGGCAGCAATCTGTGTGACTTCAAACCATGGATGATTATGCAATGAAATAACAAATTCTTGGCCTACTGAGCCAGTTACTCCAATTATCGCCACACGTTTTTTATCCACAAGTAGAACCAATTTATTCAATTAATAATTCTTATTCGAATTTGACCAAAACATACTATATTAGGAAATAATATTCCCAAGCGTGAAACTCGAACCAGCAATATCTTCACACAAACCAGTATCTCATGGAGGAATTTACTCGATCTCCAATCCAGGTCTTGGAATTTTGGATTTTAGCTCAAACGTCAATCCACTTGGTCCAAGTCCAAATGTGCTTAAAATTATAAAAAATCAACTAAATACCTTACATATCTATCCTGATTCCAATTCCCTTAAACTCAGAAAAGATCTCCAAAGTTATACCAAAATTCCTTCATCTCAAATTGTAGTTGGAAATGGTGCAACAGAAATTATTTATAATTTTTGTAAAAGTTTTCTTTCTAAAAAAACTCCTATTTTGATACCATCTCCAACTTTTGGTGAATATGAGGCCGGTGCAAAACTTGCTGGTGCTAAAGTAATTTTTTTTAAAACAATGGATCTAAAAAAAGACATAGACCAATTTATTTCCAAATGTCCATCTAATGGATGCATCTTCATTTGTAATCCAAACAATCCTACAGGTAATTTACTTTCCAAAAATTATCTAAAAAAAATAATTATAGCTGCAAATAAAAAAAATACTCTGGTTTTTCTTGATGAATGTTTTATTGAACTAGTGCCGGATTATAATGAATCAATTGTTGCCTTTATAAAAAATTTTGATAATTTGTTTATTTTACGGTCATTAACAAAATCATATGGGTTGGCTGGAATTCGTATTGGCTATGGTATTGGGACAAGGAAAATGATTTCTATTTTAAACAAAATTAAAATTCCTTGGAATGTATCGGGATTGGCTCAATATGCAGCATCTGCAGCCATTTCCACTCCAAATTATTTGGAAAAGACAAAAAAAATTATCAAAACAGAGTCAAACTATCTTAAAAAAAATATTTCTAAATTAGAAAATTTTTATTGTTATGATTCTGTTACCAATTTTATTTTGATAAAATCAAAAATTAAATCTTCACTCCTGCAACAAAAATTACTAAAAAAGAAAATCTTGATACGCGATTGCAGTAATTTTCGGGGATTAAATAATTATTACATTAGAGTTGCTGTAAAAAAAAGAAAAGAAAATCAAAGACTCTTACACGCTTTGGAGGAACTATGAAAACTTTAATGATTCAAGGAACATCATCTGGAGCTGGTAAATCTACTCTAGTTACGGCTTTGTGTAGAATATTTGCCAATAAGGGATTTTCAGTGGCCCCGTTCAAATCACAAAATATGTCCAACTTTTCATACAAAGGAGACGGGTTTGAAATATCTCGCGCTCAGGCGGTTCAGGCAATTGGGGCCAGATGTAAAATTACGCCTGATCTTAACCCAATTATGCTCAAACCTCTTGGAAATTACCAAAGCCAGGTATATCTCCAAGGAAAAAAATTCAAAAAAATGCATGCCACAGAGTATTACCAAAAATTTGTAAGAACTCAAGGATTAAAGATTGCTGTAAAATCTCTTCAAAAACTTCAACAAAACTATGATTTGGTAATTTTGGAGGGAGCAGGTTCTCCTGCAGAAATTAATTTGACTAAATTTGACATAGCAAACATGAAGATGGCCGAACAAGCCAACTCTCCAGTTTTGCTTGTCACTGATATTGATAGGGGAGGATCATTTGCAAGTATTGTTGGAACTTTGGCCCTTTTAGACAAAAAATATCAAAAACTCATCAAAGGTTTTGTCATAAATAAATTCAGAGGAGATGTGAAATTTCTCAAACCAGGATTTACAAAGATTAAAGAGAAAACAAAAAAACCTGTTCTTGGAGTGATTCCAATGTTGGATTTCGATCTTCCCGAAGAGGATTCATTGAACGTTAAAGCAAAGAAAATAATCTGGAGTAAAAAAAACTTGGATAAAATTGATCAAGAAATTGACAAGCTAAGCAAGTTGGTGTATTCAAATTTGAATATTAAAGAAATTGAGAAGATGATAAAATGATTATCGAATCAATAATAATAATATTTTTTGCACTTACAATTGATTTTACCTTAGGTGATCCAAAAAATAAATATCATCCCACTGCCTGGATTGGATCCTTGATTGCAAAATTAACTCCTTCATTGAAAAACTCATCGGATAATTTAGAAAAACTAGGCGGAATTTTTCTAATTCTAATATCAAGCACAATTGTTGTTTCACTAATAACTTTCTTAGATTTTGGAATAAACTTGATCACAATAGACTATCTTTCAATTTTGATTTCAATAATTATAGGGGGGATTCTTCTAAAAACTACAATTGCAATAAAAGGAATGGAAAAACATGCACTGGCAGTAGTAAACTCATTAGAAAATGACAATATCACATCTGCGCGCGACCATTTATCTAAGATAGTTAAGCGAAATACCAAAGATTTGGACAAAAACCACGTATTATCAGGCGTAGTTGAAAGTATAAGTGAAAATACAGTTGATGGAATCACTGGACCACTTTTTTACTTTGGATTGTTTGGGCTACCAGGGGCATTTGTATACCGTGTAATCAATACTGCTGACTCAATGATTGGTTATAAGACAAATTTTTTTAAAAACATTGGATGGTTTGCGGCAAACTGCGATAAAATTTTGAATTATCTGCCATCTAGACTTACAGGTTTTGTGATGATTTTTAGTGCAATGGTTCTTGGAAATGATTGGAGAAAATCCTACAAAATAATGATACGAGATGGAACAAAAACTGAGAGTCCAAATGCTGGATATCCAATGGCTGCCATTGCAGGAGCATTAGGAACAAGATTCGAAAAAATAGATCATTATTCTCTAGGTGATGGAAAAATTACATTTTCTAAAGAACATGTAAAATCAGCTATATCTCTAATGAAAGTCACTTCGATTATTTTTTGTGGGATTGTTGTGCTCCCCATCATATTATTACTCTCTTATTTAGGATGGTGGATTCATGCTTAAAGAAATTGGCTATGTCTTTTCTTTTTTGACAATAATTCCAACTACTAATGCAAATCTTGAAACTATAGCAAAATACATGTATCTTTTTCCAATTGTTGGAATTTCTATTGGTCTACTTGTTGGCTCTATGGGATTTGGTCTATCTTTCTTTTTAGATCCTTTGATTGTAAGTTTGTTAGTTGTTGCTTCTCTTACTTTGATTACTGGTATTCATCATACTGATGGGTTGGGAGATTTTGCAGATGGCTTGATGACAAAAGGTAACAAAGAAAAAAAGATTTTAGCAATGAAAGATCTTGTAACTGGATCAGCTGGAATTGTTGCTATTGTTTTGTATCTGGTAGGACTTATTGTAGCCATATCCCTCTCCACAGGATTTCAATTATTTTTAGCAATTTTTCTAAGTGAGATAGTTGCGAAATTCTCAATGGTTTTAATGGCAAGTATTGGGAAATCGGCCTCTATAGGCTCAAATTCCCCATTTGTTGAGCTTATGAAAAACCGAAAAAAACTTGCAGTTTCAACAATTATCACATTAATCCCTTTAATTATTCTAGGAGGAACTACTGGTTTGGTTATTTTTGCGGTAGGGACAACGTTTACCCTATTTTTAGTTGCAATTTCAACTCGAAGTTTTGGCGGGATCACCGGTGATGTTTTAGGGGCAACAAACGAACTAACTCGTCTTGCATCTTTATTGGTTTTTGTTTCAATATGATTGGAATTATTATGGCCGGCGGTAAGGGCAGTCGAATGAAATTACATGAAGAAAAATTATTACTAAAATATAAAAAACCTATGATTTTACAGGTAGCTGACGCATTATCTAAATCCAACTGCTTTTCTAAAACTATTTTTATCACCAGTAAAAATTCTCCGAAAACAAAACAATTACTACAAAAAAATAATTATGAAATTTTTGAAACCTCTGGAATTGGATATGTAGAAGATCTAAACTTAGTTCTTAAATCGTTAAATGATCCTGTTTTTATTACTTCAGCTGATTTACCACTTTTAGATAGTGAGATAATAAAAAAAATTGTAAATCTTTATGATCCAAATAGTTTATGGACAACAATTCTAGTGACAAAAAAATTTCTGGAATCATTAGGACTGTCTTCAGATTACGATATTACTTTTGAAAATCAAATTTGTACGTATACTGGAATTTCTATGATTAATTCACAAAAAATTTCTAATCTGGAAAATATTAAAGAGAACTTTGTGGTCGTTGATGACAAAAGAATTGGATTTAATGTAAATACAAAACAGGACTATAGCTTACTCGGCGCTACCTAAAATTTTTCCATTAATTTTTGCTTTAGAGCCAGTTGGCTCTGCAATGGTATTACCGCAAGAGTTGCAGGCAACAGCTGTTGATGCGTGGGAATATACAACTTGTTGTTCTCCACATTCACCACAATCCACCTTTTGGAATTTGCTTGATGGTTTTGGAATTTCAATATGATCCTTTTTCATGCTGCTACCAACTCAAATTTCTTTATTCTAACACCTTTTTTATTGTATTTCTTTTTGCAAACAGTACATGTCATTAGAGGAGTTACTTTCTTTGTAACTTTTGCAGGTTTGGCAAGTTTTGGGAATTTTTGTCCACCATACCCCCGTTTACGCTCAGCGTGCCTGCGTTCGCCTCGTGCTGAACCTCTTCTTTTCCCAGCTTTGTAAATTGATATTTTCTGTTCAGTATGCGTTTTACACTTTGGACAATACTTGCGCATAGTCTTGGGAATGTTCATATCAAAAAAACCGACTCGACGGTAATTTAAGCATTGAATCTATAATAGGCGCAAAGTCCAAAAAAATTTATGGCTAGTAGCCTAGCAAAATCAATCTCTTCATTAAATTCAGTAGCAATGGGTGACAAAAAAGCCGATCTTGTCCTAAATAATTGCTCTTTGATATCAGTGTATACTAGAGAAATTATTCCAAAAATCGAGATCTCGATTATTGGAGACCGAATTGCCTACGTCGGTCCAGATGCTAGCCATACAATCGGTTCGAAAACAGCTGTTATAGATGTTAAAGGAAAGTATGTCAGTCCAGGTTTTGCTGATCCCCATATTCACATTGATCAATTTGTATTGCCATCAGAGATAGCAAAAAAATCTCTTCTCTGTGGAGTTACATCTCTTTTCTCTGATCCAATTGATATTGTAAGCGTAACAGGATACAAGGGGTTTCAGGAGTTTCTAAAACTAGGAGAAAATTTACCCATTAGAATTTTTCAAGTGGTTCCAGGAGGTCTTCCCGTTGATAGGAAATTTAGTAACAGTAAGACCCTTTCATTATTACAAGAAAAAGATGCAATCAAACATCCCAACGTTATTGGTTTAGGTGAAGTTTTTTCCTGGACAAAAGTTACACTAAGAGATTCTAAAACAATGAAGTCCTTATCTACAATGCTTGATAACGGGTGTATCATTAATGGTCACACCGCAGGTGCTAGTGGAAAAAAATTAAACGCATATGTGTCATCTGGAATTTTATCTTGCCATGAACCTACCAACTTTGATCAAGTTTTAGAAAGACTTCGCTTAGGAATGTGGATAATGATCCGAGAGGGATCTATAAGGCGAGATCTAAGAAATATTATCCCAATGGTGTTGTCTCATGGAACCTACCTAAATCGCTTGATGTTTTGTTCTGATGGTCTTGATCCATTAGACATTACAAAATATGGGCATATTGACCATTGTATTAAAGAATCAATAAAACTAGGATTGGAACCTATCGATGCCATAACTATGGCCTCTAGGAATTGTTTTGATTATTATAACATGGGAAAAGATTTGGGAGGAATTGCACCTGGTAAGCTGGCAGATATTATTATTTTCAAAGATTTGAAATCTGTAAAACCATCCAAAGTTTTTGTAGGGGGGAAATTGGTTGTCTCAAATGGAAGCATCGTTGCTCCAATAAAAAAGAAGGTTATCCCTACCTGGATAAAAAATACTGTAAAACTAAAAAAATTCTCCAGCAAAGATTTTGAAATTAAATCCAAAAAAAAGAATGTTACGGCAAATACTATACTTATGCAAACTGAGATTATTACAAAATTAGGTTCAGCAGAATTAGTGACATCAAATGGGAATGTTTTGGCTTCAATTGATAAAGATGTATGGAAAGTTGCTGCATTTGATAGAATTCATGGGACAAAAAACCATGTTATTGGTTTTCTTGAAAATTTTGGAGCAAATATAGATGCATTTGCTTCGACATGGAGTTTTCATGAAAATGATATGGTGGTAATTGGTTCAAATGATTCTGATATGGCTTTGGCAGCAAATGCACTTCGAAAAACTCAAGGTGGGTTAGTAGTTGTAAAATCTGGGAAAATAAAATCATTCTTACCGTTACAACTGGCGGGAATTGTTTCCACAGATCCTTTTAAAAAAGTTTCATCAAACTTTGAACAACTCAATAATTCAATTGTTGATTCAGGATGTAAATTTTCAAGACCACATTTAATTCCATTATTCTTACCATTCTTGGCTCTTCCCTCAATTCGAATACTTTCCAGAGGAATTATTGATGTTAAGAAAAGGTCATACATCGATCCGATCAGTAAGCAATGTTAAAAAGGGGGATTCGGTGGATTGAATCTGAATCTAAATGGCGTCAATTCAACAAGGACCAAATGGACCAGTACTAGTCCTAAAAGAAAGTGCTTTACAGCAAAAAGGTAGAGATGCTCAGCAAAATAACATAGCTGCTGCAAAACTAGTCGCATCCTTGGTCAGAAGCAGTTTAGGTCCAAGAGGTTTAGATAAAATGTTAGTTGACTCCCTAGGAGATGTTACTATTACAAATGATGGTGCAACCATTTTAAAAGAAATTGATGTTCAGCATCCTGCAGCCAAAATGATGGTTGAAATTTCTAAAACTGTAGATAATGAAGTAGGAGATGGCACAACGTCTTCTGTGATTTTTGGAGGTGCATTATTGGCAAGAGCAGAAGATCTTCTCAACAAAGATGTTCATTCTTCAACTATTATTGATGGATATCAGGCTGCAGCAGATAAAACACTTGAAATTTACTCAGACTTGGCAAAGAAAATTCAGCCTGATGATAGAGCATCT
>DATKZR010000149.1:0-6415 GCA_035527875.1 Nitrosopumilaceae archaeon | reverse complement strand
TGGAAAACTTGGTTGGAAAACTATTTGAAAAAAAAGGATATGCAGTTACAGTTACTCCTCCATCAGGAGACTTTGGAATCGATGTTGAGGCTACAAATGCCTCTGAATCAATAGGAATTCAAGTAAAACATTGGACTAAAGACGTTGGATACGAAGACATTGCAAAAACCTTGGGATCATCCATGGGAAAATTCAACAAATCTATCATCATTAGTTCAAAATCTGGATTTACGGCTCAGGCATTGAAAAAACAATCAGAGATGCCATTTGTCCTAGAATTGTGGGATGTATCAAGACTAAAGAACGAAATGCAAAGAGCATTTTTAAAAAATCAATCTAATACAAGCACTTCTGGAAAATTTTGTACCCAATGTGGTCTACAATGTGTTCCAGATGCCAAGTTCTGTCATGGCTGTGGGGGATCACTAATTAAGCAAGCAGGAAAATTTGCAAAAACAGTAAATTCTTCCGAAAATAGATCTAAAACAACACATCATACTAGCTATGAAAAAGGTTCCAAAATAGATAAGGTGTATAATTCATCTGGTCAAGAAACAGATTCATTTGATTATGATCAGGGTTTCAACCTTGACGAAGTTTATGATTCTCCGAATCCTCACATCAACAATGAAATAATTTGTAAAGAATGTCAATACATCAACCCTAAGGAAGGGATACTTTGTGGAAAATGTGGGAGAGCATTATGATGGATTTTATCCAAATTTGGCCTAACTTTTGGTGTTTATGTGACAGATAACCACCATAGAAACTACTATCTATTTAGAATCAATTCTTCTTTCTAAAATTTAATTACAGAAATCTTTTTAATTCTTAATGCTGTAATAGGTAAGGTAGCAACAATCAAACTTGTTTATACAATCAATATTCAATATCTAAATAAATTTATACAAAGAGTCGTTTACACAATTGATGTTTACTGGAATAGTTGAAGGTATTGGAAAAATAAAAAAGATATCAAAAGCTACCAAAAATAGAAGTGCAATACAAATGACAGTAGATTTAGGAAAACATGGAAAAGGTTTGAAGACTGGACAAAGTGTAGCTTTGAATGGAGTATGTTTGACTGTTACAAAATTATTAAAAACTGAATGTACTTTTGAGATGATTGAGGAGACCACAAAAAAAACTGATTTAGGAAATCTAAAATCAGGAGGAATAGTAAATCTTGAAAGAAGTCTAAAAGTAGGAGATCGACTAGAAGGGCATTTTGTTTTGGGTCATGTAGACGGAGTTGGTATAATAAAAAAAATACAAAAAAAACCCAAAGAAGTTCAAGTTTGGTTTGAAGTTCCTAAAATTTTATCAAGGTATGTTGTAAAAAAAGGCTCCATAGCTATTGATGGAATTAGTTTGACTGTAGTTGACATAAAAAATAATTTAGCTTCTGTGTGTTTAATCCCACACACAATAGAAGTTACCAACTTTAAAACAAAAAAAATTGGAGATAAAGTTAATATTGAAACTGACATTCTAGGAAAATACATTTTAAAATAAATAATTAATCTACCCGTTTTATGGTAATTACCAATATTTTAGTAAACTTTATACTCCGATCCAAAAGTATCTTCGTTATATGTCACTAGAATCAGGTCTTCAGTCCTTAAAACGAGGTGAATTTGTTCTATTATTTGACTCGGCGGGCAGAGAAAATGAAATAGATATGGTGGTAGCTGCAGAATATGTTACACCTGAACATGTTGCTAGAATGCGCCAAAATGCTGGTGGCCTTTTATGCATTGCGATAGATCATGAATTTGGAAATTCATTAGGTCTTCGATATATGCACGATATTTTAGCAGAATCATCAACAGATAAAGAAATGATAATGGGTCTAGCTCCATATGGGGATAGACCAACTTTTTCAATTTCAGTTAATCACTATCAAACTTATACTGGAATAACAGATAAAGATCGTTCCTTAACCATTACAGAAATGGCTAAAATCTTTGATGTTGAAAACAGGAAAAAAAAATTTGTATCTTCTTTCAAAACCCCGGGCCATGTACCACTATTACTTGCATCCAAAGGATTATTGGAAAATCGACAAGGACACACTGAAATGTCAATTTACTTGACGAAACTTGCTGAATTGACACCAGTGACTGCAATATGTGAAATGATGGATGCTGAAACTTACACTGCATTATCTGTGGATAAGGCTGAAAAATTTGCAAAACAAAATGGAATTCCATTAATTGATGGAAAAGAGCTTTTAGAATATGCTAAGGTGAATTAGTATTGAATATAGCAATAGTCATTTCGGAATTTAATAAGGAAGTGACA
Source organism: Nitrosopumilaceae archaeon (assembly GCA_035527875.1). Lineage (GTDB taxonomy): Archaea > Thermoproteota > Nitrososphaeria > Nitrososphaerales > Nitrosopumilaceae > Nitrosomaritimum. The sequence continues at coordinate 4,111 of DATKZR010000149.1, read as the reverse complement.
TCTAGGATGTTTGCTATTGCCAAAGAAAAAGCAGATTTAATGAAATTAAAAATATCTTATACTTGCATGGTTCCAGGAGCCTATGATATGCCTATCATAGTAGATTCATTATTACAGAAAAATGATGTTGATGCAGTAGTAACTTTAGGTGCTATCATCAAGGGACAAACAAAACACGATGAAGTCATATCTCATGCAGCAGCTCAAGCACTTACAAATTTGTCATTAAAATATCAAAAACCTGTTTCTTTGGGGATTTCTGGTCCTGGAATGCAGGAAAGACACGCTTATGCTAGAATTCGACCTGTTGCAGAACGTGCTATAGAAGCTGTTGTAAAAATTTCTGATGAATTAAAAAGGATTCAAAAATGATTCAGCTGAGCATCTTAAAAATTACAGAATATGGCCCTTGGACACTAACTCTTGGTAGTGATAGAGAACACGAACTTCAAATGCTTCAGGCATCAATCTACAAAGAGATACAAAAGTTATTTTCTGAAAAAAACTGTATAGTTTTTCTTAATAGAGCAGATGAATTTTTTGTAGTTTCAAATGGTTTAGGTTTAGAGGATCACATTCAAATCCAAAAAATCCTTAAAACATTATTTAAAGTCGGATTAACAATATCTATCGGTTATGGAAATTCACCTTTTAAAGCAAATCTAAAAGCATACGAAGGAAAGAAAAATAAAATTATCCTAAACGCAGAATATAATATTTTTGGTTTTGTTTATGATGGGTTTGATTCAAAAGTTTCAATAATGCATTTAGATGTAGATGATCTTACATTAAAAAGAAAAACTAATTCCCCTTATGAAATCACATCAGTGATATTTGGATTGTATTCAAAAATGTCTAAATACTTTCTAGAAAAAAATTCTCTTACATTTTTTATGGGCGGTGACAACTTTATGATAGTATCAAACGATGAAGCAAAACAATCTGTTCAAGATTTTATCAATATTGTAAAAAACGACGATGAAATTTTATTGAATTGTGGAATTGGCAATGCAAATACTGGTAGAGAGGCAGTAAAATTAGCCACAAAATCCCTTGATACTATACGGGAAATTCGAGATTCAGGAAAAGAAAAACCTGAAGTTTATGAATTATCATGTTAATTAAAAATATTAGTGCTTTAACTGGCCAAGATTTAGATTTTGTTTCAAGCACAGATATACGAATTCAAAACAACCAATTTAAAAAAATTCAATCAAAAATCAAACCAATTCTAAAAGAAGAGTCTTTAGATTGTGAAGGGCTCTTAATGATACCTGGATTCATCAATGCCCATACACATATTGGAGATTCTGTTGGGAAAGATATTTCTTTAAACAATACAGTTGATGAAAAAATTCACCCTGTCTTTGGAGCAAAATCAAAAATTCTAAAAAATACATCAAATGAGATTTTAGGAAATTTTATGAAAAACACCTGTCACTCAATGCTTAGAAAAGGAATCACAACTTTTGTAGATTTTAGAGAAGGGGGATTAGATGGGGTCATTTTATTGAAAAAAGCACTAAATGATGTTCCTTTACGTTCAATTATTTTAGGTCGAATGGAATTTTACCATAATGCCAAAGAAATTAAAAAAAATTCATCATTTCCAAGCATAAAAACTGCCGAATTACGTGCATTACTCAAAAAATGTGATGGCATGGGTGTTAGCGGTGCAAATGAAAACAGTAATTCCGTCTTGAACTACTATTCAAAAATATCAAAGATTAGAGCAATTCATTCTGCTGAAACTAAACAAAGTATTACTCAATCAAAAAAAGTCACTGGACAATCTGAAACAATTAGGGCTTTGATTTTAAAACCTGATTTTTTAGTTCATATGACATATGCTTCAAAATCTGATCTTCAAATGGCATCTAAAAAGACAAGAGGTATTGTAATTTGCCCCAGAGCTAATTCATCCCTTGCTGAAGGGATTCCTGACATTGTTTTGATGCAAAAGTCTGGCTGCACTCTAGCTTTAGGCACGGATAATGTCATGATAAACTCTCCTGATATGTTTAGGGAAATGGATTTTATTTGGAAAGTAACTATGGGGTTACACAAAAAAAGAATTGATGCAAAAGAAATTCTTAAAATGGCAACAGTAAACGGCGGAAAAATTCTGAATAAAAATATTGGAAGTATTGAATCTGGAAAAATTGCTGATTGTATATTTTTAGATAAACATACGTTAGATTTAGAACCAATGCATGACCCACATGCATCAATTGTTCATAGAGCATCTGAATCTGCAATAAAGGCTGTAATGATTGGAGGAAAAATAGTACATGGAAAAATATAATCCATATGTTATTCTAAGTGCAGCGATATCTATTGATGGTAAAATTGCTACTAGAACAGGAAATTCAAAACTCTCTTCCAATGAAGATTTGCGTAGACTACATAAACTAAGAACAAAAGTAGATGCAATAATTATTGGAAAAAATACCCTAATGCGTGATGATCCTTTGTTAACTGTACGTTATGCTAAAGGGAAAAATCCTATTAGAATAATATTAGATTCTAAAGGTGATATATCTACAAAATCAAAAATTTTACAAACATCTGCTAAAGTTCCAACCATAATAGCTGTATCAAAAAAAATCACAAAATCTAATCTACAAAAATTAAATAAATTTCCAGTTGAAGTTATTATTACTGGAGAAAAGTATGTGAACATCAAGTCTTTATTAAAAAAACTTTCAGAGAAAAAAATTAGAACAATACTGGTTGAAGGCGGCGGAACAGTACATTGGGAATTTATTAAACAAAATCTTTTTGATGAATTGATTATTACTCTCTCCCCATTCATAATTGGAGGAAATGATTCAATATCGTTTGTTCAAGGTAGCGGATTTGATAATATTTCTAAATCTCCTAATCTCCAACTCAAATCTGTTAAGAGGCTCAAAAATCATCTTGTTTTGAATTATCAAAAAGTGTAAGTTATTATACGATCTTTGAAATAAAATTACAAGAAAATGGCAATAAAAAAGAAAATTACCACAAAAAGAAAAGCAGCTCCAAAAAAGAAAGCAGCTCCAAAAAGAAAAGCAGCTCCAAAAAGAAAAGCAGCTCCAAAAAAGAAAGTAACTAAATCAAAAGGTAAAAAACCAGCATTTGGTGGATATGCAATTAGTTTTGCAGGACGTTCTGAAACTGTAGAACAAGTCTTTGGTAAGAAACCAATTGCACCAAGTGAAATGACCAAAAGGATTTGGATATTTGTAAAAGCAAATAGTCTTTCTAATCGTTAAACCCACATGTTAACAAATCATCGTTAACTAATTTCTATCTTTTAATTATTTTTCTTAAAATGAATAAGATATAGATATTGGATTTTATTTCAATTAATTATGTCTACTACATCATTAAGACGCGATCACGAATTAATAGAAAAAGTCATCAAAGCAATGGAATCTACTATTCAATTACTAAATGATGATAAACAGATTCCTGAATCAATATTATTACCTGTAATCGATTTTTCAAAAAACTTTACAGATGTTTGTCATCATAGTAAAGAAGAAAAATCACTGTTTCCAGCTTTAGAGCAAGCTGGTTTACCTACCCATATGGGGCCTATTGCTATGATGTTAATTGATCATCAACGTTCACGAGAAATCGGTGCAGAAATGGAAGTGTCAGCAAAAAAATATTTATCATCAGGTGATTCTACAAAATTAATAAGTGACATGCAACAATATGTTGAACATATCACTGAGCATTTGTGGAAAGAGAATAATAAATTATTCATGATGGCAGAAGCAAGATTGCAATATGTTTCAGAAAAGGTTGACAAAGAACTTAATGAAATTGAAAAATCAAAACTTGATGAGATAGGAAAAACTAGAGAACACTATGAACAATTAGCAGAAAATCTTACAAAAGATGTTTCTCAGAAAGGTAGTTAAATTTGCCACACAGTATATTTGGTCAAGTAACCGCAGTGAGAAAATTTACACACGGAGATATTGAATTTGATTTTTATCATGAAGATGAAATCACTACCTACAGATATTCATCAGATCCTAGCATATTAGGAAATTTTCCTAAAGAACTTGTTGAAATTTTGGTACCTACTTTAGCTACCAATATCTGCATTGAG
>DATKZR010000148.1:0-5456 GCA_035527875.1 Nitrosopumilaceae archaeon | reverse complement strand
TATTATTTTTTTTACAAGAATTTAGCACATTTAAAGTTCCATCTACATTTTCTTTTTTGGTAAATCCAGGATTTTTAATAGATTCTGCAACGTCTATTTGTGCTGCCAAATGAACTACTATATCATGGTCTTGCATAGAGTTTGATAATTTAGGATAGTCAAGAATATCACCCTCAATCAGGTTTACTCCTTTTTGTATTAAGGAAGAAATTTTTTCTTTTGAACTATTTGAAAAATTATCATAAATTGTAATTTTATTTGCATGTTTTATTATAGAATTTGTTAGATGTGAGCCAATAAACCCTGCTCCCCCAGTGACGAAAAACTTCATAGTAAACAGTATTTGCCAAACAGTATTATTCGTTATTTTTGAAAAAAATAATGTATTTTAAAGTAATTTGAATGGTGTTCAAGGTACAGATCCAAAATCTGTTAGCTATTTTTGATCATTTGGACTAATTTTAAACAGTATTTGAACAAAATAATCTTTTTTGATTCAAGATTATGGGAATGCCCAAGCCATTTAGATTATGGTATTATCTTAGGACAGGATATTCTGTATATTTTACTTTTATTTTTGCATCTGTGAATGTAATGACTGTAACTTATTATCTTGCAATTGACAATCTACCTGTTTTAAAAGAAATTTTTCCAGCATTTACTGATTATGTTTTAACCTTGGTAGTACTTGGAGTTCCAGTTTTAGTTCTTACTGGTTGGCTTCATTTTCGCAGATCTTCGGCATTCAAATCCGAAGCAGAAATTGGAATAGAATCAAACCCATATTATTACAAGATTCCTCCTGGATTTATGACTCATGCAGTAATGCCATATTATTTAATGAGTACAAAAATGCTTGTTAAAATTTCAAAAAAAGAGCCAATTACTGAAGAAGAATTAAAGGAAATTAATGAGCTGGAAAAACAAATGGATCTTTTGATAAAGGGAGGATACGTTGGTGACTACAGACAAAAAGATTGACGATGAATTAATAGACTAATTTTTTGGAAATAATTTAGAAGGTTTATTGATAATAGAAGAAATTACAACGTATTGAAATCAATTTAGTAATTAAAATCTATTAGAAAATAAGTTTTAACAAAAAAAATTTAATCAAATGTTTTTTTAAATCAAGGTTAAAATAAACAAGATAGTTCATCGTATTAAATTGAAAATTATTGTGATGATTTCAGTTTATAACGATGAAGATGTTATTGAGGAAGTTATTCAACACTATATTGAAGAAGGATTAGATTTAGTAATTTTAGATAATGGGTCTTCAGATAAAACGCTTGAAATTTGTAAAAAATATTTTGCAAAGGGGGTGTTAGAAATTCATCAATATTTAACACAGACTTTTTTGTACGAACAAGATACACTTTTCCGAATATTATATGATATGGCTTTAATTCATTCTCCTGCTTGGGTAATTCTAAGTGCTTCTGATGAATTTTTAGAGTCAGGGATAAAAAATTTAACATTAAAAGAAGCTATAGAAAAAACAGATTTTGAAGGTTTCAATTTAATCCAATTTGATAGATTTGATTTTTTTATGACTGATAATGACAATGAAAATGAAAAATCGATTAGAAAGAAAATGCCCTATTACACTTATCATGGGGATTTTCTTTATAGAGCATGGAAATATTATCCTGGAATAAGAATAAGTCATCCAGCTGTCTCACATTATCCTATTTTTCCTGACAACCTAAAATACAAAATTTATCCTAAAAAATTTGAAATGTGTCATTATCCATTCAGAGGTAAACAGCAGGCTAAAAGAAAAATTGAGGAAAGGATAAGAGGAATTGATTACAAAAAGACAAAAACAGGATTGAATATGCATATGGAGAATATCATTAAGCAGGATTTCACCCAAAAATTTGATCATAAGAAATTAAATCTTTATGAAGAAGAAAAACTGAATCGTGAATTATATTTCCATCCATATATGGATAAGATACCACCAAGGAGAGAAGAAATTTTCACTGATGAGGGGTTTCTCCGTGAAAAATCTAAAACTCCCTACCGATTAGATTTAGAATCTCACCAAATGAAGAAAAAATCGATAAAATTCAGAATAAAAAAGAGATTATTTAATTTAAAATAGAAAAACGCAATGTAAGAAAATATGATTTAAAATTAATTTTTATTATTGATGTTTTTTTAAATCTCTGATTTAATATATAAATAAAAGGTTTAGAATTTTCTTGTGTTTTCGATTGTAAATTCACAATAAGAAATCAAATTTTTTGCCATGGATTCCAAATTAAATTCTTCAAGAATAAATTTACGACCTTGTTCTCCCATCATTTTTGCCTTATCAGGATTATCAAAAAGAAATTGAAGGTGATTTATCCATTGGGTATAATTGCCTTTCTCCGCCAGAAACCCGGTTTCTTTATCCTTTATGGTTTCTGATAGTCCCCCAACATTAGTTGCTACAACAGGTTTGCACATTAGACTAGCTTCAAGAATTGATAGAGGAGTCATATCTAAACCGGAAAATAAAGCAAAGATATCAATCTCGGATAGAAAATCTCTAACTTTTTCTGGATAAGTCAAAGATCCTAACCAGTGAAAATTTTTATAAACATTTAGAACTGAAATTATTTCATCACTATATTGTCCATCACCTACCCAATAGAACTCTACATTTGGAAATTTTTCTAAAATTTTTGGCAAAATTAGCATTTCTTTAGTTTTATCCCAGATGGAAGCTTTTTGAACAAGGCCTACACATGGATGTTTTAAATCCATACCATTCCCATGGTCCCAATGGATGGGATTGATTCCAATATGTAATACTTTTGTGGGTTTATCTGGATATTTTTTTTCTATCATGTCTTGAAGATATCTACATACTGGAAGAATCATTGATGAATTTTTGTAACATCTTTCAGCTATATTGTTTATTAACCAAACATTCAAGATGCGATGAGGGAGTTTTTTTACTTTTTGAAATATTAATTTTCGTTCTTTCCAGAAATCTCCCCTTAGTAAGATTAGTAGTGGTTTATTTGCAGAGATTGCTTCTAATCCAAAATCAAATGCAGAATCAACGATTACAAAATCTGGATTAAATTCTCTAATTATCTTACGATATTCTCTTTTTTTACGATATCTATGAGTGATTTTTGAACTTATTGCATTGTAATAATATTCAATGATTATTTTACAATCTATATTATTTTTTTTTAATTCCTTTTCTAATTCGTTGAAATGTGGTAAAAATCCAGTAGAACTAGCTATTAGAATTTTCAATTTGTATCTTAGAAATCTAGGAAATCACCCTGCAAAAACCTTACTGTAGCTAAAACAAATCTGAAATCTTTAGGACAATAATCATCTTACATAATTCTTAAAATTATGTAAGATCATCATAAATTTTAATTAAATCATTTACTAATTTAAGGCTAGAAAAATTTTCTTTGACATATTCAGAACCTTCTTGATTGATGGTTGTTTTTTCAATTGTTTTTCTCAATGCAGTTTTAGCTTCTTCATAGTTATGAACTACTTCACAATATGGAAGGAGGGTATTTGATGCAATCATGTATCTTCCCATAGAGAGAGTTTCAATTATTGTTCCAGAAGTTCCATCAGACAAAGGTAATCGAATCACCACTTGGACTTGTTTGTAAATTTTTTCCATATCTTCACACCATTCAAAACATTTTACATTTGGTTCAAAAAAGGTTTTACCAGAATTATTTAGAATTAAAAATTCTATTTCTGGAAAACCCTTAACTAAATTTTTTATTATAGTCTCTTGATAAAAATCTGAAAAACTTGGATATTTATCTGGCAGATAAACTGCTACTCTCTTTTCAAGAGGAAGTTCTTCTGTAGAATAAATTGAATAAACAGGTATGGGTTGAAATTGAGCCTGAATTCTATTTTTAACTAAATCATTAACAAGATTCTCAGCTGTAGCGATATTAATATCGGTAAAGTAATTTCCGATTAATCCCATAATTCTACGTAATTTACTATATTTTATTCTCCTTACATCAAATCCAATCCAATTCACTAGAATTTTTTTCCCGTATAGTTTTAAGAAAAATAATTTTGGTAAATTTTTTGATATTGTCGGAGACCCAACAAAATGAATTATAGAATATGAGTTAAATGTTGATTTCATTTTATAGAGATTTTTTGGAAGAGGAACAAAGTCAGCTTTAACATTATTTTGTTTTAGTGCATCTGCAATACGCCTGCCAAAAAATTCATCCCCAGTTATTGCTATCGTGTATTTATCACTCAAATTAAAAAACACCTCTAAAAAATTGTTTTAAATTTCCAGGATTCAGATTTCTTTTATTTTTTATCTGAATTTTAAAAAATTTTCTACTATCTTCTTCACAGAAAATATTGTAATTTGAAAAATATCCTCGTAACATTTAGTATGTTCCTTTTTGTTTTTTTCTTGCATAAAGAAAAATTCTAGTCATTGTAAATGAAGTAACATATTCTAGATATTTTAATCCTAAACCATAAAAATAGTATTTTTTTGGTTCATATGTAGGGTCAATTTTTCGGACTGGTTTTGAATTAAATCATCAAAACTTGTATTCTTTGAGCCAATTTTTGGTGTTTTCCCTAATGGATACTTTTAGTTTGTAACCACCAGGAAAAATCCATTTAGTCAATTACTTAATTTAGGTCTTATTTTCCTCCCTTTTTATGAAAAAGAATGTTGTTGCGGGTTTAGGAGAAATTGGAAAACCACTTTATCAATTAATTTCAAAATCAAACCTCTGTGTTGGCTATGATATTAATCCTAAATTAGTTGATCAAAAAAAAAAATCAAAATATGACAATATTCCAACTTTAATTTTGCATATATGCATACCATTTAGTAATAAATTTAATTCCCACGTAACGTCACTTTATAAAAAATTTAAACCAGAAATAATTGTTATTCATAGTACTGTATCTCCCTATACTACAAAGAAATTACAAGATAAAATTCTCATCCCAGTTATTTACAGTGCAACAAGGGGAGTACATAAGCGAATGCTACAAGACTTGAAGAAATATGCAAAATTCTTTGCTCTAGAGAAAGATGCCCCCAAGGGTAAATGGGCATCATCAGAATTTTCAAAACTTATGAAAAAATGTAATGTTAAAACAAAAAAGATGTCAGATCCAATAACTTTGGAGCTAGCAAAAATAATTGTAGATACTACCTACTATGGATGGTTGATAAATTATGCACAGATTAGTAATATGATTGCAAAAAAGCATAAAGTGGATTATGATGAAATGTGGACCTTTTCTGATGAAATTCAAAAATTTTTAGGAAATAGACCTAAAATGTTTCCTGGGTTTATTGGAGGCCATTGTGTTATTCCTAATTTAGATTTAATTAAAGAAAATTCACTTTATCAGATTGATCAAATTAATAACGAGTATTCAAAAAACGTGAAAAAAGATATAGCAAAAAAATATGT
>DATKZR010000147.1:0-6246 GCA_035527875.1 Nitrosopumilaceae archaeon | reverse complement strand
CTAAAAACACCAATCAAAAGAAAAAATCTAAAAAAGGACAGTCCGAAGATTGGATAGATTATCAAAGTCTGCATCTTTACAACGGGGTAGGAACCAGAGGAGAGCTTGAATTGTATTTTAAATCCTTAGAAGAGATGAAGGCTGAATCAGAGAGATTATCCAACACCAAAGCTAGTCTTGAACAATTAATAAAATCTGGAATTAAAAAGGAATTATCAGGTATAGGATATGAACAAGATAATGGTCCCTATGAGTTGGCATTCATCAAAACCGATCTAAAACGAGAGAAATTTTCCTTCAAATCGATCTTAACGGTGGGCTGTGAATAATGCAAAAAACCATTAAAACAAAAAAAATTGTGCCTAAACACTTTTTCTCAGGTACTAAATCAAATTCATTTTTTAACCGTAAATCAACTATGCGATCATTTCAATCAAAGCTAATTGACTTGATCCCTCTAAATCAAACCATTTTGTTGGACTGTTCTCGGAGAGATAAATTTGACTGATAATAATCAAACAACCATATTTGAAAATGATCCGGATTCAAGTTCCTATGAACACAAGCAATCCATAGATCAACTTCAAGATCAGTTCTCAAAATTTGGATTAACTGCAAATCAATGCAAGGTATACATATTTCTAGGCAAATATGGTTCAAAGACTGCACCTGAAGTTTGTAGAGCACTTAAACTTCCAAGAACTGAAACTTATCATCTTCTCACCACTCTTCAAAACAAAGGTATTGTTTCCGCAACTTTTCAGCATCCAATTAAATTTTCAGCATTACCATTATCCAACGCTATAAAATCAATGGTCAACACTGAAAAAGAACGAATTAAAAAATTAGAAAAACAAGAAGAAGACCTAACTAAACTTTGGGATACGATACCAAGTTATCACAATGAACCTGACCTTGCAAAAGAAGATAAATTCCAAATGTTACAAGGAGAGAACCAAATTTATGGCAAAATTAATGACATGATAATAAACACTAAAAAAGAATTCCAAATAATTGGTAATGAAAAAGATTTTCTAAAGTTTTACCACGCAAACTTTTTAGAGCCACTTGATAAATCAGACATTGAGTTAAAAATTCTAACAAATTCTTCAACAAGAACATTATATGTCTTTGATGAAATTGATAGAACAAATGTCAAAAAGTTTTTAAATACTGATGATGGGAATATTTGTTTTGTAATAAAGGATAACGAAGAGATTCTTTTCTTTATGAAGAAATCGGATATTGGAAAAGAAAATGTTACTGCAATGTGGACAAATTCAACTGCAATGATTTATTCTAAGAAATTATTATTTGATTTGTTGTGGTCAAAATCAAAATCTATTCCACTTTAGTAGAAATTTTAAGATACCTTCAACATGTGTATATCTGATAAACTCACTCTTCTTTATATAGAAAATTATCCGCTGGTTAATGTGAATAATCCAGAATTGAAAATTCGAACAGGAATCCCAGGATTTGATTTGATTGTTGATGGAGGATTAAAAGAAGGAAAAACCATCGTATTATCAGGTGAATCTGGAAGCGGAAAATCAACATTTGGGATGCAATTTCTTCATAACGGAGCACTAGACTTTGGAGAACCAGGAATATTTGTAACTCTCACACAAAGTCCCAAAGAACTAATCAATGATTTTCGTGCATATGGATGGAATATTGAAAAATTAATTGACGAAGAAAAAATTATGATTATTGATGCAAGACCATTTAAAATTAATGATGAATCTTTTGAATCCGGAGATATGTTGTATGAAACTGAACCTTTTCCATTTGCACATTTGAATCAATTGATATTACAAGGGATAAAAAAAATGCATGCAAAGCGACTTGTAGTTGACTCACTTTCTGTTTTAAGTATACAATATGGTAATCAATTCAACACTCGTCAAGGGATACAAAAAATGATTCACTCCTTAGATGAAAAAAAATGCACTTCAATTTTTATTTCTGAAAATTTAGATTCTAGAACTCCTCCAGAATGGTATGCAGCCTCAGGAATAGTGATTTTAAATCATGTTCAAAAAACAAATACTATGGAAAGATCTATTCAAGTAATTAAGATGAGGGGAACCAAACACAGTGAGCAAACATATCCTATACGATTCAACGAAAATGGGTATCATGTATTACATCCCAGATTACAAGCAGTAAGTTGATTATTTTAATTTCTTAATTTCTTGGACCACCAAGGGTAAGAAAGCACCTACATCCGATACAATTCCTAATGCTTGCCACGTTCCCCTATCCATTAATTTTGTTACAGTGGGCTGATTAATATCAATAACAACTACTTTGACATTTGAAGGAAGCATATTACCAGTTGCGATGGAGTGAAGCATTGTTGAAATCATTATGACCATGCTTGCATCTTTTAGGATTTTTTTGTACTCTCGTTGGGCTTGTGCAACATCTGTAATAACATCTGGCAAAGGACCATCATCTCTAATCGAGCTTGCCAAAACAAAAGGAATTTTATTTTTTACACATTCGTAGAAAATACCGCTTTTGAGTTTTTTTTGCTGAACCATTTTAGGAATAGAACCCGCTTTGAAAACAGCATTAATAGTATCCATGTGATTTCTATGGCCTCTTTTTGCCAGGGTTGCATCATGAACATACATTCCTAATGAGGTACCTAATGTGGCGTATTCAATATCATGAACTGCTAACGCATTACCCGCAAGTAGGCCATGAACATAACCTCTTTTAATTAACTCTGCCAAAGAACCTGCGGTACCTGTATGAACAATTGCAGGCCCTCCAACAATAATAATTTTTCCACCTTTTTTTGTGGTTTGAACTATATCCCGTGCAACTTTTTTTGCAATATGCTGTGTTGGTCTTTCGCTAGAACTACTACTTCCCATAAATGCAAAGATATTTGCTTGATCTCTTGGTCTTTGGGGCGGAGAGACTTTAACACCAACCTCACTCACCACTATTAGATCTCCTTTTTTTATGTCTCTAATGGGGACGCAAAAGGGACGGTTTTTCTTTACAACAATACACTTATCCATCATTTGGTCCTCAACATAAATCCAAAAATTGTTATGAAATATCCACGTATCATTATTGGTGGTGCTGTAAAAATTATCTGGCATTACCATGTTTTTTGGTGCCTTTTTTAGATTGACTTGTATTTCATTGTGTGGAATAGCACCTTCCCTATGAATATCATCTATAATTTCTTCAAGATGTTTAGCATTTTTTCCAGTAACGAGAAGTTTCGCAAAACTAGAATCTTTTTTCTTTTTGCCTACAGTTAAATCTAAAATCTCAAATTCTCCCCCCTGATTCATTATCTTATCAAAGATTTTTGTTAATATCATAGAGTCAATTAGATGACCACTAACTTCAACTTCTTGAGAATATTTTTTCATCACATAAATTCATAGGCATTCCCTCAAAAAGGTTTGGGGATAAATTTAAGCACAAATTTTGTTAATTAATCTATACGGGCAAAATCACTTTTCCCTTATATTCTAAAATATTGTCTGATTGGAAAATTGATTCAAATTTTTCTTTCTGTTCCTTGGTAATTCCTTGAGCGATTGACTTTGAAGTTCCATTTTTATCCACCAAAGCAAGAATATATCCACTTGTATCTGTCAAAACAAATCCAGCCGTCTCATCAACAAATGCATACAAATTTTCATCACCAACAGGCTCCCAAACATTGGTTTTATTATCCCTCAATGCAAGTGCAGGCATTGCTTTACCATCTGTAATTTTATTAAGATATTCTCTGGAACTTGCCACCCTTTTTTGACCAACTTTCAAAGCTTGAAAGTACTGCATAAACCATTAAAATTCTAATTGATATAAAAACAATCACAAATTTTTCATTGAAAAATTTTATGCTGAAAAATAATTCATAATTTTAATTTTAAGACTGTATTTTATTTCTATGAATAGGTTTAGATATTGTGAAATTTAGTTTTACTAATAAGAAAAATAATGCCTCTGACCAATAATGTTATCATAAAATTAAATGAAATAACCACTCTCATAGACGATAAAAATTATTTAAAAGAATCCGAAATTGAAGAGATTAAAACTATTTTTAAGAAGATGATCGACGAAGGTGAAAGATATGATTTAGATGATATAGAATCATGGTTTAAAAATGAGGGGAGTTGGAAAAATAAATCCTCTATCACCAGAGTTGCAAATTTAGCCCAATATATTCAGAATAAATTTCAACAGAGTCTTAAACTAAAAATTATTTCAGATGATGATTGTAATTGTGAAAATTAATTTTCGAGTTTTTCTAACAATCTTCCAACAATTTTGGCATTCTCATGTCTTTCATTTAAAATAATTTCTAATCTTTCCTTGTTATGTTTGGTTTTTTTATCAATAGAAATTAATTGAAAATACTCTTCATCCAAGTCATTATTTGCTTGTAATCTTTTAATCACTTCAAAAAGAATCCCAATTATTTGTTTTTGTGCTTCAATTAATTCATTTTTTGATGTTTCTGACATATCTATTGCTTTTATTTATCAAATATCTGTTTAAACAATTTTAAAAGATTTGGATCTTTTATTTCTTTTTTAGCAGTTTCGAAAAAAGGTAAGAAATCTTTGTATGATTTATTTTGTTTTGAATAAATTTTTGCCTGTAGTGCCATTTCCAATTTATCAATCTGATGCACCAAATTGGCTTCTTTGGAATCATTTGTTTGGTATTCATTCCAAAGATGAAAATACTGTTGTTGAAGATTTTTCGGTAAGTTCATCAAGATTTTTTCAAAAGTTTTATTTTCTAAAATAATTTTTTCTTTTTTTGATTTTTGTTCAGGAGTAAAATCTCCTATAATAGATTCAGCCAAGTCATGAAGCAGAATCATTTTCAAGATTTTTTCAGTATTATATTGTTGAGAATCAGATAGAATCATCCCCATAATTGCCATAGAGTATGTGTGATCTGCAACTGATTCAGGATCCTTTATTGAAATTTTTTCTACCCAGCCCTGCCTTGGAATTGTTTTTAGATTTGCTGCAATTTTTAAAAAATCTAAAATCAAGATTGCAATACTGTTGTTGGTATGATTTATCATCTTTTCGAGATTTTGTTTATTCGAACAACATAATAGTTAATCAGGCATACCAAAAATATTGAAGATATATACCAAAACGGGTGATGATGGCACTACGGGTTTACAGGGAAATTTGCGCCTGAAAAAATCACATCCAAGAATTGTTGCCTACGGTACTATTGATGAGGCAAATGCCTTTTTGGGAATAGTTTTGACCAACAAAATAGACTCCGATATCAGTGAGGTTTTAACTCGAATCCAAAATGAGTTGTTTGTTGCAGGAGCAGACCTTTCAAATTCGAATTTACTTCAAATTAAAAATAGAATTACTGCTACAATGGTGACTAAAATTGAAAAAACAATTGATAATTACGAAAATGAATTAACTCCATTATCTAATTTTATCTTACCAGGTGGTGATATTACCGCATCCCAATTACATTTTTCTAGAACAATTGTAAGACGAGCCGAAACATGCCTTGTTTTACTCCAAGAACAAGAAGAGATCAACAAAAATTGTTTAAAATACCTTAACCGTCTCTCCGATCTATTGTTTGTTTTAGGACGAGTCATTAACAAGAGAAAAGGAAAAAAGGATATTATCTGGAAAGTCTAAAAAGACAAACTTTAATTTTGCACCTAAAAGAATTTTCATTGTGCCAGGGTAGCTCAGCCTGGGAGAGCACTCGGCTGAAGACCGGGCTGTCGCGCGTTCAAATCTCGCCCCTGGCAGGCTTTTTTTTATTTTTTAATTTTTGGTTAAAATGAGGTTATTTTTTGAGAAGGATGAGAAAAATCATATGATACTTCTTATCTAATCATAACAATGGTAAATTGTCCAACATGTGGAAATGACTCGTGGACAAACGTTTCCTGTATTACCATTACATATGATTATCTAAAAGCCATGAAAGAGAACTCCCCGTCTTACAAATACGGTGCTGATCACCCTGATTGGGCCAATATTGCAAGAGTGGAAAACTATATCATGGAATTTCAGTGCAGAAAGTGTAATTTTTTATCACCAGAAATTTGTTATTAACTCGAAGTTATTGATTTGAAATCATTTTTTAAGAATGATTCAGAATTTGAAAAATAAACCCGTTGAAGTTTAGTAGCCATTTATAGGAATTTTTTAAACCCCAGGCCACTAAACTAGAACTCATCTTGCATACTTTAGTATA
>DATKZR010000146.1:0-3581 GCA_035527875.1 Nitrosopumilaceae archaeon | reverse complement strand
TGATTTAGTTATTTGTAAAGATTTGAAATATTTGGGCAGTAATTTAGAAAATCTTTCAATATCTGTGCTAATATCAAAAATTACATCTCTTTCCAGGTTTGAATAACGAACTAATTTTATTTTTAACATGGTATTTCGTTTGGAGAAAGATTCTCTTGAAGATTTGTTTTTGTAATTTTGAGTTCAGGATTATTTCTTTGAATTAGTTGATATATCAAAATCAAGGCTTTTTTGACAGAGTTGGTTTTTTTAGGATCAGTTAATGGAAATAATCTAACAGTACTTTTTTTATTATTTGTCAATACCTGAACGAAAAATTCCTGATGAAATTCATCTATCACCACCACTGAAAACAATGCACTTTGATTTTTGGAATTAAGGAACATTTCTTTAATTTTTATTAAAGATTTAGATTTTATAATAATTGGGGCAAAGTTTTTGCTAATTTTTTTAAAATCTATTTTACCTTCAAATACTATATGTGGCATTTTTTCTTACATCTCCAGTTATTTTCCACCATAGTAATCATTCAGAAAATAATTTCTTCTTGTAATCTTCAACTAGTATGCTGAATTTGCAACTTTTGCAGGCTAGGAAATCTTTGTATCTTGGCCCAACCAATGCAGTTACTAATTCCAAATAAGGTCTAGAGCAATTTGGGCAATTTACTGCCAAATGTTTTTTGTTCGTATATTGTAATTTCATGATATGTTTTTGTCAAAATGATATTTAATTAATGCCAACATTCTATTCTAGTGATAATTTTTATCTCAAATAATCAAGTCCAAAATTTTCAAAACACTAAATTGGCACTAGAGAATTTTTCATTTTTTCATTAAATACTAGAAAATCATTTTCAACATATGCAAACAACAAAAGTGAACAGAATTGGATTAATTCAAGGATATGAAACAAACAAAGTAAAAGAAACTTTGGATTTAGTTTTGCGTCAAAGAAAAAATGAATTTACAGAATTAGCTAACGCTTTGAGGATTCCAACAAATTCCGAAGAATGGGAAATAATTATTTTAAAATTCTGTTTAGATTTTGAGGATTGTTTTGAAATTTGGACCGGAAGAGAAAAGCCTGATCAAAATAAAACTTTGAAATGTATGACCATTATGCGAGAAATAGGTCAAGGAGGTAAGACTGTAACTGAAATTGCCCACATACAGACTACTGCCAATACCATATATCACGAATTTCATAACATTTATGGAAGAATTTGAGATAATTAATCACCAAAAAAGCACACTAAACAATACAATTACATCCTTTTTGTTTTAAAATTTGAATTTGTCTAGATGGGGAATCTATGAAAACATTTTGTTTTGATTTGCCAACCGCTTTTCCTTTGTCTAGGGGACTTTTGTGAACATACCCTCGATTATTCATTTCATTAACCAAATCATCATGCCTTCTATACATTGCATTTAATTTTCCTATCCACCGTAGTGTTTCAGGATGTTTTGAGTATCCTTTTTTCGTCTCGGTAATTACTGCCCAAATTGCATGAAGTTCTCGGTGTTCTCCTAACAAATGATTTCTGCATAGTTTTTTTGGAGGAATGTCCCAAATTCTCATAAATTTAAAACCTAATTATTCAATAAAACATTTTTAAAAACAATCTACTAGTGCTAAATTATTATAAGATTCAGTGTTCCAAGATTTTTTACAGTTGTAACAATGTTTTCTCCATACTGCCTGACCGCTCTCATTTTTATTCACTCCTAAATTTGCAAAGTCTTTAGAACCACAAGTAGGACATCCTTCATCTTTTACCATTTCAAATATCCTTCATTCTTTTAGAATAATCATAGTTGAAAATTTTTTGTGGAGAAATTTCTATTGCTACTTCTGTTTTTGAGTTATTCTTTAAGAAACTAGATAACACTGATTCTTTATCTCCTAGATACTTTTGAATTAGGATTGCAAGAATCTCTTGCCCCTTCTCATCAAGAATTTCTACAGTTCCTTCTCCACGAGTTCCCTTATAGGGGGGTTTATCACCTGCTATCTCAAATCCACATAAAGGATTTTTTTGAAAGTATGACACAATTTTTGCTGATTTCTGAGTAGCACAATAAATTTTACCATCAATCTGAATATACCATAAAGATACTATTGAGGGCACACCGTTAGGTTTGATACAAGCAAGTCTTATGGGTATTTTTGAATCATACACCAATTTGTTGTTGTTTTCTCTATCTAATTTTTGCATTTTCCATTTCCCAAATTTGTTTTATTAAATTATTTTCAAAACAAAAATTACCAAACAAATTTTGAGAGATATTTTCAATTTTTGTCATAATAATCTCTCTAGTGTTTTTTTACCCGCAATAATCCATGCATTCCAATGTCTCTTTGCAATGATTATTTTGAATTCATTCTTTATTACGTAATCTTGTTTCATAAATTCAAATTGAGTTTTTAATATAATAACAGTGCTCAAATCCTATACTAGTGCTAATTCCAATATTTTTTATCTTCATTAAAATACTAATTTTCAAAAATTAAATTATGAAAAAAATTGTAATCCTCCTTTTTGTTATGGTTTTCATTGGAACAAGCCCTGCTTACGGTCACAAATTAATCAGTCATGATAATACCCATAGAAGTTTTGATTCGGCTCTCCAAATTCCAGATCATAAGACTTCTTGGGCGATTTATGAAGATCTAGGCCCAAACGAAGCAAAATTTTATTCATTTGATGCAAAACATGGGGACTCATTTTATGCAAGCATTGTTATTCCTAAAATTAGTGGTTTAGAGGAGTACTCCCCAACACTGGTTTTGGTTGGCCCTGGAATATTTGAAAATGACCCAATTCCCTTTGACACCCAATTAGGAGCTGAAAAATATTACTTTGATGGAAAATTTCCAGGTAGAGAATTCTATGAACACTTCGGCCAGGTATCCTATTGGGAAAGACAAGAAGTTAAAACTGAAATTATTGCTGACGGTCAATATTATATTGTTGTAATGGATGAAAAAAATCAAAGTGGAAAATATAGTTTGGCAATTGGAACAATTGAAGACTTTACAGGAGAAGATTTTTTTACAATTTTACCAAAAGCATGACTTGACACAAAACTGTTTGTAGATGACTTCACATCTATTGGGATATTAATTGCTATCTTGTTTACTATCCCAACAATTGCAGCCTTAATTATTATCAGAAAAGGAAAAAGACTATACAAATTATCTTGAGACATGGTAAGTTTTTTGGCACTAGAGCGAAAATAATCCGTTCCTTATATTATCTGAAAACTAATATGAAGTGAGGAAAAATGCAACAAACAACACAAAAAAAAGCACCATGGCTAAAATTTATTGCAATTTTGGCTGTCGCAACTTCAGTAACACTAGTCTTTACAATAACTCCTTGGAATCTAGTTCCAACTCTAGTAACTGAAAATGTAACTGTCATTGCAGTAACCGATTATGGCTGTGTTGGAGAATCTATTTTGGGAATTTCCGTTGTTGTTTCTAACTGTGAAGCAAATGTTGGAGATGTAGTTTCTGCAACATTTTACATCCCAGCCATGAAACAAAATGGATACTATGATAGAATTGAGGAT
>DATKZR010000145.1:0-3116 GCA_035527875.1 Nitrosopumilaceae archaeon | reverse complement strand
AATGGTGAATTGAATTTCATTAGTCATCAAATTAGGATGTCATATAGACCCAAAAATTTACAGTTTCTGTTGCAGAGGGGCTTCCTCCCTTCAATGTTATTGCAATTTGTGGCCCATTTACATCAAAACAATGAATGTCATTAAATGAAACATCAATTGAATTCGCAATTGTGCTTCCACTAAGTTTTCCAAATACAACATTTAGTATAGTAGGCGATATACCATTATCTGATACCAAAAGGCAATATTTCCTGAATTCATCTACATCTGCAATTGTTGGGCTAACATCTTCATCAAGAGGTAAGGTTATCGCCCCAGAACCAGATAAAGTAATTTCTGTGTTTGAACCATCAATAAATAAGGTATTGGGTTTTTCAATAAATCCATTTGTTGCAAGACTCTCTATAGTAGTTTCAATATTTGCAACTTCAATTTTTATTTCTTCCAAACCAAATGTAGGACTGGTAACATTGCCTTCGATAAATCTAACCTCGTTTTTTATTTCCTCCAATCCGAAAATAGGACTGGTTACATTGCCTTCTATGCCATCTATTTGAGTTTGAGTTTCAGCAGATATTCCAGCAGCATTTATCTGATTTTGTAAATTATCGATTGTTTGTCCAGTAATGGTTCCAACAACATCAAGATTCTCAGTTATATCCACATCCCCATCCAGAGTAATCGTAATCAAAGCCGAAGCTGTTCCAACACTAATAGAAATCAAAACTACAAACAATACAAGATAAGGAGTCTTAGTAAATTGATTTTTCAAGTCCATCGCCTATATTTTGAAGTGTTTTGTTTTACTTAACTTTGATCTAATTTTGAAATTATTTTTTGGGAAGGATGTTTGTATCAAAAATTTCAGGACATAAAATTTTCCTTTTTAAAATACGGAATATCGATTCAAAATCAAGATTTCTAAAAAATCCCTGTTTTACGCCTGATAAACATTACAAAGTTTGCCAATTAATTTAACCGAATCGTAACAAGGTGAATTTGAAATTATTTTTTTGGGAAGAATAAAAAAACAAAGAGTTTAGATTTTCTTTTTAATCCATGATTATTCGTGCTCAAAATCATATACCGTTGAGAGGATAAAACAAACAGTTCTATAGTGTCTGTGGTTACAGTAAGAAGATATGAAATACCTATGCAGAACTTGTAAAACAAAATGCGATGATATTCCAAAACACATGATAAAAGTTCACAAGTTTTCAAAAACACTTGTGGAATCCCAAATCAAAGCAAAATCAGATTCTTATACAACTTCCTTTGTAAAATTAGAATAATTTCGGTTTGATTAACACTGAAGAAAATAAAAGTTTGAAATTATTTTTTGGGAAGGATAAGAACTTGCAAAAATTATTTTTAGGAAATTGAGGCACCAGCTTTTACCAAAACACCACTACCCGAGGTTACAAACAAGTTATTGCTGGTAAAGTCAATATCCAAATTTACCCCAGCATTGACTGTCAAGACTGCACCACCTTGAACAATGACATCACCTAGGGATGTTGTACTTTGTGTTAATGTAACATCAGATGTGATTCTGTTTTCATCGTCACATGCATCTCCTGTACCATCATCATCCATGTCTAGTTGGTTAAAGTTTGAATCAGATGGACAGTTATCAGTAGAATCTGGGATTCCGTCAGAATCTCCATCAACAATAACAACTGCAGATAAATTAAAGATGTAAGCAGCACCAGAGTCACATTGAATGGTTTCTGGGCAAACATCATCATCACCCCAAGCCGCTACAATTGGATTGTTACCCGATATGTCAACAGAATGACCGAAATTATCACCCGTTCCGCCATCCGATGAGGTAAAAAATGTCGCTTCTCCCCAATTATCTATACCTCCCTCGTCTCTCTCAAAGATGAATGTAAGGCCGGCATTGTGGTTTGGCATCCCTGCAATTGCAGTGTCACCAGATATGCCAACACCGCTGCCAAATCTACTAATTGTTCCAAAAACAGATCCAATGATTTTTTTTGCTTCTCCCCAATTATTTGCACCACCATCATCTCGCTCAAAAATATATGCAGTGCCGGCGCTAATATTGAGTTCATTATTAAATTGAGCACCTACAATTGCAGTGTCGCCAGATATGTCAACAGAATGACCGAAATTATCACCTGCTCCTATATCCGAGGCAGTTATTTTTTTTACCTCTCCCCAATTATTTGCACCACCTTGGTTTCTATCAAAGAGGTATGCCGAGCCGGACTTGCAGTCATGTTCGTCTTGGTTTGTTGTTTCCGGATCATCAGGTGGACAAGTGTCATCATTTAATGGAGAACCTGCAATTATAGTGTCGCCAAATATTGCAACTGAAGTGCCAAAAAGATCATTTATTGCCGGATCAGATGCAAATATTTTTTTTACTTCTCCCCAATTACCTGCACCGCCTTCGTCTCTCTCAAAAATAGATACAGCGCCCCTATTAGCTATCCCGCCCCTATCAAATGGATCAGCTACAATTGCAGTGTCACCAGATATAGAAACTGATTGGCCAAAAGCCTCCTGTGCTTCTGCAAAAGATGCATGCACCTCTTTTACTTCTCCCCAATTATTTGCACCACCTTGGTTTCTATCAAAGATGTAAGCAGAGCCTGAGGTTTCACCGAAATCATCATGACGAAAAGCACCTACAATTGCAGTATCCCCAGATATGGCAACTGAAGCACCAAAAGCATCACCTGCCTTTGAATCAGATCCAGTGAAATTTGCAATTTGAGACCAGCTAGTACCATTAAACTCAAAGATGTATGCAGATCCCTGCAAGCCATCAAAACGACCGGCCGCACCTACAATAGCAGTATTACCAGATATGGAAACTGATTTCCCAAACCAATCCTCTTGCATTGCATTAGATGCAGTAATTTTTGCTTCAGTAATGGCAAATGCATTTTCTGCCGGAAGTGAGATACCAAGAATCAAAATACCTGTAATTATAGATAAAATTATAAATTTACTGTTTTCCACCATCATTATGTAAAAGGATTCGAATTTTCTTTGATTTAAAATGATCTAATGTATTTTCAGTTTGTTGCAATTTCTGAAATTATATTTTTCATAATTTTATCCTTGTCAAAAAATATTTCTAA
>DATKZR010000144.1:0-3524 GCA_035527875.1 Nitrosopumilaceae archaeon | reverse complement strand
TGAAATTCCAGATTGGATTAAAAACAATGCTGGCTGGTGGGCCGAATCCCTAATCACTGATAATGACTTTATAGAGGCAATGCAGTGGCTAATCGGAAATGGAGTGATTCAGATTTGATAAAGATATTATCAATATCCATTTTAGCAGTCCTTGCTGCAGGTTCATTTGCATTTAATGATGCATCAGCCACTCACTTTTCAGAGGACACCAAATGGCAGCTAGTATACCTGACTGACACCAATGTGTGCAGCAACTATGATTATCAAATGACTGTAAAGTATGATTTGCTAACTGAAGGGTATATGGGACTATACGAGTTTGATAATACAAAATATGAACCACTTTGCATGAATCATTTAAAGTATGATTCACTTTACGAGTTTCCCCAAGATATTGATTTGATAGTGCTTGTATATTCTAGAAATCTCGGAGAAGTCGAGCTCAATGACCAAAAGATGGGTGGACTCTTTACCCATTCAGGACCAAACCGAAGCATTAACAATGCCGTAATAATTTGTGACTGTCCAAACTTTTACTTTTCTGATCCGGTATGGATTTTAACTCACGAGTTGTCTCACTTTATTTTGTATTTTCTAGAGTTTGACATGAATGTAATTGAAGATAAAGTTCATGAATATGACGAAAAGTATGATGAGTGCCGGGAACACTATGATGATTCATGTGAATCAATTTTAACAAAACTTAGAGTTGCCCCAATGGCCTACTCATTTTCTGTAATGCCTCCATACAAGGATGCAGTTGGTATTAGCAAACTAAAAAATAACATAGTAAATGTACCTGCACCACTTTTAGAATTGGGTAAAGTAGTAACCCAATGGTGGACGGCAGGAAAAATTACAGAGGGTGATTATTCCAATGCATTAGGATTATTGGCAGTTCAAAACCAGGACCTCCAAAATGCTAACCATAATGTATTATTCACAGACGGTCCAATCAGCAAAGAAGCTACTTGGAAGGATGTGCTGTTTGCTGATGGGTCTTCAGAAAACAAAGAATCTGTTATGACCAAAGTCCAAGAAAAGTTAAAGATTGAGGATCAAATATACCAGCAAACTGATTTTACTGGCTTGCCTGATTGGTTCAAGCAAAACGCCCAGTGGTGGGTTGATGGTCAAATTACAAATGATGATTTTATTAGAAGCGTAAAATATCTTAAAGACGCAGGAACAATTCGAGAGTATCAATTCGGCCAATAACCCTGCAAGCGATAATACAATCATAAATTAGTAGCAATAGCAATCTTGAAAAGGGAACGGCACGTTAGTACAATAAATTGCAAAAAGAAGATTCATCTATACAGAAACAGCTGGCACGTATCACAAAAGAAGCTGAAATTTTGTCTTTAATGGAGGAAACTCACAAAACAAAAGATTGGATAAAAAAACAGATCAAGCAAAAATCATTAAAAATTCCGGTTAAATTATCAATGAACAGTTTTCAGATTTTACATTCATGCCCAGATGATTTTTTATCAAGTCTAATTGATTCCCTAAAGGGAAAAGACATTGGCGATATAGGTGATATCAATGCATTTACAAAGACATTTTTCTGGTTTTTCACAGATATTGTTGCAGGATCAAACCCTACAGTTCCGACCAAAGAGCAGGCAAGAAAAGTAGTTGTATTAAATGAATTAATTGGGAGGACTGAAACTTTTCAGCAAAGGGATCGAGATGCAACTGTAATTTTACCCACAGGGGACGGAATGGCAATCGGGTTTTCTGACAGTCCAGAATATCCATTACGATTATCCATTCAATTGCATAAAATTCTAACCGAATACAACAAGTCTAAAAAAAGAAAAGATGAAAAGGTTTTACTACGAATTGGAATCGATATTGGTCCTGTGTATATTATCAAGGACCTAAATGGACAAGATAACGTTTGGGGACCTGGGATTATTTTGACTAGACGTGTAATGGATTTGGCTGGAGATCAAAATATTTTCTGCTCATCCCGATTTGCCGAAGATGTGCGCGTACTTTCACCAGAGTATAAAGAAATCATGCATCCAATTGGGGATTATTCCATAAAACACGGAGAGCAGCTAAACATTTTTAATATTTATGGTGAAGGGTTTGGAGAAAAGATAACACCAAAGAAGAAGAAAATTACTCAAAAAACTGAGACGTTTGAGGAGTCACTAAAGTCAATGACTGCATTTTTGTTTAATTCCATAGATATTAGACTTGATGTACTAGACCCCAAAAACATGCTAACACACCATGTATGGACTTGGAATCTAGTCAATGTCTCTGATGCTCCACGAGATGAGATATTTTATTATCTGGATGGAGACTCTCCCAGAGATTTTGCTGACATGAATATCAAAGTATATGATGAAGAGGGATTAGAGGCAGAAATTCTAAACCTCTCTGAGAACAAACCATTGCACAAGGAATTTAGTGTCAGACTCAAAAAGCCAATAAAACCAAAACAAAGAAAAAGATATGTCACAATAGAGTATGATTGGGAAGAACCAGAAAGAACTTTCTTTTATAAAATTCCAACTGATTGCAAGGAATTTACCTACAGGTTTTCAATTCCTAAAGGGGTAGAGATAAAAAATAGAGTGCTTAAAGTTGATGCAGAGCTTGGATACAAATGGAATGCAGATCCACCAGCTACTTTGAAGTTTCTACAAGATAAGACCACTATAACCTGGCAAGGAAAAAATCTCAAAGCATTTGATGCCTACAAGTTTGATTGGTAGGTTTCATATTTTATAATTTCAATTCATTTCTAAAAATTTTTGACTCAACAAGACATATTTATCATATTTTGAAATTAGGTATATGCCTTTTAATTTTAAGAGATTAGAGATACCAGATGTTATACTCATTGATTTAAAGTCATTTTCTGATGAAAGAGGATCTTTTCTTGAAAGTTTTCGGGAATCAGAGTTTGTTTCAAATGGAATAAAGACAAAATTCGTACAGGATAATATCTCTCATTCAATTAAAGGAGTATTAAGGGGACTACATTATCAAAAAAATCCCAAAGCCCAAGCAAAACTGGTAACTGCAATTAATGGTGAAATTTTTGATGTGGCAGTTGATATCCGCAAAGGCTCTCCTACTTTTGGAAAATGGGCAGCTGAAATTCTTTCAGAGAAAAACCACAAATCTCTGTATGTTCCAGAAGGTTTTGCCCACGGTTTTTGTGCTCTCAGTGATCAGGCAGATATACTATACAAAGTCAGTAATGAATATTCCTCAGAAAACGAAAGAGGCATTATCTGGAATGACCCTATTTTAAAAATACCCTGGCCAGTTGACAAACCAATTTTGGCAAAAAAAGATTTAGAGTTACCACGACTAGATAATATTGACAACAATTTTGCCTACGAGTAATTTATTTTACATTAGAGTTAAATTGGAACTTGGAATTTTTTAATTATGAAAATTCTTGTTTGCGGTGGTGCAGGGTTTATCGGAAGTGCATTTATCAAAAATTATTTGAAAAACAATCCCACTCATGAAATTACAAATCTTGATATTCT
>DATKZR010000143.1:0-12543 GCA_035527875.1 Nitrosopumilaceae archaeon | reverse complement strand
TTTGAATTGTTAAAAAAATTCTTGTGCCAAATGTTTTGGTTAAATTTATCTAAAAAATTGTCGTAATACTCACGACTATTTGAGGTTTAATGACTAAAAAAACTTAATTTCAGCCTGAATTCAAATACATGTATATTATTTTTGTAAATTATTAAAAGGATGATTAGACCAATTTACATTAATTTTACTACGGTAATATTGTAATAATTTACCATTCAAATTATAAGGAAGTTTTACCTCTTGGGGAATATGAGCAAAATAGACCAAAAAGTAAAACCTCAAACCAGATCTGAACAAACTGTAACACAACAAGTTAAACCTGAACAAATTACAAAACCACAAGTTAATACTGAACAAATTACAAAACCAGAAATTGGTGCAGAGACAAACAAAGACTTTTTTGTCACATACAAACAAAATGTAGAGAAATATTTTGAGAATATGGAAAATTCAATTCCAAAATACTATCAAACATTAACTGAATTACAACAAGAATTTCTTCAAGCTTGGGAGAACATGTATAATGCAAGTATTTCAGTTCAAAAAGAGTTTGTTGGCAAAAATGGATTGGACACTAAGCAAACTAACGCAGCTAGTAAATTTGTTTCAGATACAACGGAAGCTGCTATCAAAGCTCGAACAGTACGAGATAAGATAATTCTAACATCTCTTGATACCACAAAAGAAAGCGTAAAGGAATGGAACAGACGGTCACAAGAATTTGCAGAATTAAATCGAAAAATAATGCAATCTTGGATTTCTTCATTTACGGCTAGAAAAAGCTAGGCGTAAATTTTTCACTTTTTCTTAAAATTGTAATATTTTTTCTGATTCAAAAATAGATTATCTTTTTTCGGCGTAATATTTGGAATCATCTGAATTCCAATTCATCTTAATGTTAGAATTATTATCAAATTCACTTGCCATTTTCTGCATTTTTTTATGCATAGCCGTGTTAAGATCCTCCAGGGCTTGTGATTTGTCTTCTAGGATTTGTTCCTTTTTTGATTCGTTATTTTGTCGGACTTGCATTATTTGAATAGCTAGTTCATTTTTACTCATATTATCTTCGGAATAAAATTTAACTAGTAAATTTTTTTCCTCTTGCTTTGTAAATTCATCTGCTTCTTTGTATATTTGATCATATTTTTTCTTTAATTGAATCTGGTCAAGATCGTGTATGTCATAAAGGTCATTGATTTCTTGATTTAGCTCAAAGACTTGGTTTTCAATTTTCTTTTGTTGGTCTTTATCTAAAATAAATTGTGTTAGCTCATGTATCTCAGCTGTGCCTTCTTCAATCCAAGTCTCAGCTGTTGAATCTAAAACGCATGCATATTCTTCTGCCTCATTATGATAAACCACAGTATGTCCTGATATGCATTGAGTACCAGGATTTGTTTTAATACTAGGAGTAAGTGATTTTTCATCAAAGATAACTATAGTAGAGTCTACAATTTTTCCCATACCTCGCATTTCCCACATTTCAGCTGTAGACTCTGTAATGCATGCATAATCATCTGTTTGTAATCGATGCACTACAACATATCCATCACGACATTGAGTGTTGGGATTAGTTTCTAATGATTCGTAAGCATGTTTATCATTTGGGTTTGCCAAAAGATATTCAGGATCTGATCTATAGTCGGTGTAATAGTCAGCCAGTTGTGATTGGGTGAAGGGATTCTGTGGTAATTGTCCAGTAGAGTTGAAAAGTAATTGTTGATTATAATATGCCAGATTGTGTTTTACATTAAACTGAGCGTTCATCTCAATTAATTCTATTCTTTTTGCTTCAGCTGCTTTGTGGTAGGCTGCTCTTGCTTCACTTAGGCTTCCTCCATTTGCAATAACCTCTTTTAGTGCTTCTCTACCAGCCGTGACCTTCATCTCCTTGAATTCAAACTGATCCCAAAAAACTCCCTGTATTTGAGGTGGTTTGTCTTCTACAAATCTCTCAAAGGCAGCACGTGAGGTATAGTTTGACCAAAGATTCTCCCATTCTAAGAGATCTTGATTTAGGCGTTCAAGTGCAACGGCTCGTTTTTCTTCTAGCTCCTGCTGAGCTTGTGTTCGCTCATATTCTCTTTTTTCCAAATCTGCAATCCATTTTTTTGTTTGTTCAATTTTTTCTAAAATGTCGTGTGCTAGTGGATTGTTTAGCAAGTCACCAGAAAGTGTTGTTTGTCCACTTGACTCTATTGAATCTGTTTGTGCATTACTTGACTTTATGTTAGGTCCAATTGCCAAACTCAAGGCTGAAATCATGATTAGTGAAATGACTACACGTCTCAACATTCGATCCGAAAATTGATCGTATTTATGTGATCCTCAGAAATGCTTCTCATTTTTTATAAGTAATTTTCATTTTTGCTCGCAATTACGATTTAACAAAATATTTTATTGTCAAATTTTAGGCACAGAATCATATTTTGTGGTTTAATTTTTTGTAAATAGATGGTGTGATGTGTTGGGTTTGGTAACCACATCCACCTATCTATTTGTAATGTATTATCAACTTTAGAATAAAAGCAACCCGTACAAATCGTTCATAGAAATTCTCAGTACTTACTATATACTATTTTGATATACTAAATTCAATTGGAACTGTCACCAAAATTCTACGCGTCGGTTTTGGTCTTAAGTTCCAGTTAAAAATTAAAATTTTTCTTAACCATTAGTTGAACTGTAATGATTTCGTATTATGCTTTTCATCAACGGCAAATACAAATCGTTTGACTTTGGTTTGGTTTGGCATTTCGACAATAGTTTATCGCAGTATTGTTTTTCCTCATCAGTTAGTTGTGATGCATGAAGATAGTTTTTCTTTGATGCAAGATCATAAAGAAACGAATAGTATTCCTTTAGAATCTCTTGTTCTTGTAATTCGTTATTTCCCATTTTTTATCAAAGAAACAAAGGAATCGAATTATTTAGAATCTGCCTTACTTTTTGATAGGTTCTTGTTCAGAATTTGAATTTTTTTTACCCCTTTAGTTCAATATTTGAACATCTGAGGCTATCTTTTCATTAGGAGAAATAATTTGATTTCAAAATGACTATGGCCGAACCAACAACCGAGCAAAAAAAAGAGATCAAAATAGACGGTATAGATCGAAAAATTCTAAATCTGCTTATTGCAAATGCTCGTGATTCCACTAGAACCATAGTAAAGAAACTTGAAGGCATTGGAACTGAAATGTCAGAACGGGGAGTAGGAAAAAGAATTGCAAGGCTTGAAAAACTTGGAATCATTCATGGTTATACTACAATGGTTGATCTCAATCAGGTTAACATGTCTATTTTACGCCTAATTACAGTGAAATTTACCTCCCCAAAAGATTTTGTAACTCGATTAGATGAGATGAAACAATATTTGACCGGTGCGCCATACTGTGACTTTTCAGCTAGAACCAATGGAAGCATTGACTGGATTGAACTCAAATTTTTTAACAATCACGAACAGGCCCAAAAGGAAGAGGATCTTTATCGTGCTTGGTTTGGAGATATTATGGAAGACTATAGGTCCTATGACCTTGACATTCACAAGATGGGTTGGCAGCTCTTCGATGAGGATGATTTTAACAGGTTTATTCAAAGCATGTGCAAAAAAGAAGGCGTAGAAACCTGCATAAGCATGTCGAAGAAAAATTCTATTAAAAAATAATTCGACAAATCACTCTCTTAAATAAAAAGAAGGTGTATTGTAAATATGGTCTTTAGAAATTGCGTTCATTGCGGGAAAGAGTATGAAGATGTTTTCAATAGACGAATATGTTCAGACAAGTGTTCATTAGAAATTTCCTAAGAAGATTTTTTATTGAATTGTTAGGCTCGTCAGTTCAATTTCTGAACTGTTGCGTTATTGTTGTAATTCAATATCTGAACAAAATATCATCAAAAAGTTAGGTTCATTCTAAATACCTAGATTGTTTGTTAATCTTTGAGAAAGCATGAGTACAATCAACGTACAAATAGAAATCTCCGACAACAAAAGAAAAATCGGAATAATAGGTTTAGTAGCCTTACCTATCGTAGCAGCAATGTACTCCGCAGGAAGCGCCTCCTTCGAGCAAGTACCGCAAATACTCTCTAGTGGAGTATTTCCAGTATTGTTAACACTCGGATCATGGGGTCTAGCTGTTAAAATGGCATTAAAATTGAGAAAGTAGGATAATTTCCTCTTTTCAATTTTTTTTATTTATAATCTCTAGTTCCACAGAATTTATTGAAATTAATTTTTATGAATGAAATTTAATTTTTTTCGTTTTATCCAATCCCATTCAGGTATATCAACTTCTTCATACACTAGTATTCATCTTCCATAGAGTTTCTCTCAAATGTTAGTTGGTCTACATATGTACAAAATTTACATTTGCAACTTGACATAATGTAACAACTAAATAATTTGATTTAATGACTTGTATGACTTTTTATGAAACAAACATTAGTCTCAGGCTCAAATTGTGTAAAAAAATTGTATTACACAACAGTATATTTAAAAGAATAATATTGAAATTAATTACAAGACCCAGGTCTTCCCCCTATTGCCCAATAGCTGTGTTTGACTTGGGTTGTAATTCTTAAAATTTTAAATTAACAAAGGTTTCAATAGGGAAAAGAGCCTTAGTATGTCATGGCATTGGGAATTTACATTGCAGTTGTAGTAATTGCAATTATTGCTGTTGTTATGTTTAAACTGTTTCAAAAAACCAGTAAGACAAGTTATTTTGGGGAACCAAGCCGGTGCAAAACTTGTGGTAGAAAAATAAAAGTACCAAACTGTCCTTTCTGTAAATCTGATTCAAAGTCGCTTAGATAGTTCTAGTCTTCTAGATATTCAATGAATTTACCAGTGTTTTCAAGTTTAATTGAATTAATCTCTTCCAAATTGTTGATGAAATTCATCTTTAGATACAAATCCGATGCAGTATACAAAACCTCTTCAATGTAAAACGTTCTCGAGTTTCCCATACCATAGTATTGTGAATCATTTTCATTGTGAGTTATGGTTCCTTTAAGATTGATGCCATCTTTGGGATCCAATCCAAATACATAAAATCCATTCCAGCGGTTAAAGTCTGGTGCAATCATCTTTGTATCAGATATTCCATCCAATGATTTTGCATCACTGCTTATTGGAATGGATAAAATATCTTTTTTCTTGTCAAAGAAAAATGCCTTGTGATTATTTAGTGCCTCTGAATGAGTAGAAGAATCTCCAATTACAAAGTCATCAACTACTATAGGATTACTGACATCTGAAACATCAAAGAGTGCTATTTTGACTCCAAGCTGGTTAACTCGTCCACTTCCAATCTCTTTTGTATCTCGTCCAACACCGATTACATAGTCATCATCGTATGGATGCAAGTAATTTGAGAATCCAGGAATTTTAAGTTCGCCTAGAATCTTTGGAGTATCTGAGGATAAATCAATTACAAAGAAGGGATCTATTTGCTGAAAAGTTACCAAGTACAATCTATCTCCCATGAATCTGGCCGAAAAGATACTCTCATCAGGGGCAATCTCATCTAGTCCTCCGACTATCTTTAGATTCTCATCTAAAACATATACTGCGTTTGAGCGTATGGTCCCCTTGTATTGTGAATAGTACTCTACCGTGGTTGCAACCCGGAATCTATCATCATGTTCATCCATTGAAAACTGATTTAGTAGTCTTCCTGGAACAGAACCCTTTGCTACGTATTCTAGGTTATCCTCATCAATGGAAATCTTATGAATAATTGTCTTTAGTGAATCTTCTTGTATTCTACGGTCATATTCGGAAAGAGCCTCACGTATTTTATCAAATAAATTTTCTTTTTGGTTTTTACTCATCTGGTTGTAAGAGTCTTGCATTACCTCAGAGATTTCACTCCATTGCCTGGCAGAATTTAAAGAAGAATCATTTTGAATTGCTTTGATCTTACCTTGAATCGCTGTAGGAAGTAATGGTACTACAACATCAAAGAATCTGTCTCTATTGGAGTCTTCATAAAATCCATAAGGAAGATTTTGCTGATAAGTCAGGTAAAAGTTATCTTCAGAGACATAGATTGTGCCGCTGTAACCCATAAGAAAAGTCTCAGAGCTTATGGTGTCACCAAAAACATCAATTGCCGTTAGAGTATTGAAGTTTGTGAATCTTTCTACATTGTCAAAGTAAAATGCATCAGGAATCATTAAGGGCTCTGATCTCTCCAGGATTATTGGTAATCGAGGATACTGATAGTCAATGTTGCTGTTTGTAACAAAGTAAGCATAATCTCCGATCATTCTTGCATCTCTAAAGTTGCCATCAATGGTATAGTCTTTGAGAATTTCTGGTTTTTCCTTGTCTGAAACATCAACTATCAATGCATGAGTTACCGGATTGTAAGATGGTCTTGGAATAAAGTCAAATTGTGGAATTATCTCATCTTGGCTCTGTCCATTGTAAAATATTACCAAACGATCCCCATTTAGAAACATGTTTTGAATGTATTGTGATTCAATATCTAATGCAATTTTTAATACAAGTTTTGCAGATTCAGCCGGATATGCATCAATTATAGAAAGCGTGTTTTGAGAAACAATGTAAACATATTTTGAATCATTTTTTAGATAGTCTGGTTCATCAACATTTTCTACCTGAACGTTAGTTGTTGAATAATCAACACCGCTTGAACCTGATTGTGCTTTTGCTGAATCCATATCCATTGCCATCATTGGTTCTGGTGATGGTGCACGTTCTAGTGCCATTGTTTCTTCTACTGCACCCATAAAACCGTCTGTTCGAAAAACCCTATCGTCATAAAAATTGCCGTCAAAAACGTTAGATGCCGCTAAGATATCTTTGAGTTCAGATTCAGAAGAGATTTTTCTAATCTCTTGTGTTCCTTCAAACAAGTCAGAAACTGTTCTATCAACATAAACTACTTGGGGAGGAGTAGGATCACCGACAACTTCTGGTTGTGAATCAAAACTAATTGCAAACATTATTCCTGCAGTTGTAATAATTGATAGTATTACTGCTATTGGGAGGATTATTTTTGAATTCATTTTTTTCATCTTTTTTTATATTATTTTTTCGAAACTATCTTTTGACAGTTACTACTGTTTGTCCTATGAGGTTAAAAGGTTAAGTGAAATTGCAATTTCACCAAACAATTTACATACACATTAGGGTAATCAAAAGAGTTCCAATGTCTGAAGAAAACCAAAATGAAGACGAGATTACAGAAAAAATCAAAATTATGGCCACCGATGATGAAAAGATAAAATCATTTGGTGAATTGCTAACAAATGACTCTAGTAGAACAATATTACAATTGTTGTTTAATGAAGAGTTGACAGCACTTCAGATTACAGAAAAAACGGGAATTTCTCTGCAGCTAGTAAAATATCACATAATCAAACTGCAGGATTTAGGAGTGGTAAAGGTAACAAAAATAGAAAAAAACTCAAAATCTCAAGATATGAAGTTCTATTCTGCATCAAAATTTAGCATGGTAATAGTTCCTCCAAAGTACTCTAAAAAGACTAAAGAAAGTAAGTTACTAGTTCGTTCATTTAAGCACATTTACAAAATTGCTGGATTTGGAATTGCAGCAGGTCTTTCAGGCTTGTTGTCACTAGCTACATTGCAGCAAAACAATAGAGTTCCACTTGAACTTGATTCAGGTAAAGAGACCCAACAGACTAGTCTACAGGAAGTGGATGGGGGGTTTCAGTCATCTATCGAAGAATCTGGTGCAGAAGATGTTGCTGCCAAAACAGTAGATGATTCACTTGCCGCTGTACCATCTGCAGAGCCTGTACCTGAAGTCTCATTGGATTATACATTAGAGGAGGCTCTAGAGATTCAAAAAAGAAGTATAGAAGCATCTGAAGCTAATCCTGCGGCAGGCTCTGGGACACCAATGTTTGATTTTGGAGATGTTGCAATTACACTTATCATAATTGCAATTATTTTTGGTGGACTGGCTACATTCTTTTTCTTAAAATCAATTAAACAATCAAAACAAAAACAAATTGCATAATTTATTTTTAAAATTTTTTTGGTAAAAATGAAATTTCATCAAAGCCTTTATTCCAAATTCACGTAATTAATTTAATGACTGGAAGAAAAACAACAATTGTAACAGGAGTAATGCTTAGTATTTTGATATTACCTTCTGTTAGTAGCCTTGCATTTACACAGTACATCACATCTGATGGAAAAACTGGACTTGATGACTATCTGCAACTTGCTCAGGATAGAGTTGCTCTTGCAAATGACAATCCAAAAGCGGGATCTGGAACACCAATGTTTGCAGCTGATGGTGTTGTAGGTGCACTAATTTTATCTACCGGGATATTTGGCGGAGTTGCTGCAACATTTTTTATTAGAAGTCGCCAAGGAAAATATGCTGCAATTGGACGTGGGTAACAAATCCACTCCATTTTTTAAGATGCCACCCTAGATTTAATCACAGCCAAACATTCTGGATTTTGTGCCTAATTTTGACTGTATTTTAGAAAAATTTTAAAATTAATTACTTCTAACAGGAGTGGAAATACAGTTCTTCTGCATAACTAAGGTATACCTCGTGTCCAAAGTAGAGTTTGGATTCAATTATTTGATTTTGTGAGTATTCTTTTAAATCGGGACAGGAAAGATTAACGATAAATTCCTTTTCTTCAATCATTTCATTAGAAGTTATAACAATTACATATGTCAAGGAAACTAAAACTATTGGAGCTATAATAAAAGTAAATGGCATATGTCTAAGATCTTTTTTACTAATCAATTTGTACTCACCAATGTGTGAGATTTTAAATTAATCATTATACAAATTGAAAATGAATCTAACTTCATAACACCTTCTCCCATCAGCCCAATGAAATTATGAATTTCATTTTTATAAAGTTGGTTAACTGTAATTTTTTTTTATGACATTTATGAAAAAATTTAATACTTAGTAACGGCTCGATGAAAAATTTTGTGAAAACTATTGTTTAATAAAAAAAGAAAAATTAGATCGAAGAAATTACAATTCCTCTTTCAATTAGTTTCTCAGCCGTTGTTTCTTTGACACATATTGGTGATGCATTAGATGTTTTCATTACAAGTGTAAAGCCTTCATGACATTCTACCATTTGTGCATCAATTCCTGCTGCTACCTGGTGTCGTGGAGAAAGCCATGTCATTGAAAATTCTTTTGCCGTTTCCATGAATTGATCTCGTATTTCTTGTTTTTCTGAATCACTCATTGAGTTGTCTCGCAATGATTGCTTGAAATATCTCAATTCCTCATGGACTGCTTTGATCTCATCTTTTTGTTCATCAGTCAAAGTACTTGCTTTAAGCACCATGTGAGATTTACGAACAGAAGTCATAGAATCTTTATGATCAGACATTTCGCCTTTCATGGTATCTTTATGATCAGACATTTCGCCTTTCATGGTATCTTTATGATCAGACATTTCGCCTTTCATGGTATCTTTATGATCAGACATTTCGCCTTTCATGGTATCTTTGTGCTCTTCCATGAAAACATCTCGTCCTGAATCGTCCAAAGTACAATATTCTTCCACATCAGCAAGATGGTCTTCACCTTTACCATGTTCTTCTACAAGAGCTGTTTGGTCTTCTTCAGACATTTCACAAAATGCATCTAGCTTTGCTCTCATATCATAATCATGAACTTGTGTAAACTCGTCTTTGTGCTCTTCAATGAAAGCGTCTCGTCCTAGATCGTCTAAAATACAATATTCTTCCACATCAGCAAGATTGTCTTCACCTTTACCATGTTCTTCTACAAGAGGTGCTAGTTCTTCTGGAGACATTTCACAGAATCCATCTAGCTTTGCTTTAATGTCATAATCATGGACTCGTCCATACTCATCTTTGTGTTCATCAATGAAAGCTTCTCGTTCAGATTCATCTAAGGTACAATACTCTACCATTTTGTCTTGATGATCAGAGGCCATTGGATATTTTTCTAGAAATGCTGCTTGGTCTTCTTCAGTCATTTCACAATATCTATCTAAGATATCATCCATATCCCAATCATCTTGCTCTTTATAGTCTGCAAAATGTTCTTCAATGAATTCTTCGATTAAATCTTCACGTTCCATTTCATCTAGATCACAATAGTTTGTTAGACGTTCCTCAAATTGAGCAAGTCTTGGATGATCAATGAATAATTGTTCTTTTTCTGCATCAGTCATTTCACAAAAATGTTCTAGTCTGTCGTCAAAGTCATGGTCGTTATCCTCTGATTCTGCATAAGCTATGGCTGTTCCAGCTGTTACTCCTGTGAACATTATCAGGGAAAAAACAACACTAAGAAGTTGTATTTTTTTCATTACCAATGTTCCAAAATATTGTCTATAAAGGCTATTGGAACTTTAATACACAATCATTAATAATCATGAAAAAGTATTGTTGCAATCATGGCTGAAATTTCCTCAGAGGATGTAGAACGAGTGGAATTGCTGGAAGTTGTTTCCACTGCAAAAACCGGACTCAAAATGTTATCTAAAGAACAATTAGAACGTCTATACAAATTAGTAAATGACAAAGAATACCCCAATGATACAGAGACCAAAAAATCAAAAAAAGAATTGCTGGAAAAAATTAACAATAGAATTTACGATCTTGGGGAAGGAAGAGTAATTCTTTGAGGTTTTTGAAAATTTCTAATTTGTCATATTAAATTAAAAAACTTTAACTGTTGAGAATCGTGCGAAGTCATATTTTTGGCATGAGAATAAGTATCATACTTTACCTCATTGTGACAAAACACTATCCTCAATAAAATGAACGATTTGCATGAACCAGTTATGAGTAATTGCTTTTATTTCAAATCAGTATACCATTGTATGTATAGTAAAAAATCAGATGACTTTGCAGAAGTCCTTTCGGCTTGGGCCAAAGTAATCGGAGTTAATCTTGATACAGGATCAGAACGATTAGGATAAAAAATTATTTTAAAAAATCTGGAACTTAAATCAAGTCAAAAATTCTGTAAATATCTTTTTTATTTACATAGATTCATTCTTTTTTAATGAAGTCAATTTCTAGTCTAAACAAAAAAATTGAAAATTGCACCAAATGTCCAAGATTATCTCAATACATCAGAGAAGTTGCTAAAAACAAAGTTAGGAGATTTGCCGACCAGGATTATTATGGAAAACCACTTTCAGGATTTGGAGATATTAAAGCAAGATTACTGATAGTTGGACTGGCGCCAGCAGCTCATGGAGGAAACAGAACCGGCAGAATGTTTACTGGAGATTCTTCTGGAGATTGGCTTGTAAAAATAATGTATAGATATGGATTTGCCTCTATTCCCACTAGTCAGACCTCAGATGATGGCCTGGTTCTCAGTAATGCCTACATTACTGCAGCAGTAAGATGTGCACCCCCACAAAACAAACCAACAAGAGAAGAGATGGAAATTTGCTTTGATTATTTGAATCAAGAATTTCAGATTCTAAAAAATATCACAATAATTTTGTGTCTTGGAAAAATTGCCTATGATGCAACATGTAAATTAATTAAAGTAAAACCAGAAAAGTTTGGGCACAATAAATTATTTGAATACACTTCTGTCAAAATTTTAACCTCATATCACCCTTCAAAGCAAAATACCCAAACAGGAAGATTGACTTGGAATCAGTGGTCTGCAGTTTTTCAAAAAGCAAAAAGACTGGCAAAGTAGAAAAGGTGTAATCAAGTTAGATTTAATATCAAATAATCAGATCTAAACTTGCTCCAAAATAATATCCAGCAAGAATGGTAGCTGCCGACCAAATTAATGAACCTGCAAATGTATACAAGACAAACTTTGGGAATTTCATTTTAAGTAATCCTGCAGGAACGGAGATCATTTCCCTCATTACTGGAACCATTCGTCCTAAAAATACTGCCTTGTCACCATATTTTTCAAACCAAACCTCAACTCGCTCTAGTTTCTTTTCGGAGATTTTTACAAATCTAAGATATCTTAACAAAATTGTTCTTCCAAGTTTTAGTGCAATCAAATAAATTCCTGTAGTTCCTATTGTGGCACCAATTGCTCCTAAAATTATCAGAGGTATAACTGAAATTAATGACAAACCTTGTTGAGAGGCTAAAAATCCAGCTGTTGGAAATACAGCAAGGGTGGGAATTGGTGGAATTATTGTTTCAAGTAAGGCTGCCAAAAAAACTCCCTCATAGAGATGGTCTGTAAGAAATTCACTAATCAAAATTAGAAATGAATCAAAAGGCTCCAATAGAATCTTAAAAGTCCCCCCCAACTAAATTACTTTACACATCAAAATTACCATTTGTGCTAATCGATTTTTGCTAGATAATCAAAAAAAGATTCACCTTCAAATGGTACATAATTATCAATAACTTTGATTTCCATGTCTGTGAAAAATTGATCATATACTGTTTGTCGTTCATGTTTAAGTGGAGAGGGACAAAAACACATCTCAGACCACTGAATCATCTCAATGTCTATAATTTTTGCGCGTTTCATTGAGCTGAGAATCTCTGTACCATCTGGTTTTTGATTTTCAATT
>DATKZR010000142.1:0-2348 GCA_035527875.1 Nitrosopumilaceae archaeon | reverse complement strand
TCCGCCAGTAACTAGGACATGACCTGTCTTTGCAATCTCAGACCCTGTCTCATAGGCTATTTTAGAGTGCAATTCAGTGCAGCCATTAGTGTTATGCCCAATAATTAAGATCTGGATTTTTTTTGTCATTTCTTATATGGAATATTTGTGTATCAAATATGTTTCCTGCCAAAAATGATTTCAAATGAATACTTTGCATCAAATAGTTTGATTTTTGATTCAAGAAAAGCATCTTAGTAAATTTATAATATCTAGTTTGGTTTTTTAGATGGATTTTTTTCTTGATTTTCAAGTTTATTAGATTTTTTTATGATATTTTTGATTCTCATTTTTGCAAAAATCAATTTAGATGCTATTGAGTTAATTTGATTTTCTGCAAACATGAAACAACTAAATATTTTGTTTTAAAATAATGTAACAAAAAAATATTACAATTTAGAATTTTTTAATTTTTTCTTAAAGTGTTTAAAAAAATGTTACACTAAGATCAGTTTATTAGATTAGATCATATTACAACAACACTTGACAAAGGGCGATAAAGAAAATAGCAGAAAGTTTGGATCTATATTATTATCAGTTATTTTATTACTATCAATTTCTACAGTATTTTCCTCTAGTGCATTTGCACAAACGGCTCCTGTAATTACATTAAATGCTGAAGAGTTTGTTCCAGGACAAACAGCAGAGATTACTGGAAATGAGTTTTTATCAGATCATGAATATGCTATTTTTGTAATTAGATCAGATGGATGGGTTTTAAAAAATGATGGAAGTGATGGGTTTGATTTTGTTACATCTGATAGTGTAGGAGGTTTTTATTATGAATACCCAATTCAAAGCGTTGCAGGCCAATATACTATCTTTGCAATTGACCCCAGTGATCCTATTGGAAATTCAATAGGGAATACCAGTTTTTATGTCAATGCTCCTAAGATTTCCACAGACAAGTTAGATTACTCCCCTGACGAAACCGTAAAAATATCTGGTACAGATTTTACATCTGGTGCAAGTTATGACATTGTAATTTTAAGACCTGATGACCAAATAATTAAAGGAGACGGATTATTCACTGCGGGTTTCGATTCCGTAGTGTCCCTAGACGGTACATTAAGTTATGATTACATTTTAAACGGCATTGATGGTGAATATGATGTCCGAATTTACGAGTCTAGCGACACTGAACACTTGGACGTTATTGCAAAGACGGGGTTTTATGATCCAACTTCAGTAGATAGTTTTGGATCCGCTGCAAGTAATGCACCAAGTGGAGATTGGTCTCTTCCAGCAAATTTTCTAGATTCTGCAATTAATTGTTCAAGCACGCCAACTAAAAATAAAAAAATTATAATTGAAGGCTTTGATTTTAGCGGATTTTCAGAGATAGAAACTAACGGCTCTAATATTGTAGGAATTGAGGTTAAAGTGGACTCTGCTCATGTAATTTCAACAGAACCTTTAGGAGTAGAAATTAAAAAAGGTACTACCTCTGTCGGTTCAACTGTATTATTTAATCCAACAGGTGACTCTTGTTCAACAAGTATTTTGGAGACAGCCCTAGGAGGATCGAGTAGTTTATTTTCAACTACCTGGACAAAGGCCGAGCTTAGTACTATAAAAATAGAAATTAATTCGCTAAACTATGCTAACGCAAATTCACGATTTGTAGATCAAGTAAAAATAATTGTTCATACTGCCGATGTTACAGATACCACCGGTCCTGTCATCACACCACCATCTAACATATCCATTGAAGGCAACGTCCTTGGAGGAGTTGCATGGGATGACGCTGCAGTTACAGCATTTCTTGCAGGAGCATCAGCACTTGATGCAGTAGAAGGCGCAACAACTGTCACAAACGATGCACTAGTTGCAGGAGTTTATCCAGTAGGAGTACACACAATTTACTTTGACTCATCAGACTCTGTACCTAATGCCGGTACACAAGTATCTGCAACCATAACTGTTACAGATACAACAGACCCCTTCTTTGACTCTATTCATGACCTTATTGCATACCAAACAGGTGGAATCGTAAACTATCCTTTGCCTACTGCATCTGATATAGTAGATGCCGATGTTGATGTAGTGTGTGATCCTGCACCAGGTGATCCTATTCCATTTGGAGATACAACTGTTAACTGTACAGCAACTGACGACTCTGGAAATGATGTAACAGGATCCTTTGTTATTACAGTAGCTCCACAAAGTCTATTCAGCAGCGGTGGTTTTGAAACTGAAGGAATTGAAAGTATAAGACTAATCTACACAAATGATCCAGAAGACATTTCAGCTTATAGATTAACTGCAAGCAACCCAGGACAACAATTCTTGAGTTTGTTTGTAATTGG
>DATKZR010000141.1:0-3926 GCA_035527875.1 Nitrosopumilaceae archaeon | reverse complement strand
TCTTCTCGAGGTCGTTTGTTGTTTTGTGTGTAATTTTGTCATTATTGTAATATCATAATTTGATTTGAAGTTATAGATGTCTTTGTGCAAAATGAACTACACTATTTAGTCACAAAATTGTAACAAATTTTTTGTTACAATGCTGAGCCTAAAGTACAAAAATCAAGTGAGATTAAACTAGTAGATTTGAAACCTTTATGAATATCCAATAATTTGCCTGCTATCGATTATTTCTGTTTGATTTTACGCACAAACAAAAGTCCATAAAAAGAAAAATACACCATATTGTTATTTTAGACCTTTCTTCGAGTCTTTTTTGCATGGCAATTAGGACACAATGCCTGGCAGTTGAAAAACAAGTTATTTGACCTATTGCCATCAATATGATCATAATTTACCAAATCCAATATTATATAGCAGTAATTGCACCTGCTGCTTTGAATTGATAAGACTCGTTTTTTTACATATTTTGAAAAACCCCTTCGAGGTTTTTTTGAGATAAGACCTTCTTGGAGTAACTCTTTGAGAATATGACTTGCTTGTCTTGCAATAAATCCCTCAAAATCCATATTACTCAAATACACGTCATCAAAATGAAGGCTTGGAGTTTTTAAAATTCTCTCTTTTCATCTCTCGCAATTCTATTATTTGATCTTGCTTTTTTTGAGCTAATAGTTGCTCTTCAATTGTGATATACCCTCTTTGCACACCAAATAAAAACAAATTATAATCATTAGAAATTTTTGAGGAGTCTATATTTTTATTTGGAAAAACAACTGAGTCTTTACAAAGATTTAATCCATAATTCTTCATTTCTTGAATGAATCGTTCTGCGCGCTTGAGATTAGATTTTGAGAAAAAAAGATATCTTAACTTTAACTTTTCCTCTGAATAGATACAATCGATGCCATTATTTACATCACATAAAATTGCCTCTCTTACAAATTCTTCTATTTCGCTCTCCTTGATGATTTCAAGTTTTTGCAAAGAAGGAATCTTGTCTTTTTTACTGGAAAGTGCCTTTATGAAAAATTGTACTAACCAATTATCTGTCGCAGTAATTAGTTTTTCAAGTTTAATTTTGTCATCTATCGTCTCAGATTCGTCTAAATCTTCCAATAATCTTTCTTTTTGGATTTTCTTAGTTAGAATCGTTTGATTTATCATAGCTTCAAGATCCACACCACCTGATTTATGTAAAATATGGGCTTCCAAAAATTTTATGTCAGACCTAATTGTATTTCGATTCACATCCAAAATTTCAGCAATATACGAAGCTGGTTTTTTCTCAACAATGTGGTATTGATACACTCGCAGCTTTCTTTCTTCTTGTTCTTTCTTTGTATATCTGCCACCTTTTTTTATAGACTCAACTAATGCCATATTCTTTAGGAGGTGGTCCCCGGTAAAGAGGCATGCCGTACGTTGATCATTGACCTAGGGTAAAGATCTAATCAAGGATTTTCTGAAAATTGCATAGTTTTGTATAGTTATTTTAGAAATATCTAAATCACCATACACAGCACAAAAAATATCTTGGAACTGCCCCCATGGAATGAAAGATTTTGAAGCCCAAGAGCGTGCAAACATTGA
This sequence comes from Nitrosopumilaceae archaeon, assembly GCA_035527875.1. Taxonomy (GTDB): domain Archaea; phylum Thermoproteota; class Nitrososphaeria; order Nitrososphaerales; family Nitrosopumilaceae; genus Nitrosomaritimum. The sequence continues at coordinate 2,333 of DATKZR010000141.1, read as the reverse complement.
ACACATTAGATCGCACTTTAAACAGATATCAAGTTTGTATGGCTTTTCGTTTATGGACCCCTCACCAATTGAGTCCCTCTCAGTACTAGAGACAAAGTCATGGACCGCAATTAGAGAAAAGATTTATTTTTTCACAGATAAAGGAGAGTAAAAAGTTGCACCACGTTATGACTTTACAGTTGGCCTAACACGTTATGCAGCTTCCCAAAAATCAATGATACTGCCAGCTAAAATCTCAAGCTTTGGAGGTGTTTTCAGACATGATGAACCACAAAAATGACGATACCGATATTTCCACCAGTTGGATATCGAAGTTTATGGCAAGCCGGGACTAGAATCAGAAGCTGAAATTATTGAATTTACATCCAGACTATTTGATTCACTATTCCTCAAAGACATTACAATTGATATCAATCACCGCAAACTAGTAGAGTCTTTTATCAAGAGAACCTTTGATTCGCATGGACCAATCTTTGTAGCTAATATTTTACCTGCAAAAGATAAAATTCAAAAAAATAAAAGCAGAACTAGATGAACTAAAAGAAATAGTTCTCTTTGACACAAATGTGAATTACAGAATTAGCTATGCTGATGTAATTATATTTCTAATTAAAGAATATAACAAATCAATTAAAGTAGTGTATCCACTTTGTCGAAAATTACTTGTTGCAAAAAAAAATTTAAAACAAAAATATGAATGTATCCATATCTTTGAGGGGGGTTTTATTGTAAGCTCAAAACATGATGGTAGAACAAGAACACCGTTTTCGTTAGAAGGTTAAATCCTAGTTTTTTCTAATGTTAATTATTAAAATGGAAAACGAAGAATTGAAGGAAGATAAAAAGTCAGTAGAATCAAAAGATTCTGTGGAAAGTAAAAGCATCGTAGCCTTGAAGTACTCAATTGATAACGATGGGGTAGTTTCTTGCAACGTCTCAAAAGAAAAAAAAGATATTCAAAATAAAGATATCAAACCAAAAAAAAGATTATTTTTGAGATAGATTAATTCTGAAAACAAAATGATTGCATATACATTGTAGGGATGAATTATTAGGATTCAGATTTTTACTAGTCATCAAAATTGGAATTAAAATTTTGCTAAATTTATTAATGTGACTAAGGATACCCCGTCACATTTCCTATAACATGCAAAATTGTCTCAGAGACAGGTCCCACAGCGAAGTCATCCTCAGTAATTCCATCGGTAAGAAGATACATAATATACATTCTTTCGGTTTCTTTGTTAGGAGTTTTTGCATTAAAGGTAATAGAAGCTGCCTCTATACTATTGACATCCCCAATGTTTTCGTTTGTAGTTGCAATAATTTGAGTAGAGCCATCACCGTGGAAAATCACTTGTGGTTCTGTAGCATTAAAAATAAATTTTGTTGATGATTGTGCCTGATTTATGCTTTCATACTCCCAATCTCTTGGTAGGTTAACAGTCATTTTTGCACCAGGTTTAATGTAAGTATTGTCGTGTTTATCCATGTCAGCAAGAGTTGAAATTAGAGGTACAGAAGTTCCATTTGTAAGATTTAGTTTATGTCCTAAAATATCAGTTGTTGCTCCAGAATTAATGTTTGATGCAAGAAAAACATTTGCTATAGGGCTCCAATTATTACCAGCAGACGAATACATTGTAGTCTGATAACCTGCTTTTCCAAAAGAACCAATAGAAGAAAATACAGAGGATTGAACAATTACAGACTCGAGGATTTTCCCACCATTTGCAGCCGGTTTGACCTTAAGCAAAAATGATTCAGCACTATATGGAGGTAACACAACAGGATTTGTAAAATCTCTCCATACCATTACGTTTTCATCAGCAAGAATCCAATCGCCTAACAGAGGGGAACAACAATCAGGAGATATGTTAGCGTTGTTTCCAGAGTTTTCAAAGATCAGAATGTTATTGTTTGCCCCTGGAGCAAACGCTGTAAGTGTTACCTTACTTACAGTAAAGGTAGCATTTGTAGGGTTTGCAACTTGAACTCCAAAAACCCCTAAATTATCACCAAATCCACCACCACTACCTGTAGAGCCAAATGGAGAGGGCATTGTAATGAATATCGATGGTCTAATAAGTAAATCATCAAGCAAAATTATATTTTCGCCACCATCACCGCCTGGACCACATCCACCACAGTCATTGGGGTCAATTACATCCAATGTATCACAGGTTAATGGAGTAGGACCTACAGGAGTGTTATCATATTCTTCTCCAGCTGCTGAATTACAAAAGGTAAAGACATCACCTACATCACCTGCAATTGTTCCATCCCATTTGAAAATTGCAGTTTGCCCAGGTCCCAAACAAACTCCATTGCCG
>DATKZR010000140.1:0-12199 GCA_035527875.1 Nitrosopumilaceae archaeon | reverse complement strand
GCAAGAAATACTATTCTGGATAAGAGGTTCATTATTTTTGACGTCTAAAACCTCAATTTTTTGCCAATCAATTTCGGAAATTGCACATTCTGTACCACCAATTCCAGTTGATTTGAGTAGCCCATCAAGCATTGCACCCATAAATCCTCCCCCGTCTGATTCAAATTTTAATTTGTATTTTACCCAGTCTCCTTTTTGTAATCCAATCTGACCAGATTTTGCAGAATCTGTTTTTTCTAGATCAAGCACTTCTTCATATTCGACATTGCCTTCTTGAGCATCTTGTTTTTTTATCTCTAGATTTTCTTCCCAATCCTCAATAATACGATCATAAGCGTTTATTTTATCAGTATTTTCTTTTTTTATTTTTTCTAATTCTCTTATTCCTTCATTTAGATCCTCATCACACACAGTAAATCTTGAATCTTTCATAGGAATTGCATTCATTTCATCTAGTTTTTCAGAATATTGTAATTCAATTTGGGAACTTATTTTATTTCTTCCATCTTTAAGATATTCCACATACTTTTCAGAAATTTGAATCATTAATTGCTCTTCATCTGGTTTCAGATTTGTTTTAAAATATAGGGTTAAAGTATTTACAGATTCTAAAATAGTATTTACATATCCTGAAAGATTCTCAGATTTTTTATAATCAATGTCTTTTAGATATTCTTCCAAAACTTCTCTTTGGTGCGAATCACGAATAGTTGTTAAAATTCCTATGTTGTACTTGAAAGTAATAGTCCCTAATTCACCAATAACAGGACAGTCAAATTCTTCTTTTGTAATCTTTGGTTTTTCGTTAATTACTTTTGGTTCTGGTCCCCCATCTACTTGAACAGTTACAATTCCTTCCATCCATGGGTGAACCGTACAAAAGTAGGGATACGTTCCATCTCTGTCAAATGTATGAGAGTAAGTGGTCCCTGACATAAACAATCTGGAATCAAATCCAAACAATGCAGGTCCATCTGCAGAACTACCAGAAGTTACAATGTGAGCTGCAGAGTCATCATTTGACCATGTTACTTTATCGCCAACATTGACTGTTATCTCAAATGGAATGAAACATTCGTTGGTTATTTCACATCCTGGAACTGATGTTCCTTGTGGTACACTAACAGATGCATTTTCTGCAAAAGAATAGTCTACTCCGATTGAAATTAAAATAGCGAATAAAATAAGGTATGATGCCCGAATCAAGTACGATCTCTGGGATTAACTAACAACATAAGCCTACCCTCAATTTCCAAGAAAAGTATTCTAAACTATTTCATTTTACTCAAAAACTAGTCATGAGGTGTGGTCTAAACAAGCCCTTTTTTACACGTAGATGTGTCTTACTTTTTTAAAAAGATCAGGGGGATCATAACTCATTGTGGTTTGTGTCAGTAAAGAAAGTCCTGCTCTGCAAACCAGACTATACCATACTGTTCTAGTTCTTCAGGTGTCATGATTCTATATCCGCCAGTTTCTACATCTATTTTCTTCAATGGATTTCTTTTACCTCGCCACTCTTTTGCTCGTGGCACATACTTTATCCGAATGTTGCAGGTCTGAATTGTAACTCCATCTCTTTGTTCTTCTTTGATTAGATCATTATACTGACAGTACTGGATTATTTGCGGCCGATACCTAGTCCAGCTTTGTGGTGTGAAGCCAAGTCTCTCCATTGCCCTAAAGTCAGGTATTCCCATTCTAAAGTCTCCAATGTCGTATGCATCATTTAGCAAGTCTCTAAAGTGCTCCATTATAGATTCTAGAGTTATTGCTTTTGACATTTTATAATTATGGGATTTTTATCATTTAGTTCCCTACTAGATAATTCTTCTTTGAGATTCTTAGGTCCTGGTTGATGTGTTTGTATGTTACAATGTTTGGATTTTTTCAAATGCCACACTTCCTTTTTAGAAATTCAGAATATGTTTCCAGACCTTTTTTTAATTTGATTTGTACTTGTATTTCTTTATCTACTGGTAAGTATGTGGGTTTTTCTGACGACATGTTACAATAAAGTCGATATTGGGTAATAAGGGTGAAAGTGTAAGGGTGACACTTTTGTTTAACTTTATTCTGTAAAGAAAAAATAATGTAAAAAAATAAGTTGGAGTAAAGTGTCACCATTCATCTTTATCTCCCAAATTGATTTGCAAAGGCACTTTGAAGTCAATATTGAGCCAAACTCTTTCGGTCAAACCATGTTCATTTTTTATTTTGTCTTCATCATGATATTCTGCAAAGGCCTTGCTAAACTGACCCATTCCAAAGGGCTTTTGCTGTTTTTCAGTCATAATTTTTTTATAAAATTGATAGGTCTCTCGTTTGCTTTTGTGGTATTGACTATCAATGATATAATTTGAATCAAAATGATCAATAGGATCCGCATTCTCAATCCATTCTTTTTGGGTCTGTTTCCAGTCCCTTTTAGTGGAAAAGCGGCCATCTTTCTTTAATTTCCTACCTAAATGGACCAGGCATGAAAACACGAGGTCTTTTTCTTCTTGGTTCTCCTTTAGTAATTTTTTTAGGTTTTCAATTCTATGAGGGTCATTCTCAAAGTTTCTTAACCATTTGACAATTAACCATCTTCTGTAAAACCCCTGTGACGGATCATGAACATTTGGAAATCTATTGCATGAAAATAACAGCTTGCAAAATGGGTATAGTGTAAATGCCTGTTGGTGTTTTTTCTGTGCTGCGATGCCCTCATTAGATACAATGGCCTTTATTGTTCCAGTTCTCTTTAGTTCATCAGGTTCTAAATCAGTAAAGATATTTGCAAGCTTTCCAGCAAGGTTTGAAGCTATGAATTTATCTTCTGCAAATAATTGAAGGGGGATATCAGTAACGTTATCCTTACCAAGTAAAGCGATAATGTATTCAAGTAAAACCGATTTACCATTTTCTCCCACTCCAATAAACATAAAGGCCTTTTCATCAATTTGCCCCTTGACAAGTAGTGAAGCTGTTATCTGCAATACAAGTGTGTAATCATCATACCTTAGTTTTTCATCAATAGTAAACGAATTTTTAAGAAATTTTAAAAATAAAGTTCCCTCGAGGTTCTTTTCAATATCTGCAATTATTGTTTCCTCTTGGATTAGATATTTTGGAGTCACATATCTTACCGGAAGAAGTATTCTTGAAAGATGTTCTGGTGTATGTTCTTTTAATTCCAATGTTTCCATGTTTAAAATTCCGTTATCTACTGTTTGAAATAATGGGTCATCATCAAAGTCTTCGATATCAACAAAGGTTTGTGCCTTTATTTTATTGACAACTTCTTTTCTTTCATGTTCTGTACAATTAGGAATTAATTCCTCAGAAATTTCTTTTACTAAAGCTTCAGCTTGTTTCTGATCATAAACTTTCCCAGTCCACAATAAAATTTCATTGGTTTCTTTTAGAGTTACAAGCTTGTGATCTACTTTTATGTATTCAGCTACTTTGTCTATCTTGTCTTTTTCTCCATATTCTGATTTTTTTTCAATGTTTTGGATCTTTTCTAGTGCAAATTTCATGCCTCCTCTTACATTATCTCTAACTTTTTGCTCTGGATATGGGGGTACAAAATGCTCGTTGTTGTACCTGGTGGCAAGTTCAAACAACACATCCTCGTCAAATTCAGGGTTTTTTATCTTCCACGAGGCTATTACCCTGTTAAGATCTAGACTTCTATTTTGGCCCTCTGTTTTTATGTGGTTTTTACTATGCAGCTCCTTGACGGGCTTCTTTTCATCAGTATTTCCAAAACCCAGATCTTTGAGTTTCTGTTGAATTTTTTCTTCTTCAACTTTGGATATGTGTTTAATTTTATTATCTGAAATAATTTCATAGGGTTTCCCAGTATCGGGGTGAATAGTTGGGGGTAATACTGCAATTTTTCCTTGAGCTAAAATGTCAACATGTTTTCCTTCTGCATTAGTTAGTGACTTTGATTTTGGAGTGTCATAGGTTCTAAAGTAAATATGATATCCTTTTTTTCCTGTTTTTACTATGAATGTTTCGCCAAGGTATTCCTCAAATGCTTCAAACAAAGAAGGATCATCAAGATCAATTACCATTAAGTTGTTGCTTGTTATTCCACAAAAAACACAAATTCCATTTTCAATAGTTAATTTATTTTCATTAATTTGATTATGCCAGGGGACTAGTCCTTTGACAGTTTTTGGAATTTTAGTTCCTTTCTTTAACTCCCCAGTATTGAGGACCATGTCCTCACGATACTTTTTGATATGGTCTGGTGTTTCTTTCATATTATCACCGAAAAAAGGAGGAGCTAGATCTCCTCCAAAACAAAGTATTCTTTGTTTCCTTTTGAGATTCTAGTCCCTATTTGTACTAGCATTGAATTACCTGCTCGAAGGTCTTCACGAATTTCATTACTTGTTAATAGATCTACAATTGCTTTTCGTGTGGTGTAAAATTCGTGATACTCTTTACCATTTACCTCAAAGCCCTCCTGTGTGGTAATTTTCACGCCTGGTGTGTCATTATAGTTGGAGTCAACAACATTGAGTATTGTAAAAGACCCTGCATCATCCAGGTTCTTTAGACTAGTGGCATTACTTGCTCCTCCAATATAGTCACTCAATTTCATTTTTGTACTTGCCATAACATCACCCCCACTAATCGTACTGATTAGCTAGAAACCTCCTTTTTCATCTTGATTTTCTCCGCAGTTGACGATGACAACAAATGCAAACATGATCTTGTGTTCTAAAAGAGTAACCACAACTACTGCAAAATCTAAGACCTTTGTTGTATCGTGGGCTACCAAAATATCCTGGTTGGAATCTACATTGATCTTTACACTCAGCTACCATCTTGCTTTACCTCTTAGTTTTTGATTGCAGCAGAGACATCTCAAATCAGTAGTAATGTATGCTACTGAACAATGAGAACACCACTTATCTCCTTGTGAATATCTTGGGTGTGAATGTAAATTATATTGATATTGTGGTATTTCACAAATTCCCCTACAACCCTGACAGTCTGTTTGAAAATTACAAAAAGCAGTCAATAAAGTTCCCTCTTTGATTTGATACCTCGCGAAAAATACAAACACACAAAGCATTCTTTACACACTAACCATGTATCGCCAGAGAAATAATAAATCATGAAATCTGATTCATTTCCACAACAGACTTTCGCTGAAATTAGATTTGATTTGTCATACATTATAATATTTTATGATAATCTTATATGATAGCTTGTGTAACCAATATTGGTGACAAAGATTATGCCTAAAAAGCTAAAAACTGGCTTATTTACCTACGACGAGCGAGAAAAACTAAGATCAACTGATACACAATATCAATTGTCTCGTCAAAAGGAAAATGAACTTTTCAAATCAAATGGTAAATTTGATCAAAGACTTGAGGGAATAATTGATGACATTAAACTTCTTTTACAAAAACCTAATATTCTTAAAACTGCCTTTAAAAAACACAACAAAAGATACCATAAATTTTATGATTTGGTTGACCTGATACGAATTTTTGATGATTTTGATTCATATGGTGATAGAAATTCTATTAATCCGGAAACTAAAAATATCCATAATTATTACTTTAATCGCGTACCAATTTTCACGATTCAAAAACAAACGAATGGAAAATTCCAACTTGTTGAAATTGTTTATAGTCCGAATGAAGGCCGTAAAATTAAGACTGGTATTTCAAAACCTATATTTTTCTATAACGCTATGAAAAAAAATACCCATCTTTCAGAAAAGCAATGGAATTATCTGGAAAAATGGTTTCAATTTCAAAATAAAAATAAAGTGTTTATGCCTTATGTTATACCGTTAAAAGAAAACAAACAATACACCTGGAAACAAATAGAAAAAAAAATATCTGAATGGTCTTTGATACATTTAGGAGAGTTTCGATCTTAATACTTCTATTTCCTTATCTTTGGAATGAATAATTCTTTCAAGCTCCTGCTTTACTGATTCTTTAATCATTTCATTCATTGTGTTTTTTGATTCATCTAATACTGTGGCTGCTTGTAAATTCAATGTCTTACCACATCGGTGACAAATGTCTGCTTCAACTGCATTTGGTGTTTGACAAATATGACATATTTTTGGCTTTGAAATTTCCCTATGTTTTGTTTCTTTTTTGATTCCTAAATATTCCAAATACGCATTATCTGCATCAGCACCAATCATGTGCACATATGTGGCAGGCATTGTACTAGATGGCGTCCACCCTTGTCTAACTCTTAATTGACTTTCTGTCATAAATTGTGCTGATTTAGTAGCCGATGAGTGTCTAAACAAATTCAAGTATACTCTTTTTTTTATTCCTGCCCTTTTACAGGCCGCATCAAGAGGTCCCTTCACACTAGACCAATCAATAGCCTTGCCATACTTCTCCCCCTGTTGTAATACAGGCCATAGTGGAGCATCCCTATCATCTTTGAATGGATGGACATCAATCCATTGCATTAAATCAGGAACAGATTTGACTATTCTGACTGCTCTTGCGCCTACTTTACCATCAACTGCAATTTTTGCTCCATATTGGTCAATTTTGACATGTTTGATTCGTAATGACAAAATCTCTCCAGGTCTAGTTCCAGCCTCAGCTTGTACCGAAAAAAGGGCTCTATCTCTTGGATTAATGGTAGCTTTGATAATTCTACTAATGTCTTCATCAGTTAGCAGATCTTCTCTGACAAGCTTGTTTCTTACCTTTTTCATTTTTACATTGGATAATTCTGAGGGGTCACCAACTTTCTTAAAATCTCGATTTCCTAACTTTAACCATCTGAAGTATACTCTAAGGATTTTTTTGTAATCCCAAGTAGTCCAGTTTTCTTTTCCTTCTGGAGAATGTTTGTTCATTATTTGAAAAACTAGTTTGTTGATATCTTCCTTTGTAACTATACTCCAATCTTTGTTTGCCAACCTTGTTAGTCTAACTATTACATCTAATTGGTGATGTCTTGTTGCAATAGCACTGATATCGCCAATCATTGCCATGTCATATTTTTGAAATAATTCAAAATTATTTTTTGACATTACGTTCTTTGCTAAAACATATGCTTGTTTGATTTTTTTTTCAAACGGATGAACCTCAATTTTCTGTATGGTCTTACTCATGAATTATGAAACGTCTAGTAGGGGTATATAGGGAATTAGTCGAATCCTTCAGGTGGGTTTTGAACAAATATGTTGCATACGAGTGCATCTGTTTTTGTATCCCTATATTGTACATTACACGTTACAAATCTACCCTTAAGGGCTCGCTCCAAATCTACCTGAGTTTTTTCTTGGTATTGTGGGTTTTCAGGGTTGTCTACTTTGGAAATAATTATTTTTTCTGTTTTTCCATACGCTTCTTGGTTATCTTTACGATGATGAGTGATTAGTATCTCAAAGGCATTGTTTGACAAAAAACCAATGATTGATCCTCCAATTCCATCTCCCATAGTTTTACAAAATTTTTTGTATTATAATTACTTGATGGCAATACTTAGATTAAATTCAGGAACAAGATTTTTCTCTTTTGCCATCTCAAAAACTTGTTTAATTGCCTCTTCTCCTCTATCCCCCATGTTAACAGTAACTGGATTTACATACATTTTTACAAATTTTTCAATCAAATCTCGAGGCTTTCCTCTACTGTATTGCATTGCATATTCTATTGCATCATCAAGATTATCCAGACCATATTGTATGGATTCCTGGAGATATTTGTCAAATTTATGGATAACATCCATCCCAAGACTGGTCTTCATTACATTAATTCCCAATGGGACTGGGAGCCCATTTGTCGTCTTGTCCCACCACTCACCAACATCTAAAATCTTGACATTACCCTCTTGTTCATATGATAATTGGGTCTCATGAATGACAAGACCTGCATCAACTTTGCCGTCTTTAACGGCTTGAGGGATATCACTAAAATTCATCTCTACATAGTCAAACTTTCCTATCATTAATTGAAGTAGTAAAAATGCAGATGTCATTTTACCTGGTATCGCAATTTTACTGTTTTTTAATTCCTCAATACTCATCTGTTTTTTACCCGTAACTATTGGACCATATCCAATTCCAAAACTCCCACCACTTCTCAAAATGGTATAGCCTGGAATATATGCACAGGCGTGGACTGAAACTGCAGTTACATCAAGTTCTGGATTGGTAGCTTTTCTATTTAATTTTTCAATATCTTCAATAACGTGGTTAACTGTAAAATCCGCTGATGTCACCTTGCCTGTAAACATGCCATAAAACATGAAAGCGTCATCTGAATCAGGTGTGTGTCCTACGGAAATCTCCACAATCATTTCCTAAAAAGTTCGTTATAAAAATTAAAACTTGATACACTTTTGTAGGATCTTTGGGCCATAGACGATATTGGTAACCAATGTCGCAAGATTACCAAATCCCGGCTTGCTATGGCAATAATTATTGTGTATAAAATCGTATAAAATAAAACCGTGTAATTTTTTTTAGTATATTTAATCAAAAAAATCTTTGGAAATTAAATAATTTTTTAAGAAATTTTGGTTAATCGTCTTTCTAATATATGGACTGATCCTCTGAAAATAACATGAATACAATAGATGCCTTTGAAAATGATATTAAATTACAATCTGAATTCTTGAAATATTTTAAAAAACAAAAACCTCTATCGGAGAGTGATCAAAAAAATACAATTTTCACAGGAAGTGGAGATTCGCTTGCATCAGCAAAACTGGCAGAATCCTTTTCTAATTTTAGAGTCAAATCCGTGGACCCTTTAGATTTACTAAAAAATCCATTGATTACAAAAAATAAAACCATTTACTTTGTATCTGTTTCTGGAAATACAATTTCCAATATCAAAGTGTCAAAAAGATCAAAAAGGTCGATTGCAATAACTGCTAAACCCCAAAGCAAACTCGCAAAATCTAGTCATTCCACCATCTTACTTCAATCTCCAAATTCAGATGTATTTACTGCAGGAAGTATTAGCTTTTTAGAAAGTGCTCTTACTTGTATTTCTCTAGTGTGTCCAGTTTCTATTTCCAACATTAATGAAATATTCAAAAAAGCACATAATGATGCCAAACAAGCAAAACCTGGTAAAAGAGTCTTCATCATTGGGAACATGCATACGTTTCCACTAGCAATGTATTGCGCAGCCAAATTTTATGAAGTTTTAGGATCAGATGCCTATTTTGAACATATTGAACAATTTTCTCATATGGAGTTATTTTCTGCAAAAAAAGGTGACACAGTAATAATTTTTGAACAAAAAAATATTCATAATTTACGTCTATCAAAAATTTTGAAAACTGTTGGACTAGTTGTAATTCATCCAAGTTTTTCTTCTAAAAACAAAATCTCCCAAATTATTTACTATACGTTTTTTTCACAACTATTGACACTATTTGAAGCCAAAAAAAGACACAAAAAAAATTGCCATTTTATATTGGCAAAAAATTTTCGTGATGTAAGTGATAAAATGATCTATTGATCTCATGGCTCATAAGATTTAATACCTGAATATCGTGGTTTGCGAATATGGTAAAATACAAGTCGACAACTGAGGTTCTCAAAATCATCAAAAATAAGGAACAGATTAGAAATTTTGGTGTTATCGCTCACGTTGATCATGGAAAAACAACCATGAGTGACAGTTTGTTAGCTTATTCGGGGATTATCGCCCCATCTGCCGCTGGAAAAGCCCTTGCAATGGATTTTGACAAGGAAGAGCAAGCAAGAGGAATTACAATTTATCAGGCAAACGTTACATTACACTTTACTCAAAAAGATACTGAATATGTCATAAACATGATTGATACCCCTGGCCACGTCGATTTCAGTGGAAGGGTAATTCGAAGTCTGAGGGCAATTGATGGTGCAGTAGTAGTATGTGATGCAGTAGAGGGAATCATGACTCAGACTGAGACTGTAACAAGAATGGCTTTAGAAGAAAGGGTAAAACCTGTTCTTTTTATCAACAAAGTAGACCGACTCATCAAGGAACTACGGTTGACTCCTGAGAAAATGCAAGAACAGCTTGCTAATCTAGTTTCAGACTTTAATCAACTCATCGAGACTTATGCAGAACCTGAATACAAAGAAAAATGGAAAGTATCAATTCAGGATGCTAGTGTAACTTTTGGTTCGGCTAAAGATAGATGGGCAATCAATACAGATCTAATGAAAGAGAGGGGCATCACCTTCAAAGATGTTATTGATGCATACCAAAATGAAAAAGTCAATGAGCTAGTTGAAAAGGCTCCATTGGCAGATGCTGTTTTGGGTATGGTAGTTAAACATCACCCTCCACCACATGTTGCCCAACAATATAGGATTCCTCAAATTTGGAAAGGAGATCTTGACTCTGATATTGGCAAAGCACTTTTGGCATGTAGTGATGATGGGCCAACCATTATGATGATTGTAAATATGGTTTTGGATCCTGCCGCAGGACCCGTGGCAATTGGAAGATTGTTTTCTGGAACAATAAAAGATGGCCAAACCGTCAACATTATAGATTCAAAAAGAGAGGGGCGTGTTCAATCTGTAAACTTTTTCATGGGAAATCAAAGAGAACAAGTAGGTGAACTTGGGTCTGGAAATATTCCAGCTTTACTTGGATTAACTGAGGCCAGGGCAGGTAATACTATTTCATCACTTAAAACCATGCCATTGTTTGAAGGAGTAAAATATGTCTCAGAACCTGTGGTTCAAATTGCAATAGAGCCAAAACATCCAAAGGATTTACCTAAACTTGTAGACGTTTTAAAACAACTTACAATCGAGGATCCTAATTTAATTGTAAAAATTGATGAAGAAAGTGGGGAAACAATTGTAGCTGGAATGGGTGTACTTCATCTTGATGTTGCCACTCATCGTATTCAGGACACTAAACTTGAAATTATAACATCTGAGCCTCTCATCAATTACAGAGAGACTGTAAAAGGATCTTGTGAACCAATAATGTCCAAATCCCCAAACAGACACAATAAACTTTTCATGAAAGTAGAACCATTAGAGCCAAATATTGCACATAAGCTTCGAACTGGTGAAATTAGTGATCTGAAGGATAAAAAAGTTGTATCAGATCTTTTAAAGGCAGAGGGGTGGGATACTGACACCATCAAAAGAGTAATGAGATTTGATTCACGAGGAAATGTTCTAATAAATGGGACAAGAGGTGTTCAGTTTGTTCATGAATCTACTGATTCTATTAATTCTGGGTTTGACGATGTAATGAAAGAGGGCCCATTATGTAGAGAACAAATGAGGGGTTGCAAATTTACATTTACGCATTTTGTTCCTCATGAAGATACTGCTCACAGAGGATTATCCCAATTAGGACCTGCATCAAGGCGTGCTTGTATGGGTGCTTTACTTACAGCTGGGACCACAGTACTTGAACCAGTACTTGCAATAGAGGTTAGAGTTCCTACTGATCTGGTTGGAAATGTTGCAACAGTTATTTCTGGAAAACGCGGTAAAGTACTTGACATGCAACAAAAGGGAGCTAGTAGCATTATTGTTGGAGAAATTCCAGCTTCTGAAACATTTACTTTATCTGAAGAAATGAGAGGTCAAACTGCAGGAAGAGCCACATGGAATACTTCGTTCAAAGAATGGGCTGAGGTTCCAAAATCATTGTTTGCCACCGCAATTGCAGATATTAGGAAAAGAAAGGGATTGGCACCAGATCCACCTGGAATTGGCGAATATATCGACAGAGAATAAATTACAAATTTTGAAACTATACTTTTTAGCTAATCTAAGGTTTGTGCATTTTAAACACACAGATTCTTAATACAAATTTTATCTTACAGTATTTAGAATAAAGTCAAAATAGAGTTCTCACCAAATAACTAATCGTTGTTGGTCTTAAACTCTGACAGCGGTTCAGACCCGAGGGGAAACTCACGTCTGAACTATCGTTTTTTATTTTGACAGAAAAATTAAGTAGCACCATATGTGTAATTAATCCAACTACAGAAAAAATACAATACTGTTGAATCATTTTGTTATAATCTTGTTAAAAAATTAAAACATTGATAGAAACTAGGGCATAAACAATTTTTGAATTAATCATTGTCTTAATGATATGTAAATAATTTTCTGATAAAAGAACAATATATTGGTAATCTTTTTAGCCAATTAGACCTCACCACGGCTAAAGGTCGGGAAGTAGGTTCACATAATGGATGGGCAAAAGACCCA
>DATKZR010000139.1:0-3417 GCA_035527875.1 Nitrosopumilaceae archaeon | reverse complement strand
ACTCCCTCCTGGATATGCAAAGTATGTTATTATGCCACAGAATCTTTTAGTAACTAAATTGTTAGTAAAGGTACTATCTGGAGAAAAACTAACAAAAAAAGAATTAGAAGAAATAGGTGAGCTTCAAAAGAAAATGGAATTATTAATGGATGGTGGGTATATTGGAAACTATCGACAAAAAGACTAGATAAAAATATAGATCAGAGAGTTTTGTTTTTTCTCGCTAATTTTTTAGGAGAATCTTTTTAGTCATTTTGTATTAGAAAAATTTTTCCAAGGTAATTCTCTTTTTAGAATTTTTTTGAGTTTTTCAACATCATTGTGATAATAGTTTTGAAGAAATTTCCTATCTACATCGTTCATTTTTGGTTTTTCCTCCTGTTTCATTAGTATTTTTTTTATAAATTCTCTACTTTTTTTAGGTAGCAGATATTTTGAAATATTGATAGATTCTTCATTCTGTAAAATGTATTTTGTAATATATCCTCGAGGAATTTTATTTCCCTCATATTTATTAAAAATTTCTGGAGTGAATTCTTTGATTTTCCAATTGATATTTAAGAATTTGAGAATATTTTCAAGAGTGGTTTTAGGGTTATTTCTCCATTCTTCAAAAATAATTATCTTAATGTTTTCTTTACCAAATATATCAATGTAATTTGTTATGTTCTCTGAATAAAGACCAGAGTTTAATCGTAAATATGACTCGATATATTTTTCCTTAAGGTAAATAGAATTATCAATCTCCTCTCGGAAAGATTTTTTCAAAAGACCACGTGAATAAAGCATCAAATATTCAGAAAATTGTCTTTCGACAGGATCTCTAAGACTTATCAGAATTTTTGCGCTGGGAGAAACTTCATGAATCAATTTGGGCGCATCACTATCTGCCAGATAATGAACACTTGCTTCTCCAATTACTTTTTTGTTTGATGCCCTTTTAAATAATGCCAAATATTGTTCTTTGTCTGTTATAGGTTTTAAAATAGGGTCATCTTTTTGAACCAAATTTCTAGCAAAATAATATGGTTCTTTTACCGATGACATGAAAATTTCAGGTACATTATTCAAGTATTCATATAGGGAGGTGGTACCTGCCTTTGGAGCCCCTACTATGAAGAAATTTGGCCAAATTTTTGATTTGGGATTTTTATCAGTAAAATTTTCCATTATCTATTGTTAGATCATGTATCTTTTTTATCAATTATGTTTAAAGGAAAACTTATTATTTTTTGTATATGATAATTGTCATTAGAACTAATTTTATGGATTTTCTTCTTAAATCATCATTATAATTATTAATATTTTTTTAATATTTTAGTATGTTCTCCTTTAAAATCAGTTAATTTTTTTAATATTTCATTTTTATTGTGATTCCCTAAAACGAAGAACATTGTTTTATTTTCAAAGTTTAGGTCTGAACTTGCTGTAAGACCAGAAATAACTAAATCCAAATTATAACTTTTGAGTAATTGTTCCAGTTCTGAGAAATTCCATTCACGAATATGGTGTTTATTTATCGGAGGACCAAAATCATTTTTACCCCTAGTTAGATCTCTTTCTGGGGTAGTTATCAAACAGATTCTAGAGTGATTCATTAGTATTCGTATGTTACTAAGTAAATTCGAGGGATTTATCAAGTGTTCAATAACGTCTGAACATATAATCATTGATTTTGATAAATTTTCATTCATAGATTTTGTCAAGTCAGAACTTTCTAAGTTGGAATTGATCCAGGTACCAAATGGATAATTTTTTTTACATTCATTTATATTTTTTCCATAGTCTATTCCGATTATTTTGAAATTTGGATGTAAGCTAACTAATTTTTTTGCATTTCCACATCCGATATCAATAATGCAAGAACATCCCGATTTTTCTGCTAGAAAGGAAGCGAAGCCATAAATATCTGGCTGGTAAGTGATTCCACCAAGATTAGATTCCTCATCCTCAAAATATTTTGAATTTTTACGATGATGATAATTTTTCTTAATACAAAATTGGGTTAAGGAATTAGTTTCCTCAAAATTATTTTTTTTTATTATTTTTTTTAATATAAAATTTAAATTCAAATTAAAAATTAATGAGAAACAAGATTAATTAAAATCTGTGTGTATGGAAGTTGACAAGTAATGAAAGAAACAGGTTTTAATTATCTACCTGCAATTTAATTACTATGAAAATTATTGGAATGATTCCAGTTTATAACGATGAAGATATTATTGAAGAAATAATCCAACATCACATCGCTGAGGGGTTGGATTTAGTGATTTTAGACAATGGATCTTCTGATCAGACCTTGGAAATGTGTAAAAAATATGTTGGAAATGGAGTTTTACAGGTGGATCAATATTTAACCAATTCCTATGTATCCGAATGGGATACACTTCTTCGAATGTTATATGATATGGCTTTAGTTCATTCTCCTGATTGGGTAATTAGAAATGATTCTGATGAATTTTTGGAATCAGGAGTAAGTAATTTAACATTAAAAGAAGCTATTGAAAAAGCAGATTCCGAAGAATTCAATTTAATTCAATTTGACAGATTTGATTTTTTTATGACTGATAAGGACAATGTAGATGAAAAATCAATTAGAAAAAAAATGCCCTATTACACCTACCATGGGGATTTTCTGTATAGGGCCTGGAAGTATTCCCCTGGAATAAGAATAAGTCAACCAGCTGTAGGACATTATCCTATTTTTCCTGAGAATTTAAAATACAAAATTTATCCTAAAAAATTTGTAATGCGCCATTATCCCTATAGGAATAAAGAACAAGCTAGGCAGAAAATAAGAGGAAGGATAAGAGCAAGTAAATCCACAAAAACAGATGATGCTTTGAATGCACATATTGAAAATATTATTAAACAGGATTTCACACAAAAATTTGATCATAAAAAATTAAATCTTTATGAAGAAGGGAAAATCAATTATGAACTAAATTTTCATCCATATATGGATAAGATACCTCCAAGAAGAGAAGAAATTTTCTCTGAGGAGGGATTTCTCCGGGTAAAATCCAAAACTCCCTATCAATTAAATTTAGAATCTCATCAAATGAAAAAAAAATCGATAAAATTTAGAATAAAAAAGAGACTGTTTAATTTAAAATAAAAAAATACAATATAAGAAAATGTGATTTAAAATTAATTTTTATCATTAATATTATTTTAAATCGCTGAATTAAAGGATCAATAAATTACTATTCGGAAATCTCTTTGCAATAAGAAATTATATTTTTTGTCATGGATTCCAAATTAAATTCCTCAAGGACAAATTTACGGCCTTGTTCTCCCATCATTTTTACCTTGTCAGGATTATCTAAAAGAAAATGAAGGTGATTTATCCATTGTTTATAATCACCTTCCTCCACTAGAAACCCTGTTTCTTTATCCTTTATGGTTTCTGATATT
>DATKZR010000138.1:0-48574 GCA_035527875.1 Nitrosopumilaceae archaeon | reverse complement strand
CCTAGTTAAAAAAAAATTATGGGCACAAGTTATCGTTGCTTTATTCTTAGGATTGGTTTTTGGTCTATTTTTAGGTCCAGAGGTTGGAATTGTTGAAAAAGACACAGCAGAACTAATCACGGATTGGTTATCAATTCCAGCTAATCTGTTTTTAAAAATTATTCAAATGATTATCATACCGCTAATTTTTGCATCAATTATCCGAGGTTTAACGTCATCTGGCAGTATGGAACAACTTCAGAAACTTGGTTTGGGTGTAGCAGTGTATTTTGTTGTAACAACTGTAATAGCATTGACCATCGGTATTCTGGTCGTAACTGCCATTGGACCTGGTAATTTTATTGACAGTTCTTTGATTAGAGAAAGTTTTGGAATTGAGGATACAGATCCTATTGAAAAATCAGAATTAAGCCTAAGCGATATTCCTCAAAGTATAGTATCTCTAGTACCTAGCAACCCATTAGCGTCTTTTATGTCTGGAGAGATGCTAAGCATAATCGTTTTTGCATTAATTGTAGGAGTCTCTATGATTTCATTACCAAAACAAAGCTCACAGCCAATACTTGACTTGTTAGAATCTGTACAAAAAATCACCATGAAGGTAGTATCATGGGCAATGCGTTTGGCACCATTTGCAGCCTTTGGCCTGATGGCAGGCATCACATCAAAGGTTGGTCTTTCTGCACTTACTGGACTTGGGGCATACATGGCCACTGTCATAATTGGTCTTTTTGTAATGGTGCTAGTTTATATCATAATCATCAAAATTTTTGCAAAGAGACCAATATCATCTACTTTTGCGATGATGAAAGATGCCCAGCTCCTTGCATTCTCAACTTCTAGTTCTGCTGCTGTAATGCCAGTATCAATAAAAACTGCAGAGGAGAAGCTGAAGGTAAAACCAAAGGTATCTCAATTTGTTATTCCGCTGGGTGCTACGATAAACATGGATGGAACCGCCCTGTACCAAATAATAGCTGTATTTTTCCTTGCCCAACTTTTCAATATCGATTTAGGTTTTACCACAATACTCCTAATTACATTGACCGCACTTGCTGCATCAATTGGTGCCCCATCAGCACCAGGAACTGGAATTGTAATACTCTCAACAATTCTCATTGCAGCAGGCATACCACCTGTTGGTGTTATACTTCTTCTTGGTGTAGATAGACTACTAGACATGACACGAACGATGGTTAACGTTACTGGTGATCTTACTGCTTGTCTATTTTTTGATAAGAGAATAAAAGCCGATGAATTGGCTGAAGGAGATTTACGAAAACCAACCTAATGAAAACAAGATTTGAATTTTTCCAAAAAAAATCTCCAACACACAAACTCCACATTATAATCTGGATTAACATGATTTTTTAGGCGTAGAAAGGGGGAATACCATTTTTACTGACAGTCAATAAACTCGTTAACACCTAGAATGTTTCCCGTTTCTGGTAAAAATTCTTTGAAATTATTTTTTGGAAAGGATGAGCCTAAAATCCTATTTTATCCATCGATAAAATTTGTTTTAGATGAACAACCATTTCCCAAAATAACATGAAATAATGCTTCCTATTGTGAAATTACTTCATATTGATGATAATCAAGACATTACAGATTTGTTCTCAGAATTGGTAAAGTCCTTAGGCTTTGACTATTTTGCAACTAATGATCCAAGAGTGGGTTTAGAGCATATTAAAAATGAAAAGTATGATTTTGTCCTTTTGGATATGCATATGCCTAAATTGAGCGGCATGGATATTATTGAATCACTAGAAAAAGAAAAAATTCTAAAAGACCAGAAAATAGTAATACTTTCAGGATTTCCCTTTGATAATAATCAAAAAGTCAATTTGCTAAACAAGCCAGGTATTCATGGATGTTTGCAAAAACCCATAAGATTTAATCAACTTGTAACTGCTATTGCTGGTTGATTTGAAATTATCTTTTGGAAAGAATATTTTTGTTTAAAATGAACACACATTTGTTATAATCATTTTAGCGACCTATTCCATGGAGTGAAGGTAGTCCATATTGATGATAAACCAACCAAATATCTCATTAAATTTTTGGTAGTACTATTGCCAATGCTAGTTGTCCCTATTCTCAGCTATGATTTTTTGATTTTTTATTTTAAACATTTTACCGTAATATATTCAAGTATGATAATTGGATTTCTGATAGGTGTAATTTTATTGTTAATGGGTGAAAAGGCATCAAGGCTAATCAAACCAAGAATTTCTTAATAACAAAAATCCAAACAAATTTTGAAATTATTTTTTGGGAAAATCTTACTTGAACCAATTAAACAAAATTACCAAACCTACAACTCCTATCACCAATGGCACAAAAAACCATGGCAAACTCTTTGGCTTTCCTGATGAGAACATAGAGTCCTTTGAGGTATGAGGATTCATTATATAATTTAGATAAAATAATTATTAATGTTTTTTCCAAGAATAATTCCTGTAATGGTAACAAAAATTCCAGTTATTTCAATTATAAAAAATCCCTAATGATACATAAAATGGTTAGACTCGAATAATTCCTACTCTTACTAAATATTCAATCCCATATGCAAAATCTCCATTTGTAATTGAGCCATCAGACCACCAACAAGCATTATTTTTTACCCATTGGGGGATTTCCTGTGAATGGCCAAAATCCGTTTCAGTTGGTGGAACTACAATAATTTCATTATCAATAAGATATTGAATTCCTTTTACAAAGGAACCATCATCAATTTCATTTTTGCACCAAAATGATGCCACATTTTTTACCCAACTAGGAATAGTTGTTTCTGGAGGATTTACTTTAACTGTAAAGGATACAGGAGTTGCAAAATTTCCTGCAGAGTCTTTTGCAGTGCATTTTACTATGGTATCGCCAATCCCAAACAAGTAACCAGAACTTGGCTTACATGTAGGCTGAATTTTTTTATCAGTATCATCTGTCACCAAAACATCAAAAGTAACTAGGGTAACTCCTTCACTGTTTTCTGCCTCTACTTCAATGTCTTTGGGTTGTAAAATGGTTGGAGGTGTAACATCAGGTGTAACATCAGGTGCCCCTCCAGAGAAATACATTGGAATTTCACCCTCAGTTGAACCAAAAAACAATTGGATTGGAAAATTACCACTTTCGGTATACTGACTCCCTTCTGTAAGGAAATTAAAACTAAAAGAACCATAAGCTCTGGGTGTTACCTGACCCATAGTTACATTATTCCCCATGGGATCTGAAACCTGATATGTTAGTTCAAGATTAGAGTGGACATTTGCATCATAATTTTTTATTTTGCCATTGACAAGAACCATATCTCCATAATCATAGAAACTTTTGTTGGTATGTGCATCTATACTGACTTCAGATTGTGCAAATATTTCTCCTCCGTAAAAATTAGTGATTAAAAAAATACTTGAAAAAAACAGAGATAAAAATAAAATTTGTCTCATTTCTATTCATCCTTTGATTCCGTGATTTTTTCATATTCTTTGAATTGTTCCTCAAGATATTCGTTATCTTCTTTGGTAAAGGTTCCATAATCTATCAAGTCTTTTTTGATTTTTTCGAGCTTTCCGTTATCTCCAATTTTGTTTTCTTGCAGTTTTGAAATCATACGAACCTTATTTTGAATCAAATATTCGGGATCCAAGGCATTTACATTATCTGGGTCTGTTTGTGTATGAATTTCTTGGAATTTTGGGGTTTCAAAGTAGGATTCTGGAGAATCATCCTCAAATTCCTCGTCTTCGAAATCCTCATCATTTCTGTTGCTCTTTTTTATTATTACAACAATTCCAACTATAATTCCCACAACTATTATTCCCAGATAGGGCAAAATTGGAGTCAAATTCTCAATTAATTCCTCATCTGCCTCTACAGAAATTCCAAGATCTAGTGTTTTATTTTCTTGAGCACTGACAGTAGTTAGGCCAAAGGAAAAAGAGACAATTATCCCCAGAATAATAAGAAAAGAAATAGTCAATGAGGAATTATTTTTTTAATTTAGTATTAAGTATAACTTGATTTTCAGAAAAATAATTCAAATACTTTAAAACAACCCAAAAAAGCCAGGATCCCATACAATATTTATGAAATTTCTCCTAATTCTCCTACTCTCAGCAATGGTTTTACCAGTTTTTGCTGAAGAATACTATTACTTTGAGGATCACAAACTCATTACACCCCCAGAGTTTTGCATAATTGAGTTTACAGACCCACAATTGCCAGGAGCTGAAGACAAATTATATCAAATAACAAAAAATGCAATCGAAGAATGGAAAAACAAACTAGTCCGATTCACCGGAGAAAAACAGGGCTGGGACTTTACATACAAAATAATTTCACAAACACAGTATGATGATTTTTTATCACAAGATGTTTGTGATGTTACAATCTATTATGATCGAGAGCCAACTACTGCTGAAGAAATAACCACTGCGGGTCACACATATGCAATGTTTGGATTTGCAGATATTACAATTTTTTATCTAGAGCCAGTATGGATTTTCAATGGTAAAACAGAACCTATCAACGGTGAAGAATACGAAGTAGCTGACTTGTCTCACTTTAAAAACTCGCTAGACCCGTACAATGATGAGACAATAAAGCATGAGATTGGTCACGCATTAGGCCTTGATCACTATCCTGCAAAAATATCTGAGATTATAGAGCAAAACGGAATATACACTGCACCATCTATTATGACACTTTCAGAAAATGATTTTCTAATTGATAGATTGGACATTACTGATTATGATATACGCAGTATTGTAAATCTGTATGGAGAAGATAGAATTAATGAATGGAATGTTTGGTGGCTGGTAGATTATCTAGTAATTGTAATTATCATTCTAATCATTATATATTTCGTAAAGAGAAAATCTAGGAAAAAAGAAATTAATTTTGTGCCATTGACTACAGATGAGGGAACCAAAAGATGTATTCGCTGCAGCAGGTTAATCTCAAGTGCTGGGGATAGTGATGTTTGCAATACTTGTTTACAGAAAAATGGATTTGGAGTTTAGCATCCAACTCAGTCTCAGATTTTGCAGATTAACCAGCAGCATCAAACCAATACTTTGCAACAAGAGCTAGAATGGCATATCATCCAGCAGACAAAACCTTTGGTTCATTTAGCGGAGTAAGGATGACCATAGACGGTGTATCTATTCAAGAAAAAAAGCAAGAACCAGCTAAAGAAGCTTCAAAGCCAAAAGGTACCTTGCCAAAAGGTTTCTAATTCATCACAACTCTTTACCTTCTGTTTTTAATTTATCCTTTGATCATTCTACTTATTCTTTTAAGAAATTAATTTCCAATTTTTATAAAAAAAACCTTCTAACTATTGTAATTACTGCAATTTATCTTATTATTTTTTAATAAATTTTAATTAAAATTATGAACCAAACACAATATAAATAAACTATGCCGTATTTACTGTAAGAAATGGCAACTAAATCTAAAACAAATACAAAAAAGGATCTTGAAGAAAAGATTGCCGCATTAGAAGAAAAACTAACAAAACTATCCACACAACTAGAGAAAAAGCAAGCTAAACCAGCTGAAACAAAACCAGCTGAAACAAAGCCAGCAGAACCAAAAAAGCAAACTCTTCCAAAAGGCTCTGAACCAAAACCAGCAGAAGTTCCAAAGCCAGCTGAAACAAAACCACAGAAGCCAACTCTTCCAAAAGGCTCTGAACCAAAGCCAGCTGAAGTTCCAAAACCCGCAGAGACTAAAAAACAACTACCAGCAACTTTCAATGAAGCACTAGAAGATGCATATTATACAGCACCAATGTCTGACTTTCACAAATACAGGGCAAGTGTAACAGGTTATTCTCCTGCACCAAACAGATACTTTGTAAGAAAGACTGCGCTTGTAGGCAAAGTCCCAACAACAAACTGGAATGATCAAAAAGCAAAAGTTTCAGGTTACACAGCAGCATCAAACCAATACTTTGCAACAAGAGCTAGAATGGCATATCATCCAGCAGACAAAACCTTTGGTACATTTAGTGGAGTAAGGATGACCATAGACGGTGTATCTATTCAAGAAAAAAAGCAAGAACCAGCTAAAGAAGTTTCAAAGCCAAAAGGTACCTTGCCAAAAGGAACAACACAAACACAATCATCTCCTTCAAACACCATGAATACTCAATCAAAATCTAGATCACAACACCTAGAAGAATATGAAAATGAATATTTGAAAAGACGAGAACAAGAAAGCCTTGAACAACAACAGGCATATGAAGAAGAACTAAAGAGAGAAGCGGCTGAATCTGTTGCAAGATCTAACACAACTACAGGTTCAAATCGCGGAAGTTTACCAAAAGGATTTGAAATACAACCAGAACCTGAGAAACCTAAATCTTCTAAAGGCACATTACCAAAAGGTTTCTAACCTTTTTACAACCTTTTCTTTTAATTTAGATTCGCAAATTCCTTTAACACTTCTTTAGAATGACCAGCAGGCTTTACTTTGGGATATATTTTGAAAATTATTCCTTTTTCATTTACTAAAAAGGTACTTCTGATAACTCCAAGGTATTCACGCCCCATGAATTTTTTCTTTCCCCACACTCCAAATTTCTTTGAAATTTCTTTATCAGTATCTGCAAGAAGAGGATATTGAATTCCCATTTTATCACAAAATTTCTTGTGCGAGTCTACATCGTCTGGACTAACTCCAATTACTTCAATTCCTCCTTTTTGAAATTTTTTGTAATCTTTGGAAAACTCATCAGCCTCAGTTGTACAACCAGGGGTGAAATCTTTTGGATAAAAGTAAATGACTTGTTTTTTACCCTTAAAGTCAGTTGACTTTATCAAGTTTCCATTAGAGTCATTTGCCTCATACTTTGGAACAAAATCTCCTTCTGAAACCATTAATTGTCTTTGGACTCTCCCATAATTAATTACTTTTTCAATTTGAGTCAACCTAATCCGAATCTTTTATATGGAAATTGACGGGGCTTTTGCTTGATGGTTAATCTAAGAGCCTGGCTTGCAGAAGCAATAGCCACTTATGGCTTGGTATTTTTTGGTCCCCTTTCAGTAATTCTTGCAGTTGCTGCATTTGGTGAAGGGCTTTCTACAATGTCTGTTTTGTTTATCGCTTTTGGACATGGAGGCGCTATCGGATTAATGGTTTATGCATTTGGACATGTCTCTGGTGCTCATATCAATCCAGCAGTAACAATTCCTATGATAATTACAAAAAAAATCGGACTAAAGGACGGTATTGGATATATCATATTTCAGTTAATTGGTGCAGTGGCAGCTGCTGCTACGCTTAAAGCAATTTTACCAGAACTTGGTGCACAAGTAAACTTTGCAACCCAAGGGGGTCCAAGCGAATTTATCAACGGCAGCATAAGCTCTGCATTTGCAGTTGAAGCAGTTTTGACCTTCTTCTTAGTAACTGTGATTTTCATGACTGCTGTTCACAAAAAAGCATCTGCTGGATTACATGGATTTTCAATTGGTGGTATGATATTTTTGATTCACTTAGTTGGAGTTCCATTAACTGGAGCATCCGTAAACCCTGCAAGAACATTTGGTCCTGCATTAATCTCTGGATTCTGGGAATTCCATTGGCTCTATTGGGCAGCACCCATACTTGGTGGAATAATTGCAGGAGTCTTGATGAATTACATATATGTTAATCAGGCAGAAAAAGAAGCATAACATTTTTTCAATACCAAACGTTTTTAAAAATTTGATAGTGCGTTCTTGTTGAGGACTCGTTGCATAGCTTGGATAGTGCGAACGCTTGCGGAGCGTTAGGTCGTCGGTTCGAATCCGATCGGGTCCGCTTTATTTTATAATGATTTTTTTATCTAAGATATTTTTTCAAGTCTATGCTTTCAATTGAATCTCCTGATTCCCACAATAATTCACAAAGTCTAGTTAGATTATTTACCATTTCTGTTGAATTTGTGCACAGTGAAAAATCCAAATCTCGATTAGAAGATAAATGATTTACTGCTGAAGAGTCTGATAATATCATCTGCCTGTCGTTCTCAACTACCATTCTACCTTTTGATGGAAGTTTACAAACTCTGGTTTCGGTTGCATTAAATCGTTTTACAAAAGAGACTTGGGTATGG
Organism: Nitrosopumilaceae archaeon; assembly: GCA_035527875.1. Classification (GTDB taxonomy): domain Archaea; phylum Thermoproteota; class Nitrososphaeria; order Nitrososphaerales; family Nitrosopumilaceae; genus Nitrosomaritimum. The sequence continues at coordinate 40,464 of DATKZR010000138.1, read as the reverse complement.
TCATTAATTTCTACAATTAGCCTTACATGTCCTCCATTTTTTTCACAAATGGCAATTTTTTCTGGAATTGTACTGTGATACATTTTTGATATGTCTTCTAAAGTAGTAACAATGTAGACTGTATTGGAAGAATTTTCAATAATTTGAGATATATCAGAATAGGTGTTTGTTCTACCTTGAACTACGCGAAAAGTTGGAACAGATATTCCATCAGTGCTGGTTATTTTGCTACTTATTTTTTCAATTATCCTCTGTCCTGATTTTTTGATTTTCTTTACTTCATCCTCTTTTTTTCGTAAAGCCAATTCTAACGCTTCTTGTGGTTCAGCTGGGATGCATAATTTTGGAATGGATAAAGTAGTTGAAAGGATATTTTGATTTACAAGTTTATCTACTGTTCTATACATTCTTGCTCTGTCTACATCAAGCTCTTTGGCTAACGCACTAGCAGTTATTGGTCCTGTTCTTAGAAGGTTAAGATAAATTTTGACTTCTAAATCATCTAAATCTAAAATCTCTTCTAATTCACCTTTAAGGGAATCCACATAATCTTGAAAAGCCATTATTTTCTTTTTTGCTCCATACTCTTTTTGATCCATGTTAAATTCCCTTGAGCGCATATAGTATTTTCGTAGGACTACTTAGTATTGTTCAATAAACAAAAAAATTGACAAATGATTTAAAATAAAATTGGAATTATTAGGACAGTGCATATGGACTAAGGCGATCAAAAAAATAGTTTTACTTCAAGATTATCTATTCTTGAATTCAATATTTTTTAGTATTAGGAAATTACAATAATTCTGTTTGCAATTAGATATTGTATGCTTATGAAAAATTCATCATCATTAATTTTATCGTCTGCCCAGTACCCTGCAATAGTTTTTACCCATGTTGGCATTGCTTTAACGTTTTTAGAAGATGTTTCTGAAATATCGGGGCTTTGAAGAATGTTTTGCTCGATTAAAAATTGAATACCTGTTACAAATGCATGATCCCCAATTTGTCCATCTGCCCACCATTTTGCGCTATTTTTGATCCAAATTGGTATTTTTTGGCCATCTTGAGATAATATTTTTCCTGACTTGGGACTATCCCCAATTTGGGGATCTGATGGGTTACTTGTTGTTGAGGAATCTAAATTTTTGTTGATCACTTCAAACGTAATGTCCATATTTTTATCAACATGTCCAAGGTAGCTCGCAGAAACGTGATAAATTCCTTTTAAAGATTTATCATTAAAAATTAAAAAAGTTTCAAAATAACCCTCTCCTGTAGTACTTATTTTCAAGACTTGTACTGAGTCATCTGGATTGTGAACTGTTAGGATCACTGGGAGCCCTCGGTGATATTCTTCTTTTTGTATGGCTCCTGAAAGCGCCACAATTTGTCTATCGTATTTGTCTGCTTCAATTACCTTTTGAGAAATACTCATTGCCGTAATTGGTGAGATAGGGACAATTGGTTCTGGTGTTGGTACCGGAGTTGGTACCGGAGTTGGTACCGGAGTTGGTACCTGGTTTGATCCTGGCTGTGGATTTGGAATTAATTCCTCAGAAAATGCATAGAAACCTTCAGCTCCATAAATTTCGCGAACTTTTTGAATGTCAATATCTGTAATTTGTAGCAGACTTGCAATTCGTGGAATTGTAGGTATCATTACAGAAGGAGGACTTGTGGTTCCTGTCTGCCATTTTTTATTAATGTCATTATCATCTGAAACAAAATGATCCAAACCTAGTGAGTGGCCTATTTCATGAAGTACGATTGCGTAAATCGTGTCATCTGATTTTAAAGTTTCATCATCATAACAAGTTATTACACTATTACACAATTTTGGTTGTAAATAAAATATCACAATTTTTCCAGGGGGCCAGGAAAAAAATCCGGCAACAGTATCTGATAACGATGGTTTGTTTTTAAATTCAATTAGAATATTACAGCTATCATCATTAGATTCGTTAATTAATTTTATATTCATTTCCCAAAGGTCATCATTCTCGGGCTCTGAATCTTTGAGGTTTTGCTCCCAATCTAAAATTGCCTTTTCTGTTAATTTGATCCATTCTGTACTTTTATTTTGTACAAGTTCATCTGTAGGAATAATTATGCAATATTTACTGGGCCCATCTAATCTAACATTAGTTGATGGAAAAAAAATCTCAGCTGAAACTGGTTGAAAATTTGAGCTAATTACTAAAACTGAGATAGCAAGAATTACTGTTTTGTAAATCATAATTTTGTTCGCTTTTATCATCTTTTTGCTGAGAATTAAAATCGTTCTCCTAATTCACTCTCAAATTTGTGGTGTCGTTTATGCTAAAAGAATTTAATTCAGTTCATACTCTAGATATTATGATTCCACTTGTGGGAATCAGTGATTTTTCAAATACAAAATATTCAAAAATAGCAAAAGAGTTACCAAAACAAACAGAAGGTTTGTCGTTATATTCCTTGTAAAAATTTCAAACCTCTGCTTTGGTATAAAATTTATGCCTACGTTTTACATTTTTAAGGACTTCGATTTTAATATTTAATTTTAATTCTAAATAATTGACAAAATAGATACTTCATTTAGATTCTTGTTTTTAAGACTATTTCTCTTTATTTGAATCTAAGATGATTCAATCATCAAAGGTGAGATGCTGTGAATGAAGTGTTAATAGAGCATCCTATTTTATTTATTGAAAATCTTTTGAGATTAGGCATTGGCGATGAGGGACGATTAATTTATTTGAGAAATGCAATGACAAAGGGTACAAATATTCATAATTCTGATAAGAAATTTTTAAAAAAGATGCAACTTAAATTTAATGAAGTTGAATTTACAAAGTCAGAAAGACCATTTGATAAATTCCTATCAGATCACTCAAAGGAAGAATCCAATACTTTATCTGAAAATGTATTCCAATTTTCTAATCGGGAAGCGAATCGGCCTAAGGAAAAAAATACACAATCTTCTGCGGATGATTCTGGGATTCTAAAAATCCAAAATCAAATTGCTGAACTTAAAAAAAATGATTCAAAATTAATGGATAATTTAGAACTACTTTATATGAGCCATGAAATGTCCTCTTAATTCAAGGTTAAACACTCTCATTCCTTGGATTAAATTTTAAACAATCTAAAAAGTAAACACGCCTACTTTCTTGATTTATTGAAAAATAATTTTAATTTCAAGGAATTATAAAGTATTAAGAAAATATGCTGTAAAGACAGTTGTCTTTCTTCATTTAGGTTTGCAAGTTACCAAAGAATATTTCACATTGAGTCTATCCATAATTTTTCTTTTTTATATCTGAAGACCTTGTGGGTATTTTTTGCTAATTTTTTCCAAACAATAAAATTTTTTAAAAACAAACTTTTGGATTTTAAAATAGTGTAACAAAAATTTTGTTACAAAATTAATTTATTTTTATTTAGAATGTCTTGGTGCCTCGTAGGAATAAAGATACTATGGCCATATAGCATAATGTTGCAATAATCTCTGATACTAAGGAGGCTAGATATGGCTCTATCCCAATCTCAAGAAAATAATAGAATGAGGGCCATCTTACTCCCAGATATCCAATTTCTCCAATTCCAAATGAAGAGATTAGAGTGACTAGTTCTTTTTTTATCAGATTTCCATTCATTTGTCTATAGCGTTTTTTGTTATCAAAGTAAAACAAACTTGAAAAAATTACAAAATAGATCCCATAACCCATTACTATGGTAATGGTAGTGTTGAGGTGGTTTTCATAATCAGATAAAAGCTGAGCAACAACTGCTGAAAGCGATGCTGAAACCAAAAAACAAATTAGAAAGTTTCTATTAATTTGTAATAAGTGTTGATTAGATCTCATAATTGGATTTCTATTTAGTAACTAATATTTTGTGTTAATTTTATTGTATTTGACATATGGTTGTTAGATGTGGATGGGCAACAGAAGAACCAAACCTTTCATACCATGATAAGGAATGGGGTAGACCACAACATGATGACAAAAAATTATTTGAATTTTTGATTTTAGAAGGTGCTCAAGCGGGTTTATCTTGGGTAACTATTCTCAAAAGGAGGAAAGGATATGAGAAGGCATTTTCCAACTTTAATGCAAAAAAAGTAGCCAAATATAATCAAAAAAAAATAGAGGGTCTTATCCAAGATAAATCAATAATTAGAAATCGTCTTAAGATTGTCTCTGCAGTAAACAATGCAAAACAGCTTCTAAAAATACAACGAGAATTTGGAACATTTGATAAATATATTTGGGGTTTTGTGGATAATAAACCAATTAAAAACAAATTCAAAAAAATCTCAGATCTTCCAGCATATACTTTAATTTCTGAGAAGATTAGCAAAGATCTAAAAAAACGTGGTTTTAATTTTGTTGGTCCCACAATTTGTTATGCATTAATGCAAGCAATAGGGATGGTTAATGATCATACATCTAGATGCTTTAGATATCAAAAATAATTTTATTATGGATGTTTTTTCTATGCAATGTAAAAAGACGTCTTCAAAAACGAGGGTGCTTGTTGGGGTTGTTCTGAAAGTGCTGAATTTTTGAAGAATCAGGGTTGATTTAGGCGCAATTCATAGATTTTTTCACATTAATTTTATCAAAGTTCCGCTATTGATAAAGTTTGAATATTTTGAATTAAAGATTCTAATTTCTCAAATACTGTCTAACCTGAAATATTTTTAAATTGAATTTTTCTATATTGAAACATTGAGTAAAAATAAAATTATTGCAAGTTTGGTATTAGTTTCAGTTGTTATCGGAATTATCGTATTCACCGTACCATTTGACTCTCCCTCGCCAGAATTAACTGCAAATGTGTCTTCCCTTACAAATAATACCTCTTCTTCTTTGACAGGAATTGTACAAATCGGTGGACTTTTTCCTTTAACAGGTAGTTTGTCAAATCTTGGTGAGGATTCAAGAGCTGGTGCACATCTCGCTGTAATTGATTTTAATGAACACCTTGAAAAATTAGATTCCGCTTGGGAACTAGACATGATAACTGAGGATAGTGGAACTAGCCCAACAATTACTTTTGAAAAAATTACTAGTCTTAAAGCAAAAAACACCAATATTGTACTTGGACCTGCTTCAAGTGCAGAAGTCAGTTATGTGAAAGGCTATGCGGATAGCAATAATATGTTAATGATATCCTATGGTTCATCTGCCACAGCTCTTTCCATACCAAATGATAACCTGTACAGACTAGCTCCAGATACCACTGAACAAGGCAATGCAATTGCCAATATTATCTATAGTGAGGGAATCACTACACTAATTCCCATCTGGAGAGGAGACGTATGGGGTGATGGACTGCACGACTCTATATTTTCAGAATTTACAAGGATTGGTGGGACGGTAGATGAGGGAATACGTTATTTTCCTGACACAACTGAGTTTCCTATTGAGACATCATTTCTTGAACAAAGAGTCCAACATCACTTAGATTCGATGGATGCAGAAAAAATAGGTGTGTTGATTATTGGTTTTCAAGAATATGTCCAAATAATATATTCTGCATCAGAATACGATGCATTAGATGATGTCCGATGGTTTGGCTCACCAGGTATTACAGAAACCAGTCAAATGGTTACTGATCCAACTTTGAAGGAGTTTTCAGAAAAAACACAATTTACGGCTGTACAGTTTGGGGCATCATATTCTTCAGAGTATGATAAAGTGAAAAAGCGAATAGAATTAGAGATTGGTAGGCCCGCAGGCATCTATGCATTTTCCGCATATGATTCGGTGTGGATTTTTGGACTTGCAATGCTTGAAACTCAAAGTGATGATGTTAGCATTGTAAAAGGGAAAATTCCTGAAATTGCTGAAAATTATAGTGGTGTAATTGGATCCACGAAACTAAACAATGCAGGAGACCTGGCCACCGCAAATTACGATATAGTCGGAATAAAGAATAATCAATGGTTTTTGGTAGGAACATACAATGCTACTTCAGGTATTGTTTCAAATTCAGACAAGTAACGGGAAGATCCTAGATAATACTTCACAACCCTCTATTTGGCTAAGAGTTCTAAGTTTTGCCGGAATTGTATTTTTATCAGGATTTGCGATCTATTTTTTACTTACAAGGTTCTAATTTTTTTACCTTTCCTGATTAATCAATAAAAAAGAGTAAAATTTGTAATTGAACTTTAAAAAACTACCTTTTCTGGTCATTTTATTTTCAATAACTTTGATGCTAGGTTTTTCATCCACACTTTCTACAAATGAGGCTTTGTCCTTAAGAGACCTTGACTATGATCGTGATGGAATTGTAGATGAATTTGATGAATGTCCCCTAAGGTCAGAAGTATATAATCAATTTGAGGATGAAGATGGATGTCCAGATTCTGTGGCTGAACATATATCTACTAAATACGAATTTCCAGATACTGATGGGGATGGAATTGAGGACAGATTGGATAACTGTGTTGACTTGGCAGAGAACATTAATGGTTATTTAGATCATGATGGTTGCCCAGAAATCGTTGCAACAGAAACTGAGAGTATAAAGGACTCTGATTCAGACACCATTTCCGATTCTATTGATGCATGTCCATTGGAACCCGAAATTTTTAATGGATTCAAAGATGGAGATGGTTGTCCTGATTTAGAAGACTCTTTACCTATCGCTCCAAAAGTTTCAACCTTTACAACAGATCAATGTAGAGAAAATAAAGTTGAAGTTCTTCGATTTAATTCTCCCACCATTGTTTGTGTTACATTAGAGACTGCCATAAAATGGGAAGAATACGGAATTGCAGAAATTATATCAAAACCCTCATCTGACAAAGATGATCTTGTTGTACCCCCTCCCGCACCAATAAGGCCACTAACTGCTTTAGAAAAAATTAAACTCATGCCATATCCTGATCAGCCCGAAATTAATCCTAACTTACTTGCAGCAAATGCTTTCTGGTCCCCACCTGCAGTCCATAAAGTTACTGATGGCGTTTATGTTGCAGTAGGGTATGATCTAGCCAATAGCATAATGATTGAAGGTGATGATGGACTCATCATAGTTGATACATTAAGTACATACGAAGATGCAAAAGAAGTAATTGCAGAATTTAGAAAGATTTCTGACAAACCAGTCAAGGCAATAATTTACACACATGGTCATCTTGATCATGTACACGGGACTGGGGCATTTCTAGAAGAAGGTGAAGACATTGAAATTTATGCACATGATTCTCATGTTGATTTTTACATTAATGAAAATAGTGTATTAGGGCCTATAGCTGCTGAACGTTCGGCCTATGTATCTGGTGCATTTTTATCTGATGAAGGACCAGATAGAAGAAATCTTGGTGTTTTTCCACCAATGGTTCCTGGAACAATCGCTTATGCTGCACCTACTCAAACGTTTTCTGATGAACTAGAAGTTGAAATTTCTGGTGTAAAAATAAAAATGGTTTTCGTAGCCGGTGAATCACCTGATCAAATCTATGTCTGGTTACCTGAAAAAGAAGTATTGTTAATTGGTGATAACATCTATTCCATCGTTCCAAACATCTACACACTTAGAGGTTCAGTTTATCGGGACCCAATGAATTATGTTAATGCACTAGACCAAATGATTCCACTTGAAGCAGAATACCTTGTACCAAGTCATGTCAAACCAATAATTGGAAAGGAAAATGTCAGAGATGTTTTAATCTCTACAAGAGATGCAACTCAGTATATTTATGATCAAACTATTCGGGGAATGAATATGGGTTATACTGCAGATGAGTTATCTCACATGATAGAATTACCAGAACATTTGGATAACCATCCGTGGCTTACAAAAACAAGAAATCAAGTTTCCTCACATGTAAAGCAAATCTACTATGGAAACCTAGGCTGGTTTGAAGGAGATCCTGCCTTTTTGACTCCTGTCAGCATGGAGGAAAAATCTCAAAAAATCGTTAGTGGATTTGGGGGAATTTATAATATTAATTCCGATATAAAACGGGCCATAGAAAATGGTGAATATGAATGGGCAGCAGAGCTTGCATCATATGCTATTAATTCTGATCCTGACAACGAAGAAACTAAACTTCTCAAAGCTCATGCATTACGTGTGCTTGGGCAACGCTCAGATTCATTTGACATCAGACATTGGTCATTAACTGAAGCCCAAGTACTTGAAGGAACGATAACTATAGTTCCAGGTATATTTACCCAAACCAGTCCTGAACAGATGGCAGAACTTCCAATTGAAAAATTGTTAAAAGCATTGCCAACAAAATTGGATGCAGAAAAAGCCGCAGGACTTGACATCGTTTTAGGGATTCAATATTCTGATATTGAAGAGGAATTTACCTTACATGTAAGAAATAGTATTCTTGCAGTGACTAATGGTTTCCCAGAAAATCCTGACATTATACTTTCACTAGATTCTAATACCCACAAACAAATTGTTGGTGGACATCTGTCAATTGCTGAGGCGATAGAATCTGAACAGGCCGTACTCTATGGAGACCAAGATGACATAATTGAATTTACAACACTATTTGATGATCTTTCTGTACAATCTCAAGGGGTTAGTTAATTTTCAATTAACTATGAGACTGGTTTGGATTTACTTCATGAAAGAAACCATTTTTAATACATCAAAATAAACAATTTATCAGAATGAAAATTTCTCCAAAAATGAAAAAAACACTCAATGATCAAGTTGGCCTTGAGGCTAACGCATCAAACAGTTATCTAGCAATGGCTTCCTGGTGTGAGGTCACAGGATATGAAGGTGCAGCCAGTTACTTTTATGCCCAATCTGATGAAGAAAGAACTCACATGCTAAAAATAGTCCATTTTCTAAATGACATGGGGGCCATTGCCACAATTCCTGCAACAAAGGCTCCATTCACTTCTTACAAATCACTTGAGACTCTAATCAAAACTGCATTAAAAAACGAACAACTAGTAACCCAAGCAATTCACAAAATGGTGGAGATCTCTCAAAAAGATAAAGATCACTCCACATATGCATTTCTTGAATGGTTTGTAAATGAACAAGTTCAAGAGGAAACAAAATTTGAAACCTTATTGCAAAAGTTTGATCTTATTGGCAGAGATAAACTAGCAATCAATGAAATTGATAAACTTCTTGCAACTCAGGCAACAGCAGCTGAACCAGCAGCTTAATCTTTTTTCTAAAATCATTAATACCTCATAATATTTTATAATCTCATGACAGTAATTGTAACTAAAACGTCAGGTGGGGTTACTCAGTTATTTAATACAGAAACGGGAAGAGTTACCTACAAATGTAAAGCAGAATCCGCTTTAATGCCAATTGAAGCATTTGGAGGAATTGTAAAATTTAATAAAAAAGGAGCAATGGCAACAGTGACGGCACATTTGACGACACTTGATTCTTGTGATGTTATCAAGAAAGAAGACCAAGGTTACAAAGAAGCATTATCTAAAGTAATAAAGGCAAAAAAAGAATTTGTAACAAACAAGTATGATGCGGCTCAAAAAGAGATTCAGGAATTAGAAAATAAATTATCATCCCTCTAAAGGATAAATTGTAATATTTTTATTGGAATTTTTCACATTTACAATCTTTTACTAGACATCTTCCTTTTGCCTCGTAATGAATCGAGTTGTCATGATAACATCCAATTTTTTTATTATGACAATTCATTATTATGATGAATAACTCTAGTCGTTAATCTTGTTTTCCAGACAATTATAATTAGACAGATACCCTAAGAGAAATAGTGGTCGGAATCAAAAGTATAGGGGGATTTTTTATGTTTATTGTAGGGGGATTTATCGCCATTATTGTAGGCTCTTTTATGATACGAGGAACCATGCACCTTTGGGACAAGCCAGACTCTGATGAGAAAAAAGAAAAATAAAAATTTCTCTTGATTTTTTAAAAAATACTCTATCAGTGAAGTAGAAATACTCCTTTGAATTAGATATAATATGGTTGGACCTCAAGACGGTGGTTTTGGTTTTGATCAATCAAAAAAATACACCACCGTAGAAAACTTGAACCAGGTATGTGTTCAATGTCAGGCAGGTCAGCATAAAAAATGTCTGGCTAAAACAAAACAACAGGAAAATTGTGAATGTGAACAGTGTATGATTTACGGATAATATCCAATTTGAAAATTTTTTAAATAAAAATTGTTTTACCTGTAATTATATTAAGCCAATTTGAATTTAATTTCCCATACTGCGGAAAGTACTTTGGCAACGAAATAATTGACTTGGAAAAATATATTGGATATCCACTTGATCCTTCTAGATATTATCTTCAAAATAGAGTAGATTCAATAATACGTAAAGATGGATTGCCGGTAATGTCAAAAAGGGAGCAGATTGTAGCATGGGTTGCAATAATTGGTGGTGGAATTGGTTTCTTCTTTTTCTCAATGTATGCGGAAGATTTTTTCAGATAACCTAAAAAGTTATTATTTTGTTTTCTTATTGTCCATGTCACAGAAAATTTCAGAATTTATAAAACAATTTTTGAACGCTCAAAAATTAGGGTATGTTGCAACAGTTTCAGAGGATGGAACCCCTAATCTTTCTCCAAAAGGGACCCTGATTGCTTGGGGTGATGAGACTTTGGCATTTGCAGATATTCGTTCTCCAAACACTCTGAAGAATTTGGAGACCAATCCAAATCTTGAGATTAATGTTGTAGATCCGTTACTACGAAAAGGATTTCGTTTTAAAGGCATAGGAACTATAATTAAAAATGGCCAAACTTATGATGCTATTTTAAATCATTATCGAGAGATAGGAATCAAAAGTCCCATTGGAGCAATTGTACTCGTTAAGGCAAGTGAGATTCTAGAGATAACTTCTCCTCTATATGATCTAGGATTTTCTGAAGAAGAAGTGAAAGGAAAATGGGAAAAAAATCTTCTTGGGTTATGATATATTTTTAGATTCTTTGTCTTGTAATTTTTCTAGCCTTTCTTTAGTAAGCATGTGTTCTTTACGTTCTTTTTCCAATAACTGCTGAATTGTTTCCATTTCTTTTCCGGCCATACTTAATTTTGATTTTAAAGAAGCAGTAACAACACTTGCTGCCTCCATAATTCCCTTTATGTCCGGTTGATTTCTAGTTTGCTTTTCAATGAATTCCTTTTCTTTATTAGAAAATTTTTTTCTATTTTCAGCAGTTTCTAGTTCTTTTTTTGTGTTGTTTAGTTTTAAAGTAATTTCTTCTAACTCTTTCTTGGTTTGGATTTCCAGCGTTTTTGTTTCTTGTAAACTCGATTTTCCTTCCCGAATTCTTTCTTTAATTTTTTTATCTTCATTTATAGAATTTTCTAATTCTTGTTTTGCATTTTCAATGTCAATTTCAGCTTTTCCTAAATTTTCAGATATTTTTTTATTTTGTTGATAATTTGCTTCTTCACCTTTTATTTTTACTCTAATTTCTCTAATTTCTCTTTTAACTGTATCAAGCTCCAAATTTTTCTGATTGGTTTCTTTTTTTATATCCATTAAATCTGAAACAGTAGAGTCATATTCTGTTCTAACATCTTGTAGTCTGTTTTCATGTTCTTTAATTTCCTCTTGTTTTCTTCGAAATTCTTTTTGTAATTTTTCAACTTCCTCTTCTAGTTCTTCTTTTAGAATAGATTCTTCACTATTTTCTATAGGAGTTACCTCTCTGATGGTCTCTTTTTTCTTTCCAAACAATCCCGTTATTGTCTACGATTCTTTCCAAAAGATGAACGTTTCTTTAGATTTTCTTTTCTTTATTGCGAATAAATTTTAGGTAAAATCCAATACTTCCAACAATTATACCTCCTACAAGGGCCAATATACCTAATTCTGGACTTGTTGGATAGATGTTTGGTGCCAAATACAGTAAAAGCGCTCCCAGTATAATTAAAGCAAATCCGCCATTATTTCGTGATTTGTTGTGTTGGTCATGTGCCATTTTATATCTATAGGTATTCTGAAATTGTTTTTGAGACTTTTTTTCTCCCAATGTCTGAAATGAATGGCCCTATTTTTGGCCCACGAGATGTACCCAAAATTATTTGGTAAAGAATTTTAAAGAAATCTTTTGGTTGGACACCATTTGATTTTGCTATTTGATAAATGGTATTTTGAATATCTTCTATCTCTTCTTCAGTATCCAAGGCAATTGTCAATTCCCTAAGAGTTTTTTTTGTCAATTCATCAAGATCGATTTCTGCTTTTTCTTGTTGGTCAAATTCATCTGCATAATTTCCAGCTAATTTAATTAATGTTTCAATTTCAGGCTGTGGATTTTTTATTACCCCGTAATCTAAAAGTTTCTTCATCACTCTTGTGATTCTATCTTCTTTGAAAATTTTAGATAATTCAATTAAAAGTCTAAAATTGACATGTGTGCTAGACTCTTTTGGAGGATTTAACAAATTCACATATTCAAACAATCCTTTGGACTTTGTAAGCTTGGCTTGGTTGTCTACTTTGATCCTTCCAAAGTAAATATCTTCTAGTTCATTGTACTCATTCAAAAGAGATGGAATATCTTCGAATCCAAGTTCTCTTGCTCCTGTGATTCTTTTGTAAAGTAAAAGTAAAATTGATTTTGCAGTTCCAAATTCTAACCACTTTTGTGCCGTAATTACATTCCCTAAGGATTTCGAAATCTTTTTCCCCCCCTTGTCAAGAAACATTTCATATTTGACATGATGTGGGTGAGGGTAATTCAAAATTTCATCTGAGACCCAATCATTTACTTTAACAGAATCCATAATGTCTTTTCCATATGCCTCAAATCTAATATCAAAAGCAGCCCACCGTGCAGCAAATTCTACTTTCCATGCTAGTTTGCCTAGATCCTTTGTAATGTCGGCCTCTCCCTCATGATCACATCCTTTGACTATCTTGGATCCTATTTCCGTATCATGACACTTGTACAATACCTTCCTTTCATCAGGAAGATATTTTGTCGATTCAGCCGTGTATAGTCTGCTACAGTTCGAGCATACAGGAAAATATGGTAAATATTTTTGAAATTTTTCTTGACCTACAAGTTCTGAGATTTTATCTCCAATTTTTGAACTGTTCTGTAAAATTACATGAATTTGATCCTTTAGTAACCCTTGCTTGTAAGTGTCCACCGCCCTTCTAAATTGGTATTTTATTCCCACTTTTTCTAACCCATCCAAAAGTATACTGCTCATATGCATTCCATAAGATTCATGACAACCAAACGGATCTGGTATGAGTGATACAGGTTTGGCAATGTGTTCTTGCAGTGATTCTGGAAATCCCTCTGGGATTTTTCTTAAACCATCTAGATCATCTGAATATGCAATTAACTCTGATTTGTACCCAAAGTTTTCTAGTGCCATTTTTACTCCGTATGCTCTAACTGCATCACCTAAACTTCCAATATGTGGAATTCCAGAAGCTCCAAGGCCGCTCTCAACTTTAATCAAATCCAAATTTCTTCCAAGTGATTTTTCGCGTTCTAATAATTCTTGAGCTAACTTGTCAATCCAAATTCCTTTTCCTATTGTTTCTGATTCTGACATTTCTTTTCACTAATTCAATGGTTTACCCATGTAGGGCCCATATAACGAATACCCTAATTTTTGATAATATTCTCTTGTACCTACTGCACTAATTACAATGATTCTTTTTGCATCAAACTCTTCTCTGGATATTTTTTCAGCTTCTTTCATTAATTTTTTACCAAGTCCTGAATGTTGAATTCCATTTTCTTCCTTCTGACCAAGTTTCAAAGATTTGCCATAAACGTGCAATTCTCTTACAATACAAGAATCTGTTCCAACTTCTTTTCTATGTGCCAAACTACTTGGATTTCTTAGTCTTAAAAATCCATAAATTGATTCATTGGAATCCTCATATGACAAAAAGACTTCATCTCCCCCTGATGAGTCATAATTAATTCTATTAAGACTCAAAGAATGTACTTGGGGCATTTTCTTTGATAAACCAACTTCCCTACATCTAATGCATTTACAGACCATTCCTTGTTTGGCAAGATTTTGGTGGACAATCTGCCTGAGGTTGCCCGATTTGGGACCTGCGATGATTTCTTTTGGACCAATTTCTCTCATAACTCTCATGATTCTAACCCATTTAGGAACCAATTTTTTCATTTCTGTGAGTACGTTAATCAAATCTACATCCGAATAGGGTAAGTATTTTCCCTGTTTATAGTCCTCATAAAGAGGAGTATTTTCTAAAACCAAGGAAGGATAAATTTTCAACATGTCTGGTCTGAGTTGGGAATCATTGTACAATTTTTTGAAATCTGAAATATCTTCCGCAGGAGTTACTGTGGGAAGCCCTGGCATCATATGAGCCACTATTTTATATCCTGCGTCTTTTGAAATCTGAAAAGATTCTATTACATCGTTATAATTATGACCTCTGTTAACTATTTCATATACTCTTTCTTGCAATGATTGGACCCCAATTTCAATTCTTGTTATTCCATAGTCTAACATCCAATCAACATGTTCTTTTTTACAAAAATCTGGTTTTGTTTCAATGGTAAATCCAACGTTTCTAATTTTTGCATGCTCGTTGTTTGATTTGGCCTCTTGAAGACTTTTTGAATCAGTTCCATTTAATGCATCATAACAAGATTTGATAAAATTTTCTTGATAATCTTTGGGCATGAAAAGAAATGTTCCACCAACAATCACAATTTCCATTTTAGAAGGATCATGTCCATATGCAATCAGCTTATCTATTTTTGTGGTAATTTGTAATTTTGGATCATAATCATTTTCAATGGCATTTAGTGTAGATGGTTCCTTTCCGGTGTAACTGTTTGGAGAATTAAATTCGATTCCTCCAGGACAATATGTACATCTTCCATGAGGACACGCATATGGTTTTGGCATTAGAGCAACCACTGCAACTCCAGATGCTGTCTTTATTGGTTTTTTAAGTAATACTTTTTTTAATTTTGAAAAATCATTTCCTTTTACCATTGAAAGAATTTCATGGCTTTTGGGCATTCTGCTTAAAGAATACTTTCTGCAAATTATCCTAATTTCTTCTTTAATTTGTTGTTTGTTAGGTTCATCAATCAATAGCAGATTTTGGGAAATTTCATTACATGCTTTTGAAAATACCGAATCAAGTTCACTCATAGATAATCTGATGGTTCAAGACATAAATTCGTTAAATTAATTGAGATTTAGGCCTATTTTCTTCTTCTAACTACCTTTCTCTTTACAGCAGCTCTCCTCTTTACAGGCTTTCTCTTAGCTACTACCTTTCTCTTTACAGCAGCTCTCCTCTTTACAGGCTTTCTCTTAACTTTAGAAGATCGAGCTGTTTTTCCTTTTAGGTTCTTTAGGTGTTTTAATTCTTTTTTTATTTTTGCGATCTCTTCAAGTAAATATTCATTAGACGGAATTGATTCTCTTTCTGGGTCTCCAGAATTTTCATACATGTATGGCAACTCCAATTTCACGTGTAATTTAAGACTTTATGAGAATTTTCTCGTTTGAAATCTCAATAATTTTAATTAGGATTTTCAGCCTCATCTTTTTTTTGTTCTTTTCTATATTCAATCTTTAACCAAATTGGTGTAATGATTGTGGTTACCGCTACCATGATTACAATGGTTGAATAAACATTAGAAGTTAAAATTCCAGAAGATACGCCAACTCCTGCTACTATCAAACCTACTTCTCCTCTTGAGATCATGCCAATTCCAACTCTCAGGCCTATAACTTTATTTTTCAAGAGGATCATTGCAGGTAATCCACATCCACCCAACTTTGTTACAACTGCAATTGCAATTACAATAGCGCTCAATGAAATTACTTCCCAATTTACCGCTCTGAGATCCACCTGAGCTCCAATTATGGCAAAAAACAACGGTGCAAAAATCAAACCTATTTTTCCAATATAATTTTCAATTTTTTCAAATACCTTACTAGTAGATAATGCCATGCCCACTGCAAATGCTCCTACAATCGGCGACAATCCTATAATGCCTGCCACAGCCGCCGCTCCAAAAAACGATGCCGTGGCTATTCCCTCAACACTTCCTTTTGCTTTCCATAGTCTGGGGGTAACAACTTTTGGAATCACAATTACTGCAACAATGAGCATTATTCCAAAGAATGCTAATACCTTCAAAATTGTAAATATTACATCTGAAATTTCCAAGGAATCTACTCCTCCTTCTCCAACGGCAATTGATGAGACCACTGACAAAACTGCTATAGCTAAAATATCATCAACTACTGCCGCACCAATAATGAGACGGGCCTCGGGGGATTTAATTTTGCCAAACTCACTTAAAACCTGAATTGATATTGCAATACTGGTTGCAGTAAGTGCTGTTGCAATTAGCATTGATTGTAAGGCATCAAATCCAAATAACTGAAAAACAACAAATCCTGCAAAGAACGGGATAACTACTCCGCCAGTGCCAACTATGAATGAATTTCTTCCTCCCTTTAAGAACTCTTTTGGAGTCATTTCAAGTCCTGCCATAAACAAAATTACTATTGCACCTATTTCACCAAGTATTTTTATCTCGTCATTTATCTCCAACACCTGGTGTCCATCAACTACAAAAAATGCCCCTAGTGCAAACGGGCCAATTATAATTCCTGCTAACAGCTCACCTAACACAATTGGCAGTTTTAATCTGAGGAATAGTTCTGCCATTAATTTTGCAGCAAAAAGTAATATTCCAACTCCAATTATGGTCTCAATAAACTGTTCTTCTGCCATTACTTTACATATGAATAATTGGGTCCATATAAGGCAATTATGGATTAAATTTATTTGGAAGTTGAATAACTATGCGATTTTAATAGAGTTTACTGTCACTCCTTTTTTTGATGTGATCTTACCAATTTCTTGACTTGATATCTTGTGTTTTTTGAAAATTGATTTTATTTGATTTGCTTGATTCTCTGGAGCAATTACACAAAATCCAACTCCCATATTGAATGTCTTGTACATTTCTTCGGATTTTACTCCTTGCTCTTCAATTAGACTCATAATTGGAGGTAATTTAGGCAAGGAATAAATTTCATATCCAATTTTTTTGAGTCTGAGTAATTTGGTAAAGGATCCTCCAGTAATATGGGCCAATCCATTTAATTTGCATTTCTGAATCATCTCTAATACAGGTTTGACGTAAATTTCAGTAGGTCTCAGTAGAGCATTTCCTAAAACTCCTACTCCTTTGATTT
This sequence comes from Nitrosopumilaceae archaeon, assembly GCA_035527875.1. Classification (GTDB taxonomy): domain Archaea; phylum Thermoproteota; class Nitrososphaeria; order Nitrososphaerales; family Nitrosopumilaceae; genus Nitrosomaritimum. The sequence continues at coordinate 23,291 of DATKZR010000138.1, read as the reverse complement.
TGTCTTTGACTGTATATTTGGTCAAAAGGGCTTTTCTTGCTAGTGAATACCCATTAGAATGAATACCGCTACTTTTTGCACCTATAATTACATCTCCTGTCTTTATTTTATTTCCAAGTATCAAGTCTTTTTTTGATACCATCCCAACAACCATTCCTGCCAAATCAAATGAAAATCCATTCCCATCAAGTACATCTGGCATTATTGCAGTTTCTCCTCCAACTATTGGCATTGCAGATTTTTTTGCACCAGTAACAAGACCTTCAACTATTTTTTTAAAAATTTGTTGATCATTTTTGTTTGCAGCTATATAATCGACAAACGAAATCGGTGTGGCACCAATACATATTATATCATTTACATTCATTGCAATACAATCAATTCCAATGGTGTTGTATTTTTTCATTAGATTTGCAATTATTACTTTAGTCCCTACTCCATCAGTATGAGTAGCTAAAAGTTTTCCACCAGGAATTTCTACTATTCCGGCATAATGTCCAAAGCCATGTGTTATCTTTGCCATTTTTTGAAGTTTATGTGTTGATTCAATTAGTTTGCCTATTGCAGCTTGACTTTTTTTAATATTAGAAATATCCACCCCAGCTTTTTTGTATGTTAGTGTCATAGTGTGATGCGTATTTGATTTGAATAAAAGAATTTGCCCTGAGATTGGGTCACATGTACATGCCAGAAAGCTCTTCTCTATGTTCTAGATATTTTTGGGACAATTCAGTAAATTGTTCATGTAGTCTATCTCTTTCTTTCTTTAGATCCTCTACATCAATTTTCATGTTATAAAATCGATTTATAGCCTCAATTATGGTGGATGCCGCAGCAGGATCTGGGTCTGTTTTATTTGCCTTTGCAAGAAGCGCCAGGCCTTGAATTTCGCGTACTAGACATTCATTTAAAATTCCACCAGGAATTCCAGTGATAAACCCCTGGGGGATTAAGTTAATGTCTGCATCTGCCATTAGTCTAACTAGATCTTCTTCTGCTGCACAATATGCTTTGTCATCATGTTCATTGCTTGCCACTCCATCCAAAATTACAATCTCTTTAGATCCTTTTTCAGCTGCCCAATCTAAAATTGATGAAATAATGGAGTATATGCCTTCCATTCTTAATGTAATTTCACAAATTATTACGCAGATTGTTCCTTCTTTGTTTGCATAAAATCTAAAGGGATGACGCAGTCTTCCTCTCATAAAAACCGTTGATGGTGGGAGATACTTTGATCTCATTACTGCAATTTCTTTCATTTCTAATTTTTCTATAATATGGTTAATAGCAAGCGGTCCTACAAGTCCTGCTCCAACAAACCCTGCAAATATGATTGGGTTTTTTAGATCTACTTTTTTTATTTCAAATACTTCTGCCTCTGGAAATTCCTTTTGCACTTCTTTACGTCGATTTGTTCCGTCTAATTACTTTTATGAATAAACAGATTCAACATTACTCTTCCTTTGTCTGTTATGGAATAAATGACATTTGATCCAACAGGTTTCTTTTGAATAAAGTTATAATCCACACACAAGTGCAAATAGTTTAGAAATGATCTTTTCATTCTAATCTTTGACTTTGAGTATAGTTCTGAAAATGTCATAGAGTTTCCTTTGAGTTGATACAATAATTTCAGAAGTGATAATGTACTGTAATCCTTCGTTCTTGCTTTTACTGCATCTAGTACTTGCTCGTCTCTTTTGATAATAAAATCCTCAAATTGATCTGCTACCTCTATTGGCAGATATGTTAATCTTGCGCGTATCATACCGTATGGTACGGTATGTTACTTTATTAATGTTCAACTAGTGCATTGTTTACCTATGTGAATGGTTTTTTTACACTCTTTTAACGCCTAGAATATTTACTTTGCTTGTTAGAATCCAGTTAATTTGAAATTATTTTTTGGGAATGATGAGAATTGAAAAATAACGATGGAAATGGAATTTTTTTATCTCTAAATAATTCATAACAAATATGAGTTCTGATAATGAAACCCTAGCTTCCACTTCTGCCTTGGTGCTTTTATGGGGAGGGGCTGAAATTCATAAAAGTAAGTTATCTCAAAATTATAGAAAATTAATCGACCTAAAGTCAGGAAGAAAGCTTGCTGCAAAATGCAATCTGGTATGGGCTCACTATGATCAAGTAATTAAGAATAGAAAAAACTGTATCCTAAATATTGTAAATAATGTTCTTTCCAACAATGATATCCAACAAGTTGTATTACTTGGTGCGGGGTTGGATTCTTTATCCCTTGAAATATGGTCACATTTTAACTCTGTAAGAATTTTTGAAGTAGATAATGCAAACATGGAATTTAAGAAGCACATAATTGATGAAATTGACCCTTCTTTATCTAGTCATATAAAACACATAACTTTTGATTTATCACTTTCCAAAGAATTACTTAACAGTATGAAAAATTGTGGATTTCAAAGAACCAAACCAACACTTGTTGTTGCTGAGGGTTTTTCATATTATATGGATGAAGAAAAGTTTTGGAATATTATGGAAAAATTTCAGACACCCAATAAACAAAATAACCTTATTTTAGAATATCTGATACCCCAGAAAATGATATCAGAAAATAGAGTAGTAATTCCAAACAAAATTTTTAAAATTATCGGTTCTGAGTTTGGTTTAGAGAGTATCACTCATTATTTTAAAGAAGAAATTCAAAATAAAATTTTAAATTTGAATGGTAAAATTATTGCAAATTACAATATGAAACAAATGGAAAGACAAAGAACTAATGAAAATCAATATTTCAAGAATGATAAAAGTGGTTGGATAGAAGTATGTCATGCTGTAATTTAGAGGGTAGAGAAAATGGAACTATTAAAATGAATTAAAATTTTAAATTAAGAAAATCTGAATTTCAGAAATTGTTACTTTTTAATTATTACAGAAATTAATACTTAATAATTTGAAAGACAATAATATATGGGCGATAGTGGGTGAAGTAAAGTAAAGTTTTTTGAAAACAAATCAGAATTACCCGAAGAAAGAGATGTGAGACAATATTCTAAAAAAATAATTTCAAAGATTGCTTGTAAAAATTATGGTTTTGATTGTAGTTTTATGACCAAAGAAGATGTAGCTGAAAAGATAATCAAAGAATTTAGAGAACATGCTATGGAAGACCATTTTATCGACTATCCAGACGGAATTTTGATGAAATCGTTAATGAGTAAAAAATAATTTTAAATCTAGTTTATCATCGAAGCCACATGTCCTTTTGTAATCTCTCTAATTGTTGAATGTCTCTTGGTTTTTCTTCAACTGAATGGATACCAAATTTTTTCAATTCTTTAACCTGAGTCTCATTGAATTGCAACACACTTGTGACAACTACTTTTTTCAACTCTGATGGTCTCTTTTTTTTTAAATCACGAAGAAAATCCATCCCACTGTATTTTGGCATACACATGTCAAGCAGAATTAAATCATATTCATTTTTGAGAACAAGATCTAGTCCTTCTTTACCATAGTTTACGCTCTGAAATGAATGATCATCTTTTGTAAACATGTCTGAATATAATTGACAGATTTCTTGAGAATCATCAATATGCAGAATGTTCATAATTTACATCAATTCATAATTGGATAATATTCTGCTTGTTCAGATTGAACAAAAATCGTATAATATGGAAAGAATTAGGCATGACAAAACTATATAGCCAATAAAAGAGCCTTGCCCAAATTCACCCAGAAGTTATCGTGGAAGATTTTGCATTTAATGAGTCAGAGATTTGGTTTGAACAACATACAGTATACAATCTATTCTTTGTTAATCAGAATAGTAATGGGTGGAAAAATCACTAGTATTTACACGGAATTTCAGAAGGAACTAAAATTAAATCAAGATACAATAGATTTTGCACAACGACTACATGAAAATCTTGTAGATAAAAATCCGTTCAAATACGAATCCCCTTATCTGATAGTCGCGATTTGTATCTTTACTGTTTGCCGTACTGCCGAGCAACCAAAAACCCTCAAAGAGATAGCAAAAGTGTCTCACATAAAGGAGGAGGATCTTAGAAAATGCTACGAGATGGTTTTTGAGGAAATTGAGGCTAGTCTGAAGAGACTCTAACTGACATGTTGCTAAATAATATGATTTTATTGCTAATTTATGAGTGAATTTACATCATGCCCAAACTGTGTAAAAGATAGCATTTTTGTTCCCTTGAGAATTGTAGAGAACTTTATGGTTTGTCCATTATGTGAGTCAGAGTATCAAAAAACGATCCTAGTATTGGAATAGAAAAAGGACGTGACAAACCTACATACAATATCAAAGGGCGTCCAATTTCCAGTATTTTTTATTAGTGAATGATGAATTTAAAGAGTATTACACGTTCAATAACAATGTTACACTTTTTATTTTCATCCTTCCCAAAAAAAATTTCAAATATTAGAATCTGATAAGTTTCGATACATTTTATTTTTAAATTTAGATTCAACTCCATGGGGATTCACCTACCATTTTGGGGATAGAAATGGACGTAGTTAGACATGAAATTATCTTATTTTGAATTATCAATTACTTCAATTAGTTTTGCTTCAATTTCTTTTCCCATAGATTCTAACGCTGTGTTTGATGCAACAGCAAGTAACGTTGTAGGTTTTGCCAAGCTGATAAAATTTTGATCATCTTTTTCATACACTGCAATTGTACATGGAAGTAATAATCCAATGTTTGGATCAGAATCAAGTGCCTGTTTTGCGGCTTGTGGGTTACAAACTTCTAATAATTTGTATTCATGTGGATAATCAATTCCTTTTTTTGCAAAAATTTCCTTGAAATCCAAGGTTCCAAGAACACCAAATTTTATTTCTGAAAGTTTTGATGTAATTTCCTCAATTACTTTATCTATGTTTTTTTGGGTTTTTACAGTATAATTAAAGGTCAATTTAGTATCCGTTTATGGATTTATCCGCTTCATAAAGTCTTGGTGTTGCATTAGATTGTTCATAAATTGCGGGTTTTTCATCATAGTATCTATCATTTGTTCTTGTAACTGTGGATCGTCCATCATCTGATTCATGATTTCTGGGCTATACATAGGACCTGTCATTCCATGACCTAAGATGGGCATATTTGGTTGATTGTAAAACACTACAGAACCTACTCCAAATCCAACAAAAAATACTATAATCGATACTGCTACCAAAATTGTTTTGTCCATATTGTTTTTTCTTGTTTTCGTCTTTTATAGCAATGGAATAATTCTCTTTATGATAATCACGTATGATAATACAACCAACTAATAAACCACATTTACTCCAATGTAAGTATTGAGTAAATTCAAAAATACATTGAGATAGAGTATGACTCAAGACGTAGCAACTAGCAAAGGAAAAAATGTTTTGATACTGTTACTGTTTGCTCTGCTTTCTGCATTTATTATCGGAATACTTTATCTTTCTACAGTCGAACTTGTTGAAGAAGAAGTAGGATCTACGCCATATGCTTCATGGTTGCTAATAGCATATGCTGCAGGTCTTTCAATGATAATTCTACCATGTACCTTGCCCATGGTATTCATTATAGTTCCACTATGCATGGGAAAAGGATACAAAAAGGGATTAGGTATAGCGGTTCTTTTTGGAATAGGACTAGTCATCACAATCACTACTTATGGTATAGCAGTTGCATTGCTTGGACAGTATACAGGAATAGACCAAGCAACACGAGTTATGTGGTTTTTTGCAGGATCTATAGCATTCACATTTGGTTTGTCTGAATTAAAATTACTAAATCTAAAATTGCCATCTTATGCTGGTACTCCAAAATTCATAGAAAAACGTGGCGACAAACTAAAACCACTTCTCATGGGGCTGCTTTTGGGTAATGCAGGTGTGGGTTGCCCGAATCCATTCTTTTATTTTATGTTAACATACATCATAGGCACTGGTAGTGTTGTCGTAGGCGGTTCACTGGGGTTAATTCACGGTATTGGACGAGCAGTTCCTTTGATATTTATTGCAATATTGGCAATACTTGGAATTAGTGCAACACAAACTCTGGTAAAGAAAAGAGTTGCAGTTGAAAAAGCAACAGGTTTTGGATTGTTAGCTATTGGTGCATTCATTCTTTTACTAGGACTTTTTGGACATCCTTGGTGGGAACGTTCACCATTTCATCTTGCATGGAATGAAGTAATGCCATTATTTGGAATAGAGCCAGAGATGACAATGGGGGCACATGTCATCATGCCAATTCCATGGACCATGTTGGTATTGTTAATAGCAATACCTGCTATAGGATATGTGGTGAAGGAAAAATATGGCAAGTAAAAAAGCAATAAATTCTATCGTACTTGGTGGCGTAGTGGCAGTTATTGTAATTGGGTATATTATGATGAACTATACTCCAATGGGTACAACATCAGGGGAAGACAAGAGTTTTGATATTGTTGCTTTTCAGTGGGGATTTGAGCCACAATTTATCGAGGTTAACCAAGGAGACCATGTAACTCTCAATCTTGCAACAGCTGATGTACCTCATGGGATTGCCATTGATGAATATCAAATTAACGAACCAGTTTTACCAGGACAGATGACAGAGATGGAGTTTGTTGCTGACAAACCTGGAGTATTTCATTATTATTGTTCAGTCCCTTGCGGTGCAGGACACGATGAACAACATGGATTTCTAGTAGTAAAAGATCCACAGGAGTTAGAACCTGATACAACCATTTTACCTTCAGCTAAATCAGATGGAGGAATTATAGTTGATGGAATAATTGATGATAAATGGAATGATGTTGCTGGAGTAATATTTTCAACAGTGTATGTTCATGAAAATCGTCAGGTAATAGCTAAGTCATTAAACGATGGAGAGAAGATCTATTTCTTGCTCCGTTGGCAAGATGATGATGCAAATAATGAGGGAAAAACTGAAACAGACAGAATTGCTTTTGGTTTTGATATTTCTGGAAACTCTGATATTGCGATGGGTGCAGCTGGAGTTCCACATGTCACAGTCCCTCAAAGAACCATAGGGGAAGGTATTGTAGATATTTGGCACTGGAAGGCATTTGATAGCCACACAGAATCACCTAATGTAATAGATGATGAATTTGCAGGACCATTTGAGCAGCTAAAGGATCACTATTACAGAGATGATGACAACAATCAGGGAGGAAACAATGACCTTACTGCAGCAGGTGTTTATGATTCGGATGCAGGAGAATGGATTGTTGAGGTTTCAAGATTACTTGTTACTGAAGATATTGAAGTGGCAGGATTTGGAATGATAGATAAGCAATTTTCAGTTGGAAATGAATACAAAATCGGATTTGCTATTTGGGATGGAGGTCAAGGAGAAACTGCAGGGAATCATGCTGTTACTGAATGGGGCAAGTTGAAGGTAGAATAAGCATGAGGGGGAAACAGAACTGGTAAAGGATCTTGTTTGCGGTATGGAAATAGATGCAACCAAATCCGCAAAATTGGAACACGAAGGGGCGACATACCATTTTTGCAGTCCTACATGCCAATGGGCTTTTCAGACAGATCCAGAGTCATTTATAAAAAAAGAATCATGAAAGTGGAGATTCTTACAACTCCAGGTTGTTCAAACTGTAGCGTTGTTGAAAAAATGCTTGATGAAATGAAAATACCTTATCAAGTAATTGATGTAACTGAAAAGCCAGAATATTTAGAAAAATATCCAATATACACAGCACCAGGTATTGTGATAAATGAAAAGTTAGAATTTACAGGAGTTCCAAAAAAACAAGAACTAGCTGAAAAGTTGAAAACATAATTCAAATCTTAATCCATACAAAAATCAAATTTGTGAATTAGCCTTATTCTTTATCACTTTCAAACTCGTATAATACATTATGAGTGAAAACAAAGTTGCTGTAGCTTACAGAAAATATGCAGAAAATTATGATCTAGCCGTAAAGTTTTACCGTCTGCTAGGCCTTAAAATTGGAAAATATCGAAAAATGACAGTCAATGCATTAGAACTGTCAAAGGGCGATACTGGTGTGGAGCTTGGTTGTGGGACTGGATTAAATTTTCCTCTAGTTTTAGATATAATCGGGCCAGAGGGTAAACTAATCGGAGTTGACATTACTGATAAAATGCTTGATCAAGCAAGAAAACGAGCAGTTGAAAACGGATGGAATAATGTTGAATTGGTACAAAGTGACTTTGCAGAATATCCATTTCCTAATAGTTTAGACGGAATTTATGAAACAGGTGCATTACAATATTCAACCCCAAAAAATAATTTCAAAATAGATTTTTTGTCCAACAAATCATACCATCGTTCTACGATAGTCTCTCTGGAAAATTTACGCACAAAGCGGGGGGACTGCCTTTTTACTCTTTGTCGATAAACTCGTTAACACCTCAAAATGTTTATCACAGTTTAGTGTCATAACAAAGCAGATTCATCAAATCTGAACCTAAAATGCCTGATATTCCAATGTAAAGTTCAAGTTTACTGCAATTGTTAGAATTGTAAATTTATGGTAAATCGTCCAATTTAAACAACCTTGATCTGAACTCTCAGTATGGATATTGCCATCAATGTGGTCCTAACTTTAGTGGGGCTTGCAATGCTATGCTTTGGTGGAAACTGGTTGGTAAATGGTGGTGTAGTGATTGCCAAAAAACTACGAATAAGTAATTTGATAATTGGCATGACTGTAGTTGCGTATGGGACCTCTACGCCTGAATTAGCTGCAAGTATTGTAGCAGCTGGTGAACACAGTGATATAATTTTAGGAAATATTATTGGAAGTAACATCGCAAACGTTGGAATGGTTATTGCCATTGCAGCTATTATGGTTCCACTTGTAGTAAGTAGGTCAACTCTACGAAAAGAAATTCCAATTATGTTGGGTGTGTCTCTTTTGTTAATTGCATTATCATTGGATGGTGAGCTCTCACAATACGATGGAATAATTTTGATTGGTTCTCTAATTCCTCTTACAATTTTTACTTACAAAGATGCAAAAAAACAAAGAGATGAAAACAATACAGACACAAGTGGTACAAAAAATAAAATATATCTCAAAGCTGTAGGACTAATTGTACTTGGTGTTGCGTTACTTGGAGTGGGTGCTTATCTAACAGTTGAAAATGCGGTGGTTTTAGCAGCCGAATTTGGTTTATCTGAAAAACTAATTGGACTAACAGTGATTGCGATAGGCACTTCACTTCCAGAACTGATAACTTCTATTATTGCAATTCGAAAGGGACATACTGATATTGGTGTTGGGAATATTATTGGAAGTAACATTTACAATATTTTGATGATAATGGGTGTGGGTGCAACCCTTGGCAGTGTTATTATTGCATCTGAAGTTTTTATTGATTATGCAATAATGATTGCATTTAGTGCTTCATTACTTATAGCTTTGAAAATGGGAGTAATAAACAGAATAATGGGAATTGTTTTGGCAGTAGCTTATGTTGCTTTTCTTGTTTTTACCTTCCTTATTTGAGCCATTTTTGCGCCTAAAATTTAATATTTTTTGTTTTAAATTGAATTTATCTGGATTTTTTCCACTTTAATTGATGGAGTAATTGATGGAAGAGATGCCCATTGAATAACATTTTTTTCATTATTTCCAACAGCTGAAATGTTTTGAAATAATTTTGGCAAGTTATGAATAATCCGTACTGATTTTCCAGGACTCTTAATTTTACCATTTTCGATTATTCTAATTCCACTTCTTGCAGTACATGAAAAATCTCCTTTAATTGTATTAACTGCATAAGTGTACCATAATCTGCCCACAAGTAATCCATGTTTTGTATCTTTTATCATGTCTTCTTGAGAAGTACTTCCAGATTTAATCTGAATGTTATGGGGCATTGAAACTGGAATGGATTCAGCACTTCTTCCCATAGGGGAGCCTGGTCTTGAAGCATTTCCGGTAGATTCTGTACCTTCTTTGTAACTATCAAAAAGATCACGATATGTGTTAACAAAAAATCCCTTATCCACTAGTGTATTGATTTGGGTTTTTACTCCCTCATCATCAAATGGTTTTGTTCCAATCCCTTGGGGTATATGGGGATTATCTACCAAACTAAAATCTTCGACTGCGATTTTTTCTTTAAAATTATTAGAAAAACAACTCTTTTTTTCTGTATATGTTTTAAAATTAAAATTTGAAGATGCAACAAATGCTAGGATTTCTCCAGCAGAATATGGTTCAAAAATAATTGAGTATTCTCCACTTTCACATTTTTGTGGATTAATTGATTCTACACACATAGTTTTTGCATCATTTCCTATTTGTTCGGCAGAAAACTTGTCTAATGTTCTGCAACATCCATGACCTATTCCAGAAACTTCGGATTGACCAATCTCCGAATCAGCATTAATAATTCCTGATACGTATGTTCCTTTGTCTGTAGCCAATAGACCATTGGAGTTTGCAATTTTAAAGACTTCAGAGACTATATTTACTGATCCTGATATCGTGTTGATTTTAGGATCTAATGTATAATTTATCATATTTTGTGCGATATCAGTTATATCTACTCCCAAAATCTCATCTAATTTTTTATCGTAAACTCCTTGAAGACTAGTTTGCGATTTTATTTCGTGTGGAAGAGTTTTCCAAAATTTTCTTGGTTTTAGATGAGATATTGTTTGAAGGGCATCTTCAATGGATTTTACAATTTCTTTATCATTACTTGTTTGGATTGATGATATTTTTTTATCATGAATAATTCTAATTCCATAGTTTTCATCTAAAACACGTTTTACCTCAAAAATTTCCGAATCTGTAATTCTTACGGTTATGATCTTTCGTTTAACATGTACTATCTCACATTCATCAATATGTAATTTCTTGGAATGATCTAACGCCTCATCTAAGGCAGACAATTATTTTTCTCTTGGATTTTGATATTTGTATTTGTCTATCTTGACTAATTCCATATATGATCCAAATTTAGAGATATCTTCAATTTTGTCTAACTCCTCTTCTGAATCATTTGAATTTTCAAATCTTTTTAAAATTTTATAATTGGTATTTCTTTCTGCTGGAATTCTTCCAATCTCTCTTACTGTTCGTTTGATTTCTTTTGGTTTTAATAATTGGCCGTGTTCAGAACCGGCGGATGTTGAAATACTTTCATTAATTAAAGTCCCTCCAAAATCATTTGCTCCCCACATTAACAAAAGTTGCGACATTTTCTGACCTTCTTTTACCCATGACATTTGAATATTGTCAATGTAGTTGTTTAACATAATTCTGGCAATGGCATGAGTCAAAAGGACCTCTTTACCACTTCCGCCTTGTCTAATTTCTTCGTGTAATTGATGTTTGTACATTGGGGCTTCGCTATGAATAAAATCAAGAGGAACAAACTCTGTAAATCCTCCTGTTTCTTTTTGTATTTCCCTAATCTTTGCCATGTGATCAACTCTATCTTTGGCAGTTTCAATGTGGCCAAACATCATAGTTGAGGTGGTATTAATTCCAATTTTATGTGCTGTTTTGATAACCTCAATCCAATCCTTTACACTAATTCTCCCAGGGGATATTTTATCACGCAACTTCTGATCCAAAATCTCAGCTGCCGTACCAGGTAGGGTGTTTACCCCTGCCTCCTTTAATCTCATTAGATACTCTTTGATGGAGACCTTTGATCTTGTTGCCCCGTAAAGAACTTCTTCGGGAGAAAAGCCATGAATGTGAATATCTGGAATCTCTTTTTTTATTGCTCTACAAATGTTCTCATACAAGTCTCCTTCCATGTCAGGGGGAAGCCCTGCTTGAATGCATACTTCGGTTGCTCCTAATTGGTATGCTTCTTTTGCTCTTCGTACAATTTCCTCAGTAGGGAGAAAATATCCTTCTTCTTCTCTGAAATCCCTACTAAATGCACAAAATCCACATTGCTTTATGCAGACATTTGTAAAGTTGATATTTCTATTAACCACATATGTTACAATATTTCCCACTCTTCTTCTTCTTAACTCATCGGCTACCATTCCCACTAAATGAAAATCCGCTCCATCAGAATTGTAAAGAGCGAGCCCTTGTTCAGCTGATATCTCTTTTTCTGATAAAGATCTGTTTAAAATGGCTGAAATTTGAGGATCTGCATTACTAAACAAAGAATCAAGGTTTACGCTCATCTCCAATATTCCTCCTTTACCAAACCTTCTTCATCTACAATGGCTGACATCTTATCTCTTAACTCTTTACTAATAAATGAGAAAAATTCTGGATATATTGGGAATCTACATTTTAAATCAAATCCTGCGTTTTTTGAATTTTTATCTATTTTTTTTATCTCTGGCCAAGAAAACTCGGGATTTACATAGTCAGGAGTGAGTGGAGATATTCCTCCCCAATCATTAATTCCAACAGAAAGAAAACTTTGATACGATTGCGGTGATAGATTTGGAGGAATTTGGATATTCATATCTGGCATGATAATTCTAGATATTGAAACAATAATCTTGAAATAGTTTTCCTGTGCTGATGGAAAATTTTTCATCATTGTATCTTGTTTTGGTTGAAAGTTTTGTAAGATTACCTCTTGTATATTTCCATATTTCTCATGCAGTTTCTTTATTGCAAAAATAGAATCAATAATCTCCTCCGGTGTTTCCCCAATTCCTACGAGGATTCCTGTTGTCATTGGAATTTTTAATTTTCCAGAATTCTCTAAAACTTCTAATCTAGCCTTTGGTCTTTTACTTGCCGCCAAATAATGGGGCATCCCCTTTTGTGAAAGTCGTTCACTGACATTTTCTAACATTAATCCCATTGAAACATTGGTTTTTTGAAGTTCTTTTATTTCATCAATCGTGAGGTTTCCTGCATTTGTGTGAGGAAAGAGTCCCTCTTCTAATGCCCATTCTGAGGCATGGATGAGATATTCTACAGTGGACTTGAAGCCATTAATTTTTAGCCAATCTCTGGCTTCTTGATATTTTTGCTCCGGCCGTTCTCCAGTTACAAATAATGCTTCAACACATCTATGTTTTTTGGCAAGCTTTAGCATTTGCTTTATCTCTTGTTTTGACATTAAGGATAGTTTTCCTTCTCCTGGCTCAGATTTGTAAGTACAGTAGCTACAGGTATCTTTGCACATGTTAATAATATTAAAAAACGCTTTTTTTGAAAATGTTACAGTATTGCCTTTGAATTTTTTTCTAAGATTTTGTGCAGTTAAAATCAATTCAGATGAATCAATTATGGCATCTTGATAAATTTGTAGAGCATCTTCATGTGAAATTGCCTTTTTTTCTAGAATGTTGTTCAAACTTTCAGAGTTTAACACAAGATTGTTCAATAGAAAAATGCATTCTTGGAAGTATTTAATGTTGTATTGTTTTATTCGCCATTTGGCCTTTCACCTAAAGCAACAGTGAAATTGGTTGTTCTTCCATCTCTTAGAATTTCCAATACTATTTCATCACCAACAGATTTTCCTCTTTGTAGGTGAATTAAAATATCTGATATTTTTCTGACCTCCACGCCATCAACAGATAGTATGATGTCACCTCCAATAGTATATTGAATTCCATCTCTCTCTACAATATTATTCGAACCTTGCAGTCCTGCTTTTGAAGCGGGACTATCAGGAACAACAGTTACCACTAAAAACCCCACAGCATCATTAAGGTTCAAAACTTTTGCCAAATCCGGATCAATATCTCGTCCTGAAATTCCAATCCATGGATGTTTGTACTCTCCGTTTTGTATTAAACTTGGAATAATTTTGACCAAGGTTTGTGATGGTACTGCAAATCCTACACCGGTGAATTCCCCTGTAGCCGATTGAATCGCTGTGTTTATTCCAACTATTTCACCTCTCATGTTTAGTAGTGGTCCCCCTGAATTTCCAGGGTTTATTGCAGCATCTGTTTGAATTACATCTGGAATAGAATACCCTGCACCTGAAGGAAGAAGTCGACCTAATTGACTAACTATTCCTGAAGTCATAGAGCCTGATAATCCAAATGGATTTCCAATCGCAGCTATGGGTTCTCCAACTTGAAGATTTGAAGAATCTCCAAGAGATAATGGATGCAATAACGATAAATCTGCATTAACTTTGATTACTGCAATATCTGTAAACTTGTCAATACCAATTATTTCTGCATTATATGATCTACCATCCAGAAATGTAATTGCCACCTTTGTTGCATCCTCTACAACATGTGCATTAGTTATTACGTGACCTTTTTTATCAAAAACAAAACCAGATCCCACCCCCGTTGGAATTAGGTTTTCTTCGGTTCTTTGAACGTTAACTCTTACAACACCTGCTTCTGATTTTTGAAATATTTCAATTAATGACAGGTTTTTTGAATATGTAGGGGTTGTCGCTCCAACGGTGCTAACATCATGTCCATTGGTCACCACAATTTCAGGTTTTATTGTATGTGGTGGTGGTACAAAAATGACTGCAAAAACTACTAAAACTATTATGGCTCCAGCGATTCCTCCAACAATAACACCTGATTTATCCAAGAGACTTTGAATTTCTTGTATACAACTAAAAAGATTTCTCCTAAATCCTAATAGAATTTTGGGTGTGGTCCTTCAAAGAATAAGTTCTTCCTCTCCAGGAAACCGAAGAATCTTTCTTGGCTTGGAGTAATCCACTTAAAAATCCCAAAACTACTACTAGGCTTCCCAAAGGGCCAAAAGCCGCATAAATTAATTTGATTTGTAGACCCTTTTTGACCTCAATCACTGCTCCAATATAGATCAATATTGAGGCAATCAAAGAGGAAACAAACAACATGGAATTTGATACGGTTTCAAAAGTGAGAATTGAGGAATACACCAAAATGGGAAATGGCATAAAAAGTAAAAATAAAACTGCAAAAAATATGCCAACTGCAATTCCATGGCCTTGGAGATACAGGGGAATCATTAGCCTTTTGAGGGCATTCCAAAGAGTACTCTTATCACGTGCCCATATTGCCTTAATTAGATGATCTCCTCGGACCATCTTCATTTTGTAGCCTGAGTCCTTAACTTTTTTTCCTAGAGCTCCATCTTCAATAATTTCCTGTTTTACACCCTCATGGGTTCCTACTGCCTCGTATGTTTTTTGATTAATTATGAAAAAACTTCCAAAAAAATACCCCGTCTTCTTTGAAGGATCATTTACTCGGATAGCTGAAAATCTTGTATGTAAAAACGTGGATATCATGGGAAGTGTTATTTTTGTCCAAAAATCAATTGTAACCAATTTTGGAATTACAGTTAAAGCATCTAGATTATGAGAAAGTAAATTTGATACAGCCAAAGAAATTACATTTCTAGCATGTGTTGTGTCTGCATCAGTAAACAACAACAGTTCCCCCGTTGCTTTTCTGTAACCTTCCATACATGCCCAATTTTTACCCATCCATCCGTCAGGTTTGGGTTTTGCCGTGACAAGAGTTATTTTGGAATTATGTTTGGAATATTCTGAAATAATATTTCCTGTTGAATCCTCTGATGAATCATCAACAACTATTACTTCATAGTTTGGATAGTCTTGGTCAATTAATGAATCCAAACATCGGGCAAGAAATTCTTCTTCATTTCTTGCAGGAAGAATTATTGATACCATTGGATTATTATGTTTTATTTTTTCAAATTTATCCAGGTATGGTGTTAATCTAAATGAATTTATCATCGACCTAATTAAAAAAATCCATGCCGCTGATACTCCTATTAAAATTGCAGTTAAGGAAAAATTAAAAATATCGATAATCATATTTATGAATTATTTCTCAAGTTCGTTTTTGATGCTTTGCAATGCCAAATCAGTACCATTTTGGATATGCTTTTTTATCATTCCTGTAAACATTCCCATTATGCCTGTGAGTTTAATATCCCAATTTACTTGCAGCAAAGTTTGTTTATCTTGGGACATTAAATTTACAGTTTTTTTTCCAGTGATTATTCCCTTGGTAAACACTGCTACGATCTTTTCTTTTGGATAAAGTGTAACTCTTTGCTGACATTTTTGGTCTCTAAAGGCAATTATTATTTCACGGTTGATGATGTTTCCTTCTTTTGAAATATTTCGAACTTCTTTAGTTCCCTTCCAAAATTTAGGCTCATTATCAATATCTGAGACTAATTCCCAAACCCTGTCAAATGGAGCATTAATCTCAATCGAAGTTTCAATTATTGCCATGACTAAAGAATCCACTTTCGCAGTAAATATATTAGATTATGCTTGGTAAAAAAATAGACTGTGATGGGCATCATGCCTAAAATCCAGAACATTAACTCCGGTTCTAACGGCATATGCCATTCTTCCGTCACAGTCCTTTCAATAAAATGGATTACGAAAACAAATGACAAAAATTGGAACGTTTGATGCAGCAGAATTTTGGAAAAATGCTTATGCTCACCAACGGGGAAAATTATTAAAAAAGGTAAATGTTCCAGGGGATCAAATTTTAATTCTAGCTAATAAAAAATATTTAGAATTACCTGCTCCACTTAGATATGATATTGAGACCAGCGGAATACAAAAAAAAGATCTTGTGTAGCCATTCGAAATTCATTTTAACAAGGAAATTAAGGAATTTTTATGCCAAACATTTCGTATGACGATTTTGCAAAATTAGATATACGTGTTGCAAAAATAATTGAAACTGAACCAATTCCAGGAAAGTCTAGAATCATAAAGGGAATTATTGATTTGGGGAACGATAGACGAGATGTCATTATTGGTGGTGCACAATATTATCAGCCAGAGGATCTAGTTGGTAAAGTGGTGATTGTTATCGCAAATCTCGAGCCAAAAAAAATGGCTGGAGTTGAATCTAATGCAATGTTACTTGCAGCAGATGTGGATGATAAGCCCTTTTGGTTAACTGTAAATGAAGAGGTTCCATTGGGAAGCCCAATAAAATAATCTAAATAAACTTCTTAAAACTCAAGGTTTAATCATAAACGATCAGATCCTTTTCTTCTAACAATGAATGTAAATTGTTAACTGACCGGTATACGTCTTGTTCATTTTTGGCTCCGGTGCAGACAAGTTTCCCAGATGCAAAGACAAGAATAACTGTTTTTGGATCAAGCATTCTGTGTATAAGTCCTGGAAACTGTTCGGGTTCATACATGCTTCTGGGTAAAGTCCTGGCGGCTTTTTCCAGGTGAACTTTCCCTCCAAGATTTATAGACGAAACAATATTTTGAATGGTGACCTCGGCGTCTTTTTTTATTTTGATTCCACCCTTTCGAAGCATTTGCACAACAATTTTTACTGCCTTTCTTGCAATCTCTTCAGATTTTGAACCAGTGCATACCATTTTTCCTGAAGTAAAAATCAGGGTAGCTGTTTTTGGTGTTCTTAGTCTAAAAACCAGGCCTGGAAATTGATCCGGATGGTATTCTACATCTGGAAATTTTCGTGTAATTTCATTTAGGTCTATCTTTTGATCTACTGAGGCTGAAGCCACAACGTTAACTATTGCAACCATTGGCTTGGTCTCTGGCATGCTGGCATTCTATTTTTACTATAATAAAAGCAATCAGCATTTATTCAATTTCGTAGAATTAAAATAATTCTCAGGTTCTAAAATTAACTCCATTAGACGAATGATTTAATTTGGAACCCAAGACCGCAGAGATTATGGTGGATTTTACAAATATTGATCTTGATCAATTATTTGGTTTTAGTGATGATTCAAATCCTCTTATGATGTTAGTTTGGATTCTCCCAATAATCCTCTTCGTTTTCTACGGGCAAAGAATTCAGTTACAAGTTACCTCTGGGGAAATTAAAAAGGCGATAAAAAAATTAGATGCCTATAGAATCGAAGCTCGAACAGAGCTAATTGAACATGTTAAGAAAAATATGAACCCCCGAGAAGATCCGACAAAAAAAATTGACCGATTTTTAGATTACTTTACAATAATGCCAGTGGATATGGATCCAAATGGAATTGTGGAAAAGGTTCGGC
Organism: Nitrosopumilaceae archaeon; assembly: GCA_035527875.1. GTDB lineage: Archaea > Thermoproteota > Nitrososphaeria > Nitrososphaerales > Nitrosopumilaceae > Nitrosomaritimum. The sequence continues at coordinate 5,350 of DATKZR010000138.1, read as the reverse complement.
ATATTGTTCGAGCAAGAGAGGATTATTCTAGAAATCATGTAAAAACTATATCTCCCGAAACTGGAGAATTAGAATTAACCAAAATTATAACACTTTTGGAAATTGCTACTTCACTTCATATGATTTTCAAGATAGTTAATCACATGTATTTGACTGCCAAAAAACAGAATAACTATCCTTTGATTTTACCCCTTCAAATGATTTTACCTTTTATCATGGAAGAGGCAGAAGCTATAACCAAAGCTATCCCAGCTTTTAAATCGGGCCAACCAATTGGCGATGGGATTGGACCAATGGTAGTAGGGAAAATGATGCTTGATACAAAAAAAGAGAAAATGGCATTTCAGACCGTGTCTAGTGAAAAAGAATTTGATGGTAGAAAATTGATTTTACTAAAAGCAGAGGGTCCTGGTTCTACTGTTGGAAGACCGGGGGATGCGGTAGAAACTATAGTTGCAAAAAGCAAACCTGATATTATCATAATGGTGGATGCTGCATTAAAAATGGAGGGTGAGGATTCTGCAATTACTGCTCAGGGATTTGGAGCCGCAATAGGGGGTATTGGAACTGAAAGATTCCAAATCGAAGAAATTGCAACCAAAAACAACATTCCAATTCTTGCTATTGTGATTAAACAATCAATTAAAGAGGCCATAACTTTAATGACTAAAGACATTGCTAACCAGGCAGAAACTGTGCGTTCACAGGTTTATGAAATGATTCATGATAACACAAAGTCTGGACAATCAGTTTTGCTAATTGGTGTGGGTAACACTATAGGGGTTGCTCAGTAATGTTCTCAAAAGAAAAAATAGTCATTGCTTATACTATAGAAAAATGCAAATCATGTGAAATGGAACGAAAAAGAAATTTTACAGAAGGTGATTATTTATTTGCTGAGAATTCAAAATGTAATTCCTGTGAAGGAGTAATGCAAATAGATAAAATCTTTGGCGAGTCTATTGAGTAAAAATATGAAGGGATTATGCCAGCGTTGTTATGCAAGTAATGTTGAGTTAGAACTTGACGAAAACAAGTTATCAACATGTATCAAATGTAGGGATCCACTTAATGTTGATCATAAATAAAAAGTTGAATGGATTTGAAATTATTTTTTGGCAGAGATGAAAAATAGTATCTCACTTTTACGATCTTATTGAAAATTAGTTGTTACTGTAACCCCAGTTTCATTTGGAATGAAAGTATGCTCTGCCTGTGCTACTCGTTGGTTGTGAATTTCCACTAATACAGGATAGGCTTGAATTGCCTTTTTTTTAATTAAAAAATCAAGTAGTTCTCTTGCCTCTTTTTCTTCCCATTGTTTTGTAATCCACCGTAATGCAAATGGAAGCATGTTGAAATTTTCCCAAATAAAATCAACCAGTTTATCTGCCTCTGCATTCTTTGTTTTTTTTCTTGAATTTAAGGCAAAAATATTTTTTATTTTTCCATTTCTAACAAATCCTCCTCCCTCTGCAGTAGTTACAAATGGCTCACATGCATAAGCTGAATCTCCAGAAAGAGTAAACCCCCCAATTGACCAAATATTTGGAATTGTTTTTCCGGAGTGAATTGTAAACTGGTCTAATGAATGTCCGCTAAGATTTGCGATCGGTTTAAATCCCATCTGTTTAATTGTTTTTTCAATTACTCTTCCAATATCGCTTGCTTTTACACCGACTCTGACCATTGACATTGCCTTTTTCAAGGCTTCTTCTGCAGCTTGTACTAGGCCATCATATTGTGGATTATAGCAAACTGTTACAGCAGTATCTGCAATGAATCCGTTAATCTGTACCCCCAGATCAATTTTTACTAAATCTGAGTCTGTGATTGTTATTGGATCATTTGGTTCTGCAGTATAATGGGCCGCAATCTCGTTGATGCTGCTATTTACTGGAAATGCACATTTTGCACCTCGTTTGATAATTTCATTTTCCACTTCTTCACAAATTTCATAGACAGTTTTTCCAACCCAGTCTTTTACTCTGACCATCTCTCGAACTTCTGAAGCTATTTTACCAGCCTTGAGATAATCTTCTAAATTCAACGGTTTTGTTTTCTAAATTGCCTTTAAAATTATTACCTGAAAAGGTGGCTCTACGTTTTATATACGCACAATATTTTTGATCTTTTTTCACTTTTTCAATTGATTCCCACAAAACACACAAAATAATTTCCTTAAGGGAAATACTTCCTTTTTTTTATTAGACCCCTATGATTTTTTTGTCACGACGTTAGATAATGCATTTTACCTTAATTTTCTATTAAAAAAAGAAAATTCTTTGGTTCTTATAGTGGTAAAATCATGGAAAATTATGTCAGAAGAGCGAAAAATGTTTCCAATGAAATGTTCCGATTGCGGTACAGATTCAGAAGTACCTTTTGAACCAAAACCAGACAGACCAGTGTATTGTAGAGAATGTTTACCAAAACATCGTTCTGGTGGAAAAAGCTTTTAGCTTAACTTGTTTAAAGTTTTTAAATCTAGTTGGTTCTTTTCTTTTTTTTATTTTTCTAAAAAGCAATATCAAATTAAACAATTTTAAAAAAATGCAGTAAGAAGATTGAATTCATATATTATTCTAAATTTGGACTAGTCTCTGTGAAACTTAAATTGGGTATTTTTTGGTATTCGTTGGGATCGTGGTCTAGCTTGGTATGATTCTGCGTTTGGGACGCAGAGGTCGCGTGTTCAAATCACGCCGATCCCACCACTTTAATCATTATCTTATTATCGAATACAGTAGCAATTTGGGTGCCGAGCAATGAAGAAGAGTTAGAGAAATGACTTGATATGAAGTAAACCTAATGGCTCTGAGCTCCGGCACGTTTTTATCAATTCTTAATATTCCTGAATTAATTGAATTTTGAGAGACGCGATATCGTTTTGATCGTTGGAATATTTCTTGTGGTCCTTGGAATTACTCAATACATACCTCTTCACTATTCTATCTTGATTGGAATATTGTTGTATTTTGGAATTAAATTCTATGTTACAAGAAAAAAACAAATGATTGAAAATGATGTTGGGGAGGGACTTTGTATGGAATGTGGTTTTAAAATTATAGATAAAAAATGTCCCAATTGTGATTCTGAAAGCGTATAATTTTTAAGGAGAAGGGGAAATAAAAAAATGATTAATATGGTTTCACCAAAAAAGAAAATGAAAAAAACTTCAGAATCGGAAAAAAGTAAGGCCTCTAAAAAAGGATGGATCACAAGACGTTTGAATGCTGACAAGAAAAAATCATCTAATGCAAAAACGTCCAGAAAAATTCCTTCTGAAAAATTAAAAAAACTTCAAAGAGAAGAAAAGGTTCGAAATATTTCTAGAAGAAATGCGCAAAAAAAAGGAAGAAGTCTTGCTACTGACAAACCAAAATTACATTCAAAAAAACCCATTCGTTTAGCGCGTAGAACAAGTAAAAAACGTGTATCCGTCAGATAAAAGAATCCCTTATTTTTTGACTCTGAGATCAATCATACGCACTCTCTAAATACCAAAAAGTTGTAATTTACGCATGAAAATCACCCAAAAGGTAGTATTTCTGAGGTCAACTTTAACAACAAGCTCAACTTTTCCTCTATTCAATTCTAAAAAGAAGCCTTTAGTGTATTCCATATAGGAAAACGCAATGATAAGGAACATCACTATTTTATTTTCCATTTTGGTTCTTGCAGGTCTAGTTATTCCAGCTAGTGCTCAGCTATCCATTGCTGATCATATTGTAATTAATGAAGTTGATACAAATCCGCCAGGTGATGATTCGGCATCTCCATCAGAATGGGTGGAGATTTACAATCCAACTGATTTAGATGTAGATGTTGGTGGTTGGAAAATTGCATCTACCACGGTACTCAAACAGACCTTTACTATTCCGATTGGAACAATAATTGAACCTGGCCAATTTTATACATATTCGTACAAAACAGTATGGTTTACTGATGCCAATGAAATAGTTGAACTTCGAGATGAAAATGGAGTTGTTATTGATGCAACTGCACTAATGTCGGATACTGAAAATGACTTTAATTCTTGGCAAAGAATCTATGATGGATATGATCTTGATAGTGCACAAGATTGGAAGTTTGAAAAGTCAAATGCAGGATCATCAAATGGAGAAATACTGGTAACTAAAGAGACTCAAGATATTTTTGTAACAATAAGTTCTATAAAGCCAAATTATGTATTTGGAGAGACTGCGGTTCTCAGAGGACATATTTCTGAAGAAGTTTTTAAAGTACAACTTGGTGATTTTAAACCAGAGTCAATCACCGTTAAGATAAGCGGGCTGAGTTTTAGTTCTGAAGTTTTACTTTATCCTGATTTAAACTTGGATTTTGAAACTACTCTAAGTTTACATCCTGTCCTTGGAATTAATGAAGGTGATTACACTGCGTCAGTAACTTACGCGGGAGCTACATCCTCAACAAGTTTTTCCGTAGGGGATAAAATTACAGAATTAGAAATCCCAGAAGATAGTATATTTGCAATAGGTACTGACAAGTCTCAGTACTTACCTGGTGAGACATTATCGATTTCAGGAATAACCTCTAAAATCATTCCCTTTGAGGGATTAAAGTTTGAACTAAAGAATCCCAATGGAATTGTAATTGAAAAAGGAACCCTTTATCCAACAAACGGAAAGTTTTCTGGAACTATTTTTCTAACTACGATTAATCCTGTTTATGGGACCTATGTATTGACTGCAGAATATTCAGATAAAACAACCACATCGTTTGATTTAGTCAAAGATGAAAAAGAGGATGTTTTAATTTCGTTATGGAGTGATAAGGAGGTTTATGGTTTAGGCGATGTTGTCACAGTAACTGGAAGGCTAAATACTCTATGGATAAGCTCACTGGACTTGGAAATTCTTCAAACTAGAAATACTGCCCTTGGTGTAAATGACTTTACTGGTGGAGATCTTGCATTCAAGATTTTAGATTTGGTAAGACTAGAAGGTGACAGCTCGTTTGAATACTCGTTTCAAATTCCAAACGGAAAAGAAAGATTAGGTGATTACAGAATCAAAGTTTCTAAAGAAATTGGAACGGCGATAAAGACCTTCATCGTTGTAGATGATCCTTCTAATTTTGTAGATGCAAGAGAACCTCTTTCACTTTCTACAGATAAACTGGTTTATAATTTTGGAGATAAATTGATCATTAGTGGTTTTATAGATAATCTAAGTCAATCCACTTCTAATATGCCCGTAGTAAATGTATCAATAAAGGACAAGGATGGAAATCCTCTTACTATTATTGGAGATACAGGGGGTGGCCGATTAACTACTACTGGTTCTTCTGTTGCTTATGATTTTACTGCGATTCCGGACCAATCAGG
>DATKZR010000137.1:0-27091 GCA_035527875.1 Nitrosopumilaceae archaeon | reverse complement strand
AGATTCTGAATTCATATCAACATGGTTCAGAATGGAGAGCGAACTAATCCCAGGTGTAATTACAATTTTTACTACTTCTTTGAATATTGGATTTTTACGCTCATAATCTGCAATATGTGGACTAAATGAATAGTAGAAATCATTGAATCCATTCATAAATGAAGTTCCTGTTTTTGTTTGTAGTAGTTTATTGTCTCGTAATTCTCGGAGTTGTTGTACTTGTGGTGAAAGCTCTGAATCAAATGCTGCAGTGGCTATAAGGCAACCTCCCCCAGCAGTGTCTTCAATTTCTTGAATTACCTCTGAACCCTTTTGTTCAACTGCATCTTTAACTTCTACTCTTCTCTCATCTACAATTTTTTCTACTTCCTTGCCTTTTTCAATCGCTGATTGACCAATCTCTGTCCCTTTTTCAACAGCTTCTTCTCCAACATCTACAATTACTTTACCAGCTTCTTTCCCAGCCTCCACAACTAATTCACCCGTTTCAGTTCCAGCCTCTACTATTGCCTTACCTGCATCTGAGGCTTTTTCTTCCAAATCTGCCTTAACATCGGGTTTGATATAAAAATTAAGTTTGGTGGATTTATCGTTATACTTTCCTTCAACAACATATGTCATATCATCCTTGAAACTATTCTGGGACGTATCAACTTTAAATGTAGAAAGCCATGCTGTGGTATCAAAATAATCAACGGATGAAGAATTCGGGATCAAACTTTGCTCCAAAATTACCGTCCTAGTTTCTAGATCATAGATAGTTATGTAAACTGGTTCCTCATCTAATAGATCATCTCCATAAAGATATACTTCATAATTGATAGTCTCCCCATTCTCTACATTTCTCTTATCTGCCTCCATTGCCATTAAACCATGCCAGGAAAGTGAAAAGGGAACTAAAAGAAAATCCCCGTAAAAATTCTGTTCATTGGTCAAGAGCCTACAAGCTGGTCCATATTGAGTACTGTCAGTAGCAATTCCATCTCTAACATAGGTGAGGCAAAATCCAATAGTATCTCCAATTGAGAGATTAAAGTCATTTACATCCTCAGAATTGAGGGGCTTGGAATATTCCATAAAATTTTTAGTTCCATCATTTTGTGCGGCTCCTACTCCATGTGTACTAGAATCTACAATCCAATTTGTTCCATTAAAGTAACCGTCACTAACATCTCCAAGGCCTGAAAAACCTCCTGAGTCATCGTTAAGGTCAAAAACACCATTATGTAAATTATCAAACATTACCCCCAATTGATCATCAGGTGTCAGAATGTTGTCGATTACAATTAATCCGATATACAAATTGTCCTCATCATTCATTAAAAGTAAACTACTACCATCAGATTTTCCTCCAAAAACCGAAATCACATACGCATCATCCCATTCTCCAGCGGAACGAACACCATCTATTTCTGCAGTACCATAACCTGATAACTGGTCACCATAATGAGCAGATGCTTCACTAGAAAATGCCATAAACGAGATAATACTTGTTAAAGAAATTGCAATGAGATGTTTTCTTGGTATATCTTTCAATATATTCAATTTTTTAAAATTAGAGTTTAAAAGTTGTTCGTTAAAGGTCTGCATCTAAATCTTAAGCGGTTGGGTTATATCTTCAAGCCCGTATAACGGATTTAATTTTTTTTGAAGGATAAATTGATATCTTGTTTTCGAATTTTATGGTGTAACAAAATTATTTTACATGTAAAACATTGTGCTTGAATTTTAAATTAAATGTAAACAAATGATATTACAAAAGAAGTGCCTTAAGTAACATCATATCATATTATGATTTATGATGAATTGGGCGATAATTCAATTAAACCATGTTGCTGAATACCGGGAGATAATTCATTTTATGAAAAACTTTGGATTAAATCAAGGACAATTCAAGAATCGGGTCATTTCAAAAAAAAATGGTGAAATTTATTATGAATAATACCGAATCAACCAACGCAAAAAAATTGATACAACAGGTAAATGACAGAGGATTACTATATTCCAAATCTACTATAGAATGTGTTCATTGCAAAGTTATTTTTCCAATTGAATATGGAAAATGCCCTCAATGTGAAATTGATAATTTATGGCATACAATCAAAATTCAGTTTAAAAATAATTTTGGAGGAAAATAAAATTGATGTCAATGTCCAGTCAGGTGGAAACACTTGCCCTCGAATTACAAGAAACTTTGGATTTTGATGAATTAGAATCAAAAATTTATTTGACTCTTTTAAGAACAGGACCAATTACAGCAAGTGCATTAGCTAAAGATCTAAATATTGACAGGGCAATAACGTATAGATCTGTAGACAAACTCGTTGATAAAAATATTATTTCAACTTCATTTTCTAGCCCTAAATTGTGTATGCCTGTAGAACCAGAAAACGCATTTAATCTTACACTCGAGAAAAAAGAAGGAGAGATTATCAAAATTAAAAAAACACAAAAAGAAATTATTGAAAAAATTTCAAGTATAAGATATTGCCCCAGTCAAGGAATAAACGCACCCACTCTTAGAATAATTCAAGGAAGAACCCACATATACTCAGACATTGCCCAAATGATTGAAAATTGTTTTGAAACAGTATTCATTGCAACAACAGTAGAGGATATTGCAAAAATGTACCACACCTTAATTCCAGAAAAAATCAAAATCTGTGAGAAGAAGGGAGGAAAGGTAAATCTATTAGTTGAAATTGAGGATAAAGAAAACATATCATTTGTAAAAAGATTCGATGCAACTGAAACTAGAGTGTGCAAGCTTTCATCAAAAGGAAGAATTGTAGTTCAAAAAGACAAACAAATGATAATGTCAGATTCTAGTCAAAAAGATACCAATTCTGAGATGGATATTTCATTATTAACAAACGCACAAGGTATGGTCAACAACATTGATAATCTATGCAGAATTCTATGGAAATCTGCAAAACCGCTAGAAAAACCTTAACACAAAAACGCTAAACAAATTTTTTTGGATATCTCAAATCTTTTTTTCCTAAGATATTCACATTTAATTAAAAGGGTTCAAAAAATTGGTGGATAACTCTTAGCTGATTTGTTGATTAAATTGTAAACGTGTTTGTTGACTTTTAGTAACAAAATAATCTCTTCTTCTTATTGACAAAAATTTAAGCTATAATGCAATTACGATGAAATTGTTTTTCTGTTTGTAGTTCACAATTTTTACATTCAAAAATGGATGGATTTTCGCATATGTTACATTTTTCCAATACACTTAATGTTTCTCCACATTTTCTACACGAGTCAGTTCTCATTAGATTCTAGAACAAAAAAATTCCATTTAAACCATTTGAAAATTAGAGAAGACTAATTAGCTCTTTCTAATTTTTCCAATAACTTGTTCTAATTCTCTAGAATAAGAATATTTTATGACTCATAGCCTTTCTATTTTTTGCCTATCAAACTCATGCGGATAAGGGAACAAGAAATTAGAGATCATTTTCAAGATTATATTAACTAACAAATTTAGGATAATTTTCACTATGAATTTGTTTGAAAAATTGATTCACATACTGGGCAAATTCTAGAGTCGCCTTCTATTCTTAAGGGAATACCAATTTTGTATTTTTCACATTTTGGACATTCAAGAAATTGACTCATAAAACTACAATAACATTAAATTATTTAGTCTCATGTCAGTCAGATTCCTTTCATACTGGTTTAACAAATGTCATCAGAAAATGATTAATTTACTTTATCTCTGAAAATATATCATCCAGAATTTTTTGATTTGCTGCGGCAATAAAGGATACTCTGGTATCATAACTAAGATCTGCATCAAGCGGAACAAAGTTTTCATCTAAAAGCAATCCGCCTGCCTCTTTTACAATTAAATAACCTGCTGCAATATCTTGAATACGAATTTTCTTTCTTAAATCGATAAAAATATCCATCAATCCTCTTGCAAACATTGCCATTTCAAGGGCATTAGCACCAAAGTGTCTAGTGTGATTATGTTTCTCAAAAATTGGAAATAGTTTTCTCATCAATTCTGGCTTGGCTCCAGAAATATTAATTCCTATAATTTTGTAGATGGGATCTTTATTATGAACATGAATTTCTGATTGATCCAAAAAAGCACCTTTATCTTTTGAGGCCCAATACATCTCACCGTTTGACAAATTTGTTATTACTCCATCTGTGATGGAACTTAGTCTGTTTTCAGTAGCAAACGCAAGAGAGCTGCAAAAAAATGGAACCCCTCTTACAGAATTGGCAGACCCATCAATAGCATCCATAATAACAAATCCTTTTGGATTTTCAGATAACACAACCCTTCCACATTCTTCGCCTAAAACAACGCATTCAAAATTAATCTCTTTAAGATAGTCCAAGACAGTTTTTTCCGCAATAATGTCAATGTTGCGAGAAATGTCTCCTCCTGCACCTTTTCCAAAATCACCAGCAGCATCTTCGGTTCCAGCTATATCTTTTACATTTTCGTAAATTTTTTTTGAAACATTACGAAGAATATCGATTACTTCCATTAACCAAAGTTTCCCTCATCGTAATTTAAGTGAAGGAAGTTTTTTTTATTTGAAAGAATAAATAACAATATAGGAGTTGACCGTTGTGAGTGGCAAAGATCAATCAGTAATTAGTAAAGAAGCTTTGATGAGCACCAAACCTGGAAAACAAATAATGAAACAGGCCTTATTCAAATCAAAAGGTTACAAATTATTCAATCATTACAAAGAAGAGACGGAAAAAGAATTTCCAAATTTTGCAGAAAGATTTGCTCAAGACCTATACAAAGAAATTAAATCTGATTCTTCTCCAAATTCCACCCAACAAGCTTTTGGTGACGAAGTAGGTTCAAATGAAATTATTCTACAATCTTCTGAAATTGATTCGATACGGTCTAAACTAGACAATATAGAAGTGATTCGAGACAGAGTTGGTCGAATTCTCAATTCAAATTTCGTAAAAATGACATTTCCTGTCTTTAATGCCTTATTTGATGGAGCTTCTGAATATTTTGGAAACAAAAATGCTCAACTAAAACAAGATATTGTAGAAGGTCATATCTTGGCAATTGACCTCAGTGAACCAATGGATAGAATTGTAGACAAAGATGAGGATTTGGAATATCTTGATGATTACAAGTTGATGAACCCATACATTTTGAAATTAGCTAGGGATAAAATTTCTAAAGGTGGTGATACAGTTCTAAATGAATTTGAGGAGGGATTCAAAGAGGCACGAATTGGGCAATACCTTGATGAAGAATTAAAATCAAAACCAACGCGGATTACTGAGGAAGAAATGACCCTGTCTTACAAAAAATACAGATCTGTAATGGGAACTGCCGGAAGAAACATGGCTCTTGGAGAACGACCACTGGGAGAAATTTTCTATTTAGGGATGGCAAGAGCTGCAGAAGGAGTTGGGTGTGGAAATGAAATTGAAGATTCTATAAAAAATGGATTTGTAAAAATACCTTCATGGCCATTATATTATTCTCTATTGGCTAATGATGTCAAAAAAGGATTTGAAATAACACTGGAAAAAAGTAATTTATATTTACAAGATGCTCGTCTTGCTTTAGAGTTACTTCCAGAGAAATTTTCTCATAAAGAATTTTTAGAATTTTTATTCTTGACAGTAGAACATTATAATCAATTTTGGTACAACAAATTACAAAAAGCCAACAAATGGTCTGAATTTGAATCAAAACTTCCAAAGTGATAATTTTGATGTGGTCAGAAAAACATAGACCTCAGAATATCTCTGATATGGTTGGAAATGAGGAATCAAGAGCAGCGATAGTTCAGTGGTTTATAAAATGGAAAAAAGGAACAAAACCTCTACTTTTAACCGGTCCACCAGGCATCGGAAAAACTACAATTGCCTATCTTACTGCAAAACAATTCGGATATGATTTGATTGGCCTTAATGCAAGCGATGTTAGAAGCAAATCTAGAATTAATGAAATTCTTTCTCCTGTATTAGAAAATATTACAATTCTTGGTGCTCCAATGATTTTTGTAGATGAGGTAGATGGTATCCATGGTCGCGGAGACTATGGGGGGGCAGAAGCACTAATTCAAATCTTAAAAGAACCCACAGTACCGATTGTTTTGGCTGCAAATAGTGATTCATCTGATAAAATGAAGAGTATCAAAAAAGTTGTAAAAACAATTTCTTTCAAACCTATTCCACCTCGCCTTTTGCGTGTTTATCTTGAAACGATTCTGAAAAAAGAAGCGGCCAAACTCAGTCCAGGAGCTTTGGTAAAAGTTATTGACAAATCAAGGGGTGATATTCGTTCAATGATAAATTTGGCCCAATCTCTTGTAACTGGATTTAATCCTCAAACAGAAAAATCATTTGAAAGCATTAATGTCGAGGATGGAATCAATGCCTTTTTTAAAGCAAATTCAGTTGATGAGGCACGAGGGGTTTTGTATTCAATGCAAATCGATCCGAGACAAAAGATTGATGCTTTTTACTCTAGCATTATCACCAGCAGTTTAGATAAAAATTCTCTAGCAAAATATTTGGATGTAATCTCTAAAGCTGATGTCTTGTATGGAAAAATAATGAAAACTCAAAACTGGCGACTTTTACGTTATCTAAACGAAACCTTAATTGAACTTTATCAAAAAGATGATCGTATAAGGTATACAAAATACAATTTATCCTGGCCACTTTTGAATCGTATCCGTTGGGACGGAAGAAAAATTAAATCATTATCTTCTATCATGGCACAAAAATTACATCTCTCTAGAAGTTCCTTTGCAACAATTGGACTACCTTATGTTTTATTTTGCATAAAGAATAAAAATTTAGAATTGGACTTGGAAGAAACTTTTGGAGATATTATTGAAAAGGAAATAGAATTGATAAAATGAGCTGGAGAAAAATACCTATGAAGTTTCCTGGGGCATGTATAGTTTGTAATGAAAAAATCGAAATAAATGAACTAGGCTTATGGGCAAAAGGAATTGGAGTAAAACATGAAAAATGTTCTCAAATTAAGGAACTCCGGTGTGCAGTTTGTAACGGACCTGCAGGCTGTCAAAGTTGCGAATTTCAAGATAGCTGTGACCTTGAAAATGTTTCTCCATTATGTATTTGTAAAAAATGCAGTGAGGAATCAAATCCTTATAATTCATACCAAAAATCTATAAAGAAAAAGCTTCCATTATTGAATCTAAATCCTAAAAAATGAGAATTTCTTGTAAATACCTTTGACAGATCGAAAAAAATTCTAAAAGCTTAAAATTCTACTCAATTATTCTATTTTTTGATGTCTGAGGATAAAATAAAAGACGACACCAAAGCCACTGAATCCAAGACAGAAAATTCAGAATCTTCAGAAACAGAGAAACCAATTGAAATCTCTGAAACAAAAAAAGAAACAAAGACTCCTAAAACGAAGAAAAAATCATCAAAATCAGGCATGAGTGCAACAGAATTAGCAGCTTTAGCTGATGCAGAATTTGTTACCACACTTGCAAGATCAAAAGCTGCCAAAGAAGCTGCTGAAAAAGCATTAGAAGAGGAATACAAAGAAGCTGCAAAAGAAGCAGTTGTAGCAAAAGTTAGCGATTCATTTACCAATAAACGATTTCAAGAGCAAATATTTAGACGTGAGATGGGTGAACCAGAATTTTTCCTTTGGAAACACGAATTAGCACCTCCTAGACCTATTCTAACTCCAGAAGAGGAAGAAGAAATTTCAAGACGAGTAGAAATTCCAACTGATCAAACTCCAAAATATATTCCAGAACACATGCTAAGTCCAGAATATCATGGAGCATCAAACTATGAAAGTGGGATCGCAACCTTTAGAGATGAAATAGAAGAGAAAATAGCAAAGTTACAAAAGGATCCAGATGCAAGTAAACAAGAACTTCATCAAGCTAAAGAAGATATTAAAACCATAGATAATCTTTTTGAGAATTACAATCTTGGAATGAATGTTTTCCGTACAGCAAAAGGTGGAAGGGACAGATTTGACAAGTAAAGGTGAATTGAAATGACAGAAGGCAATTTTAAAATAATTAACGCAAGATTTACTCACAAAAATGTTCCAATCCATAAATTGGAAAAATTTTGCTTCAAAGATATCCCTGCTGCTGCTCTTGAATTTAAAAAAATATCTGATGTTTCTGAATGTGTAATAGTTCAAACATCAAGCAGAGTTGAAATTTTTCTAATAATTAATCTTGAAACAGGAGATTCTCCTGATGCGAGGCGACCAGAAGCAAAAGGTCTTGCAATAAATAAAATTCAAGATACGTGGAGGTCATTGACTGAACTAGACCAATGGGACATTGACCACTTTGATCAAACTCTTGAAATTTATTCAGGCGCAGATGTTTATCTAAATTTACTTAGACTTGCTTGTGGTCTTGAATCTGTAGTAGTAGGCAAAAATGAAATTCTTGGAGAATTAATAACATCGATGTCAGGCGCTAAGAAATTCAAAACTTCAGGAAGAGTTTTGAATAAACTATTTGATACCTGTATTCGAGTCGCAACTCAAATTCGAACTGCCACTCGTATTGGAGAAAATGTAACTTCACTTGGTGATATTGCTGTAAAGATCGCAGAAGAAAATGTAGGGATTGACAAAAAGAAACATATTTTGTTAATGGGGACAGGTGAGGCTGCAGCAAGAGTTGCAAAAACCCTTGGCAAAAAAGAGTACTCCTTTGATGTTACTAGTATGACTTTGGATCGATCTACCGGCTTTTCAAAGATATTAGGAGGAACTCCTATTGAATTCAAAGAAGTCTTTTCGGGATTTGATAAATTTGATATAGTATTTGTGGCAACCACAGCCGATTATTTTCTTATCACTTATGAAAAAATAAAGCGAATCGTTGGAAATAAGAAAACAGGAGTTTTAATTTTGGATATTTCTGATCCAAGAGCAGTTGATGAAAAAGTCTCCACTATTCCTGGGGTAAAATTAATGTTCAAAGATCAAATCACCGAACTGGTAGAAGAAAACGAAAACATTAGGATGGGCAAAGTTCCCGAAGTTGAAAAATTGATTGCCAAGGAAGTTCCAGTAATTGAGGCTACCATGAACAGGATTGATGCTGAACCTATAGTAGTAGATGTACAAGCAAATGTAGATGCAATTAGGCAAAAGGAATTAGACAAAGCTTTAGAAATGTTGGGTGAAACAGATGAGAATAAAATAAAGATTATTGAGGAATTGACAAAAACGGTTGTTCAAAGTATTATTTCTCCATCGACAAAGAAAACAACAGACTCCTCGGATTAAGTTCTAATTAATAATCATTATTTTTTAATCTACATTTGTCGAAAATAGATGATTTTGTATTTTTTATGTAAAAACACACCTTAGTTTTTATTGTACAGTGATAATTCTCAAAATATGGCAAAACTAAGGTGCTCTGATTATGGTTTTGAGTGTGATTTTGTAAGTGAAGGGGAAATTGAAGAGGTAATTGAAATATTTGGTAAGCATACTGAAGAAGAGCATGGCATTGATTATTCTAAAGAGGCCTTGATGCAGTTTATCCTTCGCCAAAAATCCTAGGTTATTCTTAAAATATAATTTATTTTAGTTTTAGTAATCCAATTTTATCCATAAGATTCGTATCTGATTTCATAACTTCCATCATCACGTTTATCATCTTTTGTTACGAACCCACGTGCTGCCGTATTGTCAATTACGCCATCTATTGTTCCTTGATATCCACAAATGTAGATATAGGTATTTTCAGGAGTACATTTTTCCCCAACTAGTTCATCAAGTGGGGATAAACCATTTTTTGCTTCTTTGAAAAATGATTCTACTCTTCCTACATGTCCGCTCCACGAACGATTAAAGTATTCTTTTGGTCTACTAATTGCTGCTCTATACTTGAAATTCCATTCATCTTCTCCTCTTCTAATACTCTCATCTTCCAAGTCTGTCAGCATTTTTTTATAGCTTAATTCATCAACATAACTTGCTCCATGAAAGACAACTAATTGGCGTTTATCTCCCACATCATGTAAATGATTAGCATAAGCGATAAATGGAGCCAGACCTGTTCCTCCACCAACGCAAACAATGCGTCTCATATCCTTTTCTCCGTTAGGAAGTTTTTCATTAATCAAAAGAGCATTTCCAGTTGGATATCCTAATTTCACTTCATCACCTTCACTGGCATGAAATAACATAGTGGTAACACGTCCTGGTAAAGGATTTCTTACCCATCTAATTACAAATTCAAAATAATCTCTGTTTTCAGGATGTGAAGCAATCGAATATGCTCTTCTAACTAGTTTATAATTTTCGGTGGGAACTGTAACCCCTATGGTGAGAAATTGACCGGTTGTGTAATCCGGCATGCCCTCATCTGGAAGTATTCTAATAACTACTAGGTCTTCTTTAAGCAAATTGGTGTAAACCACCTTGGCTTTCATCTCATTGACCATATATGATATTTTATCTCTACTTTAGTTAAATGTATTTCTGTAAATCTTGTTTTAATTTTTTGAGAAAGTTTGAAATTATATAAATTATTAAAATTCAAATCAGCCTTCGAAAGCAAATTTTCAACTAAATTAATAAGTAGATGTTAACCCTAGAAACCAAGATGCACTCTGAAAAAATTGAGGGATTTTCGAAGAGAAAGAAAACGTCATTACAAGCAGGAGGTCAAGATCGAATTAAGGCCCAGCATGATAAAGGAAAATTAACAGCTAGAGAGAGAATTGATCTCCTATTAGACGAAGGAACTTTTACCGAAATAGATCCATTAACCACACACCATTACCATGAATATGATATGCAGAAAAAAAAATTCTTTACAGACGGTGTGGTTGGTGGCTATGGGACGGTAAATGGAAGACAAATCTTTGTGTTTGCTTATGATTTTACTGTACTTGGAGGAACCTTAAGCAAGATGGGAGCTAAAAAAATTACTAAACTTATGGATCATGCACTTACAACAGGAAGTCCTATCATTGGAATAATGGATTCTGGTGGTGCTAGAATTCAAGAAGGAATTATGAGTCTCGATGGATTTGCAGATATATTTTATTACAATCAATTAGCTTCTGGAGTAATCCCACAAATTACAGCAAGTCTTGGTCCTTCTGCAGGTGGAGCTGTATATTCTCCTGCCATGACAGACTTTGTAATTATGGTTGACAAGATAGGAACTATGTTTGTTACAGGACCTGATGTAGTCAAGACTGTATTAGGTGAAGAAGTTTCATTTGAAGATCTTGGTGGGGCTATGACACATGGATCAAAAAGTGGTGTTGCCCACTTTGTTGCACAAAATGAATACGAGTGCATGGATTACATAAAAAAATTACTCTCGTATCTTCCACAAAATAATACAGAAGAACCACCTAAAACTACAACTGATGATGATCCAAACAGATTAGATCATAATCTAATTAACATCATTCCAGAAAATCCTGTACAACCATATGAAATGAAAGAAATCATTAACTCTATTGTTGACAATGGTGAATTCTTTGAAGTACATGAATTGTTTGCGCCAAATATTATAGTAGGTTATGGGAGAATGAATGGTAGGGTTGTGGGATTTATTGCAAATAATCCTATGTATCTTGCAGGTGCACTTGATATTGATTCATCAAACAAGGCTGCACGTTTTATCAGATTCTGTGATGCTTTTAACATACCACTTGTCACTTTAGTAGATACACCTGGGTACATGCCTGGTTCTAATCAAGAACACAATGGAATCATTAGACATGGAAGTAAGCTACTCTACGCATATTGCGAAGCTACTGTTCCAAGAATTACCCTTGTTATTGGCAAAGCATACGGGGGTGCATATATCGCAATGGGAAGTAAAAATCTTAGAACTGACATTAATTATGCATGGCCTACTGCAAGATGTGCAGTTTTAGGCGGAGAAGCGGCTGTAAAAATCATGTATAGAAAAGACCTTCAAGACGCTAAAGACCCAGAATCTCTTAAGAAACAATTAATTGATGAATTTGCAGAAAAATTTGAAAATCCATACGTTGCTGCATCTCATGGGACTGTCGATAATGTAATTGATCCAGCTGAAACAAGACCTATGCTGATAAAAGCACTTGATATGCTTGAAAACAAAAGAGCAAAGCATTTACCTAGAAAACACGGAAACATCAATTTATGATTTAAAATGATTGAAAAAGTACTTATCGCAAACAGAGGAGAAATTGCTTTACGAGTAATCAGAACATGTAAAACACTTGGAATCAAGACAGTTGCGGTCTATTCTGATGAAGACCGCAATTCTTTACACGTAAAACAAGCTACAGAAGCATATCATATTGGGGAGGCATCTCCTGCAAAATCATACCTTAATCAAGAAAAAATTCTTGAAGTCATGTTATCGTCTGGTGCAGATGCCGTTCACCCAGGTTATGGTTTTCTTTCTGAAAACGATGACTTTGCAAGACTGTGTGAAAAAAATAAAATTAATTTTATTGGTCCCTCTGCAGATTCAATGGATCTTTGTGGCGACAAAATGAAATGTAAAGCTGCAATGTTAAAAGCTGAAGTTCCTACTGTGCCAGGTAGCCCTGGTCTTGTAAAAGATGCAGATGATGCAGAAAAAATCTCAAATGAAATTGGTTATCCTGTAATGTTAAAATCAGTTTACGGTGGTGGCGGTCGTGGAATTAGAATAGTTACTAATGATAAAGAATTACGTGAGGGTTTTGAATCTGTTACGGGAGAATCAATTGCAGCTGTAGGAAAATCTGCTATTATTGTAGAAAAATTCCTTGAAAAAACACGTCACATTGAATATCAAATGGCTAGAGATACTCATGGTAACACTGTTCACATCTTTGAAAGAGAATGCTCTATTCAAAGACGTAATCAAAAATTAATTGAACAAACTCCATCACCAGCTGTTAATGATGAAATAAGGGCCCGTATAGGTGAAATAGTTTGTAGAGCGGCTGACGCAGTTGACTATACTAACTTGGGAACTGCTGAATTTCTAAGGGCTGATAATGGCGAATTCTACTTTATTGAAATCAATGCTAGATTGCAAGTAGAACATCCAATTACTGAACTCGTATCGGGATTGGATTTGGTCAAATTGCAAATAGATATTGCAAATGGAGAATCTATTCCATTCAAACAGAATGACCTCAAAATGAACGGTTACGCCATAGAATGTAGAATCAACGCTGAGGATACCTTTCTAGAATTTGCTCCTTCTACAGGACCAGTTCCAGATGTAACAATTCCGGCAGGACCAAGCGTCAGATGTGACACTTATCTATATTCTGGATGTACAGTTTCTCCCTTTTATGACTCACTTATGGCAAAACTTTGCACATGGGGTCAAACATTTGAAGAATCTAGAACTAGAATGCTTTCGGCATTAAATGATTTTTACATTCAAGGAGTAGAAACTTCAATTCCTCTCTATAAAACAATTTTAAATTCAGATGAATACAAAAACGGAGAACTTTCCACTGATTTTCTTAAGCGTTATGATATGATTGAAAGATTAGCTAAAGATCTCAAGAAAGAAAAAGAAGAAAAAAGTGAAGCAGCTTTAGCTGCTGCTATAATTCATTCTGAATACTTTAAAAGCCGTATACAAAACCGTACTAGTAATAATTCCAATTGGAAAAATAAATTAGATTGATGAACTATGGATTATAAAATACAAGATATAGAAAAATCATTTGAAGGAAAGATAACAGAAAATCTTGGTAATAATGAATACTTGATTAAAATAAATGATAACGAGCATAGATTAACAATTCTAAATATGACTTCAAAAGGAATCGAATTTATTTTAGATCAAAAATATCACAGAGCAAAATATCTTGAGCAATCTACAAATGAAATGAATCTCGTAATTGATAATGTTCCAATTACTCTAAACATTCATACCCACTTTGATGAAGTTGTCTACAAAAAAACTGGTGGAGGTGGAACTGTAGATTCACAATTATCTTTGAAAAGTCAAATTCCAGGAAAAGTTGTATCAATTGCAGTACAGGAAGGTGATTCTGTAAAGAAGGGTGATGTTGTTTGTACTTTAGAATCCATGAAAATGCAAGTAGCCATTAAAGCACACAAAGATGGTTCTATAAAATCTATCAAAATAAAAGATGGCGGAACAGTTGCAAAAGGCGACGCAGTGGCTGAAATAGAATAAAAATAATTTTTATTACTTTAGGAATTCTTTAATTTCTTCATAGTTTGGTTCTTTTAATGGATTTTCTGAAACCCACTTGTAGCCAATCTTTCCATCTTCCATTATTACAAAGACGGAACGTTTTGCAGCATTGTAATCTTTAATGTGAAGTAAGTCTGGCATCAAAATGTCGTAATCACGAATGGTTTTGCTGTTATAATCTCCTAATATGGGAAAGTTAAAGTTGTGTTTTTCTGCAAATGCTTTATTTGCAAATGGACCGTCATTACTGATTGCCACTATTTGGGCACCAAGATCTGAAATTTCCTTCCAAGAGTCTCTAAATGTACACAGCTCGGCCTCACAAACTGGAGAACTTGCAGCAACTATGAAGGACAATACGATCTTCTTTCCTTTGAATTCATCCAAAGTCCGCATCTTTAGTTCTGTATCGGGAAGTTCAAAGTTAGGAGCAATATCTCCTATTTCTGACGACATGATCGCTTTTTGTTATTATCCTATTAAGTAGTTTGCAAAAATCATTTTTTTATAAATTAGATAAAAAAATGTGCATACCTTTTTATACAAAAAGTTAGGTTCAAAGCTAAATTGGTCGGGGAATTAGCGGGCAATTATAGTACCGTGGTGTTAATGTTTGGATTTGCCGTAGTGGCGATGGCTCCAGCTCTAGTTATATCAAGAATGCTTTCTCCCCGAAAAAGAAGCAATCCTGTAAAGTTTTTGCCGATGGAATGCGGGCAAGTGCCAACTGGTGAGGGGCGAACTCAGTTTATGATGCAATATTATGCATACATTTTGATGTTTGTCATTTTCGATGTGGTTGCAATTTTCCTTTATGCGTGGGGAAGTACTATTTTGTATCTTCCAAAAGAAGCTACACTTCCGATCATTGGCTTTTTAGCGATAATATTTGCTGCAATGGCTTTCGCTTTATATCAATCAGGGAGGAGAGACGTTTGGTAGTCTTTTATACAAATCAAATTTACTGTTGTGAGGGAATAAATTGCTAAAAGATCTGATAACTCCACAAAATGCTAATGTGTTTATTGGAAAACTGGGAGATATTTTAGAAAAGGCAATTGACAAACCATTAGGTTATGCAATCAATTGGGGAAGAATTTGGTCCTTATGGCCAGTTCACATCGAAACAGCTTGTTGCAGTGTTGAGTTTGGAGCTGCGTCAAGTCCAAGATATGACGTTGAAAGATTTGGGATCATTGAAGCTTTTGGATCACTAAGACAATGTGATCTAGTTGTGGTTCAGGGAACCATTACCAGAAAAATGGCACCACGTTTACGGTTAGTTTATGATCAAATGCCAGAACCAAAATATGTAATTGCAATGGGAGCTTGTGCTATAACTGGAGGTCTATATTTTGATTCATATAATGTTCTTCCGGGTATTGATGGTGTTTTACCCGTGGACGTGTATGTTCCAGGTTGTCCACCTAGACCTGAAACTCTTATTCAAGGATGTATGTTACTACAAGAAAAAATTAAGAGAATGAAGGCTAGGAAGTTTGTATAATGAGTTCAGAGTCAGAAAAAAAAAATGTTGAGGAAAAACCAGAAGATTCTAAACTGACTGAGAATAAAACCGCTGAAAAACCTACTGTTGAAAAAAAAACTGTTCCTTCAAAGAAACCACAAACAGAAGAGTCTGAATTACCTGCATTTGAAAAGGGAATTGGAGATAAAATCACCGAAAAATTTGGTGAAAAAACAATCATTTCCTTTGTAAAGCCAGATAGAGTTGGAGTTAAGGTCTCCAGAGAAAGTATTCACGATGTTGCAGAATTTGCACGAGATGTTTTAAATTATGATCATGTAGACTCTGTTGCAGGAGTTGACTATCCTGCAGACAAGGAAATTGAAGTTGTATATCACTTGAGTTCTTACACTGACCCTGCATTATCAAGACAAATTCTTGAATTGGCAACAAGAGCACAGAGAGAAGACGATCCAATTCCAGGAAATGATGCAACAAAACTACCTAGTCTTAGAGATATATTCTACAGCGTCGAATTTCATGAAAGAGAAGTTTTTGAAATGTTAGGGGTTTTCTTTGAAGGTCATCCAGATAACAGACGATTACTTTTGCCAGAAGATTGGGCAGACCTTCCACCATTAAGAAAAGACTTTAGGAATAAGGGCAGATAGAAATGAGTACACCAATACTACCACCAGGACTGGCAATTCAAAAGGCAGACGAGAGAATAATGACCCTCAATGTTGGGCCACAACATCCGGGTTCTGGACATATGAGAATTATTGTACAAATTGATGGTGACTATATTGTTGCATGTGATCCTGATCCAGGTTACGTTCACCGCGGGGAAGAAAAGATGGCAGAGTATAGAAATTATGTTCTAAACATACCACATTTAGAAAGACCAGTTATCCATGACTCTTGTAATATTTTATATCCTTATGTTTTAGGAGTGGAAGAACTTTTAGGTTTAGAGATTTCGGAACGTGCAAAATACATTCGAGTAATTGCGGCTGAATTGAATAGATGTGTCTATACTATGTACTGGCTTGCAATCTATGGTATCTTTTTGGGTCACTCTACTATGTTTATGTGGCCTGCAGGGGATCGTGAACTTCTAATTGATCTTTTAGAAAAAATGACAGGTGCAAGAGTTACTCACTCTTATTTTATTCCTGGAGGCATTCGAAACGACTTACCTGCAAACTTTGAAGATGTTTGTTTGAGACAAGTAAACTACTTTGAAAAAAGAATTAAAGAATATGCTGATGTTTTTTATGATAATCCAATTTTAATTTCTAGGACAGAAAAAACTGGAATACTATCACGTGAAGATGCCATAAGATTAGGAACTACGGGCTCTGTACTTCGAGCAAGTGGAGTAGATTATGATGTTAGAAAAAAGGAACCATATGATGTCTATGATGAATTAGATTTTGAAACTAATGTGATGAAAAGTGGTGATTCCTACGCTAGATCAAAAATACCATGGCTTGACATGATGGAGAGTTGTAGAATAATCAGAGATGCATTACAAAAAATGCCAAAGTCAGGTTCTGTTAGAGTTAAACTAAAACCAAATCCAAAGGGAGCAATTGGTTCTGTATACAAACGTGTAGAATCTGGAAGAGGAGCTTTAGGTTGCTACATTGTTTCAGACAAAAAGCCAATACCTTATAGAGTAAAACTCAGTGTTCCATCATTTAGAAATCTGATTGCCTTACCCCATCTTCTCATTGGGGAAAAGTTAGGAAACATGCCATCAATATATTGGAGTCTTAACTATTGGCCAGTGGAGGCAGATAGATAATTGTCTGTTATTGCACCAAATTTTAAACTAAGTGAATTTATCAAGTCCATCCTAGATGTTGGATTTTGGACTCTGCTAATTTTAGTATTGATAGGTATACCAGCTGTCTTTATTATTTTATTTTTTATTGAAATGCCTATAATCGACGGTCAATTACTTACACCATTTCTTGCGTTAACTTGGATAGCAGATCCATCGAGAACCCTTCCAATTATCAAAGCCTTTATGACCACTGACCTCTTTAGAATTGCTGCCTTTCCAGGATTTGGGTTTGCAGCATTAATAGCTGCTGGAACAATCTTCGTCGAACGAAAAATGTTAGCCAAACTTCAGCTAAGAGTTGGGCCTTTCTATTGTGGAAAGATTGAAGGTATTTTACAATTGATGGGTGACGGATTAAAATTAATTTCCAAGGAAATTATTATTCCTGCAAAAGCTGACAAACCTCTTTTCTGGGCAGCTCCTGTTTTGTTTGTTGCAACAGCTGCTGCATTTGTTGCATTAATTCCAGTTGCTCCAGGATGGGTTGTAGCCGACGTTGATGTTGGACTTCTTGCAGTTTTTGCAGTAATTGGATTTTTCCCAATTATTACCATTCTTTCTGCTTGGGCTGCAAACAGCAAATTCCCATTCATTGGTGGGATTAGAGCTTTATTCCAAATGGTTTCATTTGAAATTCCTTTGATTCTATCATTTCTTGGTGTGGTAATTGTAACTGGAACTTTGAATCTTTCTGAGATTGCTGCAAGTCAATCAAGTTTTCCTTGGATTATATTTTTCCCAATTGGTGCAATTGTCTTCTTTATTACAATGTTAGCAGAATTAGAAAGAATTCCATTTGATTTACCAGAAGCAGAAAGTGAGATCGTGGCAGGCTGGTTAACTGAATTATCAGGTATGATGTATGGCCTAGTTCAATTAGGAAGTTACTTGAAACTTTACGCATTTGCAGGCCTCTTTGTAGTAGTTTTCCTTGGAGGATGGACTGGACCAATGCTTTGGCCCCCATTCCCAGAAGAAATCATAACTAATGGAATCGAAATGGGTCCTGTAACAGCCAAGATCCCAGGACTTCCAGTATTCTCTCAAGAAGTACTTAATGGCATCTTGATGTTTGTACTAAAAACTGTTGGAGTAATTTTCTTCATACTTTTACCAAGGGGTGTGTTCCCCAGAGTTAGAGTTGATATATTGCTAGACCTAGGTTGGACGAAATTAATTGGACTTGCGTTCGTTAACATCTTTATAGCACTGGCCTTGCTGTATGCTGGAATCTTGGGACCAGGAGGTATATTCTAATGGGAACTGCTACTGGAATAATCAAGGCATTAAATTCAGGAATTAAACACCTTGCCATCAAAAGATTCACTCTGAGATACCCTGAGGAGAAATTAAAATTTGTAGGCGATGGATATCAGTATGATCCCACCACCGGAGTAGGAATTGCAGGTCTTAAAGGACGGCACATGTTATTTCATGACCACTGCACAGGTTGTCAACTTTGTTCAATTGCATGTGAAGGTGTTGCTGAGGCTATTGGGATGGTTAAGGTTCCAGAAGAATGGAAACAAAACAAAAAGGCTATCATGCCACAAATTGATTATGGCAAATGTGTTTTTTGTGGGCTTTGTGTAGATGCCTGTCCATTTTATGCGTTGTATATGACAAACGACTATGAACTTTCTTCATTTAGCAAAGAAGGCTTGATTTACACTCCTGCCCAATTACAGGTGAAACCATTTGTTGCTCAAGATTCTGAAATTATAATTTCTGATAGAGGTGCAACCCATGGCTGATGCGGCCTTTCTTGCCTTATCTGTAATTACCATTGGAAGTGCAATTGCGGCACTTGAATTAAGATCCTTAATTTATGGTTCTATTGCCTTGATGGGAACACTTGGTGGAATTGCAGGATTCTTTTTGCTTTTAGATGCACCATTTGTTGCAATGTTTCAGCTTGCAGTTTATGTTGGTTCTATCGCAGTTTTGATCCTATTTACAGTCATGCTGGTAAAAAGAGAGTTAATCTTCAAAAAGGTTGAAGACAAAAGAAGAAAATTTGTGGGAATTGCATTAATGTTAGTTATGATGGTTTCATTAGGCGCAGTCATTTTAGATTCTGGAATTAAACAAATCACCACAGATGAACCTGCAATAGACTTTAGAGAAGTTGGTAAAGACTTTGTGACATATTATTGGCCAGCGTTAATTTTGATGGGATTGATTTTATCAGGTGCTGTAACTGGTGCACTTGTTTTAGCAAGAAGAGTGGATGAGGAGAATGACCAACGAGCTAACTGAGTTTGTTTTAGTATCTGTCGCTCTTTTGGGTATTGGAATTTATGGCCTTGCAGTAAAACGAAATTTTATTCGAATGTTATTTGCCATTGAAATTGTAATTAATGCTGCAAACCTAAACATGGTTGCGTTTGGTAGATTTTTGCCACACACTGGTGGTCAAACCTTAGCTTTGTTTTCAATCGCAATTGCTGCAGCCGAAGTTGCAGTGGGACTTTCACTGATTATTGTGGCGTATCGTATGTATCACGATATCGATATTGCTGATTTCAGGAGCTTGAAGGGATAATGGAATATGCATTATTACAGGCAGTTTTCCTTCCTCTACTTTTATCACCTGTTGCCTACATTCTTGGGCGAAAAATGGGTCCTACCCCTGCAATGTGGTTTACCTTTGCCATTTTACTTTACGCCACAATTCTTGTAATTCAAGCAGCATTAGTTGGGACAACAGAAGAGCATTATCCATGGACAGATATGTTTGGAGAATTTGGATTCCTCCTTGATGGTTTGGCCTCTCCATTTGCAATCATGATTTATGTTCTAAGTACAATTCTTGCTCTCTATTCAAAACCATACATGATCCACAAATTTCATGAGCAATACCAAGAAGAACAAAAAACCATTCAAACAAGTGGTGGTCAATCAACAATTGTAGAGTCTTCTTCTCTTACCAATTATGTTAATGCAAAATCTGGACTTTATTTTGCACTCTATCTTGTCTTTGCAATGGGAATGCTTGGGACAGTACTTGCGACAAATCTAATTGAATTTTATATTTTCTTTGAAGTTATGTTGATTCCAGCTTTCTTTTTAGTGGCGTTGTGGGGCGATGGTCCAAGAAGAAAAATTGGTTTGATGTTCCTGTTCTGGACCCATGCTGGTGCAGTTGTTTTGTTATTAGGATTTTTGATGATAGGTCTTACAATTGGAAGCTTTGACTTTGCAGATATTAAAGAATCAGAAATCCCACAAGATATTGTAATGGCCTCGGCAGTTGCAATAGCAATTGGTCTTGGAGTTAAACTCGCAGTATTCATGTTCCATATTTGGTTGCCTTATGTTCACGGCTCAGCGCCAACTCCAATCAGTGCTTTGTTATCCCCTGCAATGATTGGTATTGGTGCTTATGGTATTTTCAGATTAATTGTAGAATTCTTACCGTCCACATTTGAAGAACTTTCAATCTGGTTCCATATTTGGGGTCTTGTTACAATGATTTACGGCGGGGCCATGGCGTTAATGCAAGACGATTTGAAAAGATTACTTGCCTATTCAAGCATTAGTCAGATGGGTTACATTTTGTTTGGGATTGGTTCAATATCTGCCCTTGGAATGGCAGGAGCTGAAATGATGTATGTTACGCATGCGCTTGGAAAAGGTATTCTCTTCATGATGGCTGGAATTATTATCGTTAGAGTTGGTACTCGAAGCATTACAAAACTTGGGGGCCTTGCAGGAAAGATGCCCATTACTGCAGTTTGTGCAGTAATTGGTGCCTTGACGATCATGGGAATCCCACCAACAAGTGGATTTATGGGAGAATGGATTCTATTTTATGGCGCCTTAGAAACTGCTATTGAAGAAGGATCTACAGTAAGAGCTGTCACCTTTGGTTTAGGGCTTGTTGCAACTGCATTAACTATGTCCTATATTCTTTGGATGCTAAAACGTGTCTTCTTTGGAAAGACACCTGAACATCTAGAGAATGTAAAGGAAGGAAGCTGGTACATGACAGCACCAATGATGGTACTAGCAGGATTTTCAATAGTACTTGGAATTTATCCAGATATTTTCTTGAAGTCAATTATTCCATACATGAATGGAGTTTTGGGAATTTAATACATGGCAACTGAAGCCCTAGGTTTACCATTTGAAGCAACTTCAGCTGCTGCATGGTTAGTTTGGATTTTACCATTTGCGGCTGCTCTAATAATGCCAGCAGTTGGAAAAGCCTCAAAGAAGGCAACTGGATATGTTGCAGTTGCATTTGCTTTAATGAGTGCACTTTCTGCAGTCTCTCTTTTTCCAGTTGCTTTAGAGGCTAGTGAAATTCATCATCAAATAAATTGGATTGAATCAATTGGTATTCAAGGAGGAGTACTTGCTGATCCACTTTCAGTAATTATGGCAAATGTTGTAGGTTGGATTTCTTTCTTGATTATGATTTACAGTACAGGATACATGAAAGGAGATAAAGACATTGTACGATTTTGGTTCTGGATGATGTTCTTTATTGGTTCAATGCAGCTTATTGTCTTATCTGATAACTTACTTCAAGTCTTCTTTGGATGGGAAGGTGTAGGACTTGCGTCTTATGCATTGATCAGCTTTTGGTATCGAGACAAAAAGAAGGATCACGTTGGTACTGAAGGAAGAACTGTTTTGGGTCTATTGGATTACTATTCTCCAACACATGCGGGCATGAAGGCCTTCATCATGACAAAAGTTGGAGATGTGATGATGATTGCAGGAATGTTATTGATCTTTTTGTTTGCTGGAACTTTTGGTTTTAAAGAATTAATGGGCGATTTTGCCTGGGCAGAAACAATGTCTGCGCAAGGGTTGTTGGTTCCTGCTTTTGTTTTGTTATTTGGAGGAGCGGTTGGAAAATCGGCACAATTTCCGCTAAATGAATGGCTTTTGGAGGCAATGACTGGCCCAACTGCAGTATCTGCATTAATTCACGCTGCCACTATGGTAAAAGCAGGAGTCTTTCTTGTAGCAAGGATAGGTCCAATAGTCTTTGCCTTAGGAGCCGCAGGAATACTAGCAGATCAATTCTTTGAAATTGTTGCATGGGTTGGCGCAATCACTGCATTATTACTTGCAACTCAAGGTATGGTTAATCCTGAAATTAAAAAAGTCCTTGCATATTCTACCGGCTCTCAAATCGGTTATATGATGATGGCATTAGGTGTTGCAGGACTATCTCAACAATATGTTGATGGGTATACTGCAGGGTTTTTCCATTTGATTTCCCATGCAATGTTTAAGGCATCTCTCTTTATGGCAGCAGGTTCACTGTTACATGTTGTTGGTTCTAGATTTATGACAGACATGGGAGGACTTCGAAAACACATGAAGAAAACCTATGCATTCATGTGGGCTGCGGGACTTGGGTTAATGGGAGCTCCATTTATCACAACTGGTTTCTGGAGTAAGGATGCAATCTTTGCTGCAGTGTTTGAATCTGGAAGTGAATGGGCAATGCCACTTTACGCAATTGCTGTTTTAACAGCAGTCATTACTGCATTTTACACTACAAGAATGATTGGCATGGTATTCTATGGAAAACCAAGCAAACACATTGAAAAGATGGAAGCAGAGGGTCATCACATTCATGAGGCACCACTTTCGATGTGGGTTCCTTACGGAATTCTGGCAGTTCTAACCATTGGTATTGGTATTATTGGATTATCTGCTGAAGAAGGAATACATCAAACCTTCACAGATTTTCTTGAAAATTCCTATGGAATCCATACAGTTCATCATGAATCAGAAGAATCAATTTTACCCGGTTTCTTGCAAGGACTCAATCCAATTGCATTGGGTTCATCTTTGGTAGCATTTGCAACCGGAATTGGATTGGGTTACATTTTCTACATAGGAAGATGGGTTGATGCTACAAAATTTGTAAATTCCAATATTGTCTTTTATGCTATTCATAAAACCATCCTAAACAGATGGTATCTTAACGCTATAATCTATTGGTGCTTTGTTGTTGCCCCACTTTGGCTTTCAAGAGCAGTATACCGATACTTTGAGAAGACTGCAATTGATTATGGAATGAATGACGGATTCCAAAAAGCTGTACTCTGGAGCGCCAGAGTTGTTCAAGGAACACAGACAGGTGTGTCTCAATCATACCTATTCGTATTTGGAGCGGGATTACTATTTGTAGTTCTGATATTGCTGATATAGGAGTGTTATGAGATGATAGAAATTAGTTCAACTCCAATTGTAATAATAATAATTCTTGGCTTTGCAGGAGTTATTTTACCAGTAATTAATGTGATAAGAAAAGAAAAAGGCTCAAACTCATTTTATGCCGTTATTGCATTTGCAGCATTAATTATCTCTATTGCATATGTGGGCTATCAATTCATTAATGAAAATGTTCTTCCCTCTGCATTATTCTCAGAAGATGTAATAGTTGATGATGCCTTTGGAGGATTCTTTGCCATTGCAATGCTAATCGTTGCAATCTTCACGACAGTTGGTTCCTTCAATTACATGAGAAAACAAAACTATCCGGCAATCTACTATTCGTTAATTTTACTTTCCACAATTGGTATGGTGTTAGTTGCATATTCTACAGATTTGATTATGCTATTTGTTGCATGGGAGCTAATGAGCATTCCAACATATGCTCTTGTTGGATTTATTAAGAAAAATCCTCAATCAAACGAAGCGGCATTAAAGTACTTTTTGTTTGGTGCATTATCATCTGCAATAATTGTCTATGGTATTTCAATTACTTATGGAATTACCGGATCGACTAATATTGGTGAAGTAATACAAGGATTTTCTAATTTAGACCCGGGGCTTGTTCCACTTGCATTTTTAGCAGTTGGTATGTTTATTGCAGGATTTGGATTCAAGATGGGATTGGTACCTTTCCATCAATGGTTACCAGATACCTACGAAGGGGCTCCACCTACTATTACTGCCTTACTAGCAGCTGGAACAAAAAAAGCAGGATTTGCCGCTACAATTCGAATAGTAGTTCTTGGAATGGTTGTACTTAATCTCGACTGGACACTGGCTCTTGGAATCTTGGCAGTCATGACGATGACCATTGGCAACATTGCAGCCATTATGCAAAAAAATCTATCAAGGATGTTAGCCTATTCAAGTATTGCACACGCAGGATACATTCTCATTGGACTTGCAGTATCTCCGCACAGCTCTCTTGGATTACAAGGATCTCTATTTCACATCCTAAACCATGCGGTAATGAAGGGAATGGCCTTTATTGCAGTAGCGGGAATAGTGACAACTCTTGCAGTTACAAATCTGGACAAACTAAAAGGACTAGGTCGAAGAATGCCAATCACATCTCTTGGATTGGTAATCTCGTTGCTTGCCCTTGCAGGTGTCCCTCCACTTGCAGGTTTCTGGAGCAAAATAATGCTGTTTGGTGGTGCATTAGATGCAGGTTCTACTTTGTGGTGGGCTCCTTGGCTGGCAATAGCTGGAGTCCTTAACAGTGCTCTTTCATTAGCTTACTATGGTTGGATTATGCGACGAATGTACTTTGAAGGAGAAACAGAAAAGAGAGTATCAGAACCAAAATCAGTTATCGCAGTTGTGGTATTCTCTATTATCTTTTTGGTGGGCTTTGGTGTATATCCAGATCCAATAATCAAATTTGTAGAGTTTGCAACCCCAATAATTAGTCTAGGGCTTATGCCTTAAACGTTGTAAATTTTATTAAATTATCTAAATTCATTTTTGCTTCATTATCAGGAATCTTATGTAAACCCTTTCTTGCTTTTTCAGAATAATATTTTAAAAGATCTTCCATCTTATCAAAAACATCTCTTGGATCAGAACTTTTCTTAATGAGAAAATTAAATAACTTGTCTTCGTTTTTCCAATCCAACAAATCATCTCTAATCTGATATGCGATTCCAATATTTTTTCCATATTCTGTTAATGATTCTATCTCTTCTTCAGTGCCTTTGCTGATAATCGCTCCTATTCTAGATGCTGCTTGAAATGCAACTGCAGTTTTGTATTCGATCACCTTTAGATAATCATCAAACGTAACATCTTCACTTGTTTCAAGCCTATTTTCAATCATTTCTCCTTCGCTCATCAACATTGCAGTGCTTGCCAATTCCTTTGTTATCCTTGCATTGTCTAACCTTGAGGAAATTCCAAGGATTAATCCTAAAACAAAATCTCCTGTCAAAACACTTGTGTTGTATCCATATTTAATGTGGAATGGATCTTTTTGCCTTCGTAACGTTTCATTGTCAATAATATCGTCATGAATTATGGATTCCATATGTAAAAATTCCACAGCACACGATGCTACCAAAGTATTGTCATCAATCTTTCCTACACTTTCAGCTGCTAAAACTAGTATAATTGGCCTAATTCTTTTCCCTCCATCTAAGGAATATTTTAGTGGCTCTATGAATTCTGATTCTGAATATAGATCTAATTCTCTATCCAAAGAACGATTTATTTTATCAATATACTTACCATAAGTTTCAAGTAAAGGATTAATCTCTAAATTTTTCCTGTCCAAGACTGCTTAAACAAAAAACTTTACCCTTAGTAAATAAATCTTGGTGCTCCAGCCGGGACTTTCATCGTTAGATTTTGAACCCGGGATCACTGCCTTGAAAGGGCAGTATGCTTGACCGGTCTACACCACTGGAACCCAAACCAATTCCATATTTTGTCCATAAAATCTTTTGTAAACAACAAAGATTTTTTTACTGGCCACAAAATAGATGTAATATGAGTTTGATAAAACGAATTGATGAAATGATTGAGGAGAGAAGCTTACTAAAACACCCATTTTACGAGATGTGGTCTGATGGAAAGTTAACAGTAGAATCTTTAAGTGGATATTCAAAAGAATATTTTCAACTCGTTAAAGCAGTACCATCTTTTATGACTCCTATTATAGAAAAAGCACCAGAATCTATAATTGATGAATTAATTGATAATCAACAAGAAGAATCTGATCACATCAATCCTTGGATAAAATTTGCAGGCGAACTGGGAATCTCAGAGGAAGAATTGACAAAATATAACGGCTTGGAGAAAACCCAAAAAGCAGTCTCTGATTTATCTGAATTGATGGATACCTACGAAGGGGGCTCTTGTGCGATGTATGCATTTGAAAAAGAAATTCCCAAAATTAGCCAAACAAAGCTTGATGGAATGGCAAAGTTTTATGGAATATCAAGTGATGATGCAACTGAATATTTCAAACTGCATACCGAAGCAGATATTCGACATGCAGCAGCTTGGAGGAACATTCTGGAAAAAGCATCTACAAATACTGATGACTTGATACAAATTGCAGACAAGTCAATCTCTGCACAAAACTTGTTACTTGATAGCTGTTACGAAGCATACTGTTAAGCTCATAACATTTTAAACTGAAGATTTACCCCATTTTTGTAGGGCCCGTAACTCAGCTTGGTAGAGTAACCGGCTCATAACCGGTGAGCCAAGGGATCGAAGCCCTTCGGGCCCACGCAAATTTTTTCTTTTTGACTTTGATTTGAATCTCTAAGTAATAGAATCTAAATTTAAAAACAAAATACTTTGAATCTTATGGGATTTGAATTTGAAATTATTTTTTGG
>DATKZR010000136.1:0-2003 GCA_035527875.1 Nitrosopumilaceae archaeon | reverse complement strand
AATTAGAGACGATGCACAGGCAATACAACCTGGTGAATTTAGAGATGTAGATGCACCTGGAGGAAACATCAGAGATTCATTTATGATGTTACCATTTAAAGAGCCTAGTCAAACTCTCTTACAGCTTATGGGTGTCGTTGTAACTGCAGGTCAAAGATTTGCTTCTATAGCAGACTTGCAAGTTGGGGATGGGAATCAGCAAGCCGCGGTGGGCACGACAGTTGCGCTGCTAGAAAGAGGATCAAGGACTATGTCTGCGATTCACAAAAGAATCTATGCAGCATTAAAACAAGAATTTAAATTATTAGCACGAGTTTTCAAACTTTATCTACCTGCAGAGTATCCATACGATGTAGTTGGTGGTCAAAATACTATTAAACAATCTGACTTTGATGACCGTGTAGATATCTTGCCAGTTGCTGATCCAAACATATTTTCTCAGACACAGCGTATTTCCCTTGCGCAAACGGAATTGCAACTGGCACAATCAAATCCAGGAATACACAATATGTACAATGCATATAGACATATGTATGAAGCATTAGGTGTAAAAGACATTGATCAAGTTTTAATTCGACCACAACCACCACAACCAAAGGACCCAGCGTTAGAACACATTGATGCTCTCGCTGGGAAACCGTTCCAAGCATTTCCAGGTCAAGACCATAGAGCACATATTACCGCTCACTTAAATTTTATGGCAACTAATATGGCTAGAAATAATCCGGTAATAATGGCTGCATTAGAAAAAAATATTTTTGAACATATTAGTTTAATGGCTCAAGAACAAGTTGAAGTAGAATTTAGAAATGAATTACAACAACTACAACAAATGCAAATGATGATGCAACAAAATCCACAAATGGCACAGCAATTACAAATGCAAGCTAGAATGATGTCTGAAAAAATTGAATCTAGAAAAGCTGTATTGATTGCAGAGATGATGGAAGAGTTTATGAATGAAGAAAAAGAAATTACTTCTCAATTTGACAATGATCCAATTGCAAAACTAAGAGCAAGAGAACTAGATCTTAGAGCAATGGAAAATGAACGTAAGAAAAAAGAATCTGAAGACAGATTAAATCTTGATAAGATGAAATCAATGATGAATCAAGTGACAGATCAACAAAAACTAGAACAGAATGAAGAATTAGCAAACTTAAGATCTGATACTTCAATAACAAAAACTGTTTTACAACACGAACTAAAAAATAGAGGAGGCATATAATGCCAAAAGGACAAAAAAAGGTAGCTAAAGTTATGAGAGAGTTCAAAAAAGGAAAACTTCATAGCGGGAAATCTAAAAAAATCGTAAAAAATCCAAAACAAGCGATTGCAATAGCACTTTCTGAAGCTAAAATGAGCAAAAAAAAGAGGAGAAAATAGATGATAAAAAACTTTAAAGATATTGTTATTTTTTTAATCACAACTGGTGTTTTAATTTTGTTAGCTATAATAATTGTGGGAGATTACATTGTAGCCCTCGAAGAAAATCGTCCAGTCGATGAGAGTGTCATCACACTAATGAAAATGAGCGTCACGGGTCTTATAGGCGTAATAGGCGGTTATATTGGTGGCAGTAAATAATATGATACCTTGGGGATTATTAGGTCAAGGCGTTAAAGCTGGCCTTGAAATTTACAAAAATAAGAAAAAATCGGAAGTTGCAATGTCCGAAGCTCAATTATTACACGCCGAAAAGATGAAAAGAGGCGAAATTGAGTATTCTGGTCAAATAATGCAAAATCAAAAACAAGATTGGAAGGACGAATTTGTACTTTTGACAATTTCTTCGCCTTTGTTTTTGTTAGCATATTCTGTATTTGCAGAAGATGAGAAGATGCAAGAGAAAATTGACTTGTATTTTCAAAAATTACAAGAGATGCCTTGGTGGATAGTTGGATTATGGGTTTCAGTAGTCGCAGCAATTTATGGACTTAAGGCAACTGATGTGATAAATATGAATAAAAACGGAGGAAAATAAAATGCCAAAAAATAAAAAC
>DATKZR010000135.1:0-7424 GCA_035527875.1 Nitrosopumilaceae archaeon | reverse complement strand
ATGATTCTGACACTTATTGAACCAGACTTTGATCTGGACAATGATACTGCAGAAACTTATGACTTGGACTTAATCGAATGGGATTCTGATGCTGCTACTGTCTCCATGGGAGACGCTGGCGGTGAAGATGCTGCATTCGATCCAGAGCCAACTGCCTTTAGAGAAACAGGTGACAGTACTGGAATCTTCCAGATTGTTATTGAAATCCCTGAAGAGTTGGACAATGACAGATTAGAAAGAGGAGAAGAAATTGTCCTCGAGTATACTGACTGGGGTCCATCCGGATCTGACTTTGTAGGTGACGAAGATGAAGATGTCAACTTGACACTCTTTACTTCAAACTTCGGAGCAACTGTTGAACTTGACCAAAAAGTTTACACATGGACTGATAAAGTATTCATTACAATTGTAGCACCTGATCACAACTTCGATGGTGATTTAGTTGACGAAATCGGTGAATCTGATCTAGACCCAATAAAGGTCTCTACCAGAGGTTCTGATATTGACAACTACAAACTAGTCGAAACTGGAACTGACACAGGAATCTTTACTGGTGAGGTAATTCTTACTGGTTTCACACATGATTCTGATGGCGATTCCAGAACTGGTGATG
Source organism: Nitrosopumilaceae archaeon (assembly GCA_035527875.1). GTDB lineage: Archaea > Thermoproteota > Nitrososphaeria > Nitrososphaerales > Nitrosopumilaceae > Nitrosomaritimum. The sequence goes on along the minus strand of DATKZR010000135.1, from coordinate 6,811 downwards.
CTAATGGTAATGATGTAATATCACGATCTCCATCTGGTAACGGTCCAACTGATGGACTATTGCCAGCTGATGATGATGACGGAATTACTGTATCCTTTGAATTCTCAGAGGATGAAACAGTAGTTGGCTCAGCACTCGTCAGATGGAACATTGGTGAAGTACAGTGGCTTGAAGCAAGTTATCCTGCAAGCGGAACAGGCGTAGTAAGAGTAATTGACCCAGACATGAACTTGAATCCAGAATCTGTCGACAACTTCGATGTTGACACCTGGTCAGATTCTGACGCTGGTGGTATTGACTTAACCGTAACTGAAACTAATGAGGCAACCGGTATATTCGAAGGAACAGTGTTCTTCACTATTACTGACGAATCATCCGGTCATAGACTCAGAGTTGCAGAAGGTGACACTGTCACTGCAGAATACGAAGACAATACCCTACCTGACCCATATACAACAGCAGATGAACTCGATATCACTGCCACTTCACTCATAGGTACCGTTGTACCACCTCTAGAGAGAGCTCCGGCTTCTAACTGTAGAGTTGTTGATGCCTTTGGAAACTCTCTAAGTAGTGTTTCCGTAGACCAACAGGTGCAAATTACTTGTGACGTTGCAAATGGCCAAGATAGAGAGCAAGCATTCGCTTACTTGATACAGGTACAGGATTCAGATGGCGTTACAGTCTCACTAGCATGGATTACTGGTTCATTGTCCCCAGGACAATCATTCAGCCCAGCTTTGTCATGGATTCCACAGGCCGCAGATGCATATGATATAACTGCATTTGTATGGGAGAGCGTTGATAATCCAACTGCTCTATCTCCACCTGTAGATACAAGCATAATCGTCAAATAAGACTAGAAAATTCACACTATTCCTTTCTTTTTTTTTAATCGCTCTTAACGATAGTTGTAGACAAATTTTCCAGAAGTAATATCTAGGTGGTAATATTCAGGTACTCACATGAATGCAAAATTTCTAATTTTTTTAATTCCGTTTTTAATTATTTCAATACCTGAGGGTTTTTCAGATTTGCAAACTGACACAAACAGTAGTGTTTTTGCAGAGGATCAACCACTCTACGTCTATGGAAAGGGATTACCAAACGAAAATTTGATAATTAGATTATTTGCACCAGATGGAACAATAGCAAGATTTGATCAGATAACTGCAAATGATGAGGGTTCCTTTAACCACAACCTAATAGTTTGGCCTCAATCCTCTCCAAGTTTTCCTTTTGGAACTTATACTGTTGAAGTAATTAGTACCGAACAAAATGGAATCTCACAAAAGATTGATGTAAAATTTACATTAACTACTGAACTAGTTGGAGTTCCAGTGGAGAGACAAGTAAACACACTAGTATTTGCACCAGAAACTTCAGCGGTAAACCACTCGTTTCGGGTGTTTGTTCAAACAACAAGTGATGGTCTTTTGATTGGAAGTGATCCAAAACAATTACTTGAAACTACCCATGTTCATCTTCCCTCAGGAAGAATAGTAACACTAACGGATTCTTTTGAGACATTACATCAAGGATTGTTTTTTGTTGATTATACTCCACGAGAGGAGGGCACATTTGTCTTTCATGTTGTGGCCTTTAGTCAAGGAACAATATCACATGGCTCTGCGGCAACCCTAGTTCAAAGCCAAGATCTTGGTGGAATCTCTGAGCAAATTATTCAATTAGATTCAATTCTAGAGGAAACATCAAGTGAACTTGTAACCCTAAAATCTGAAGTTCAAGATTTTGGCTTTACACTAAAAAATGCCAGTAAAAATATCGATACTAGTGTAGCATCAGTTTCTAACTCAGTTTCAAATATTGAAGAGGCATCATCTCAGCTAAACTCTCTATTATTTCCAATAGTAGCATCAATTGGAATTATTGTAGCGCTTCAAGTCGCAATACTTGCACGAAGAAGATAGTTATAATAACACAGAATTAACCATAATAATATGCCCAAGGTGGCAATCTTTTTCTCTATAATTCTACTTTCCTCTGTTTTTTCAAATTCTTATGGTTTTACCAGCGGTGATTTAGTTGAGGATAATTTTATTCCAAAAAATAATGACACTTTTTTTGATTCAGGCATTGTAGATGTATCTCCAGATTTTTTCACAAAAAATAATTACAAAAGATATGTAATATTTGGAACGGGCACAAGCGATTTTGATTTTTTAAAACAAAATTCGCTAAATGGAATAGAGTCTGACCAGGGATTTTTTCATGTTGCTGTTTTAGAGGAACAGTCAGTTTCTAATTTGATCTCAAGGGGGTATTATGTAATTGAAGACTTTTTATTAGATTTTCACTCAGAGGATATCCCTGATGCCTCAAGGATTGGAGAAATTACAGGTTCTCAATTAGCTGAGACAAAATATAATGTTACAGGGAATGGAATCACAATTGCAATAGTAGATACAGGAGTAGATTTTTCAAATCCAGACATAAAGGATTCTCTTGCACGAGACAAATTCAATCATCCAATAATGATTGACGCAGATGGACAAGGAATTGTCTTGACCAATTCTACTTTCTTTGGTTTTATAGATAAGAACAATATAATTAAAAATTACAGCAAACCCCTACCTGAAGGAATAACCTCAGGTGTCTATCATACCAAGGAAGGAGTCTTTCTTGATATTCTCCAAGATGGAGAAGGAACTCAGGTGCCAATATACAATTCTTTTTTTCCTCAAGCTGGAAACAGCGTTATTTTTAATGGCACACTATCAGATGATATGAAAATTGGTAATAATAATCGAGATTATATTAAATCAAAAAGTGGAATTTATCATCTTGGAATAATGTATCAAGGGGGTTTGTCAGGTCCACTGGCTAGAATTCAAGTGGTACCTGTTCTTTTAGTTGACTCTAATGAAGCAGGACACTATGATACAATAATTCCAGATCTTTCTACATCGTGGGAAGATTTTACAAGATCTGAATTAGACTCTGGTGAGCCGCCAAATTATGATTTTGATTTTACTGATGAACAACCAATTGTTTTGGGAAGTGGAAATGAATTTCTAATTTATGATTCTAATGACGATGGAACAATTGATTATAGTGCAGGAACGGTCGGGGCCAAAGTCTTGGATGTTTATGGAGTGATTCAAAATAAAACAATAACCATTGATGATACGGTAAATGCCATAAACGGTACACTTCTCCCTCCAATTGATCCAGAGGGAAAATTTTTTGGAGTGATGACTGACTTTATGGGACACGGGACCTCTAGTGCCTCCTCAATTACCTCAAAAGGTATACAGGAATATGATATTTACAACAACACAAAAAAGTTTGTAATAAAAGGAGTGGCTCCTGATGCAAAAATAGTTCCAATCAAGGCCTTGTGGTTTGGAGATACGGTTTATGCTTGGTTATGGGCTGCTGGGTTTGAAAATGAAGAGAAAAATTGGAAGTTTACAGGAAAAACTAATGCAGATATAATTTCTAACAGCTGGGGAATATCAAATTTCCCAATTTTAAAATCAGCACCTGGAATGGATGTCTTGTCATTGATTCAAAGTATCCTTGTCACCCCAAAATCTCTTGATAATGATTATCCCGGAATAACCATAGTATCAAGCGCAGGAAATTCAGGACCAGGATATGGAACAATTGGAATGCCAAATGCCTCGCCTTTTGGAATTTCAGTTGGAGCAACAACAAACAATGTCTTTGTCGGTTACGGGCCATTTGAAAATCAACCAAGATTTGGAAATACGACTACACACTATAATGATGTAGTTGATTTTTCAAGCAGAGGTCCTGGAATTATTGGTGACCCCAAACCAGACATCATGAGTATAGGTGCTCATGGATTCACCCCATCCTCAATGCTAAAAGTAAATAAAAATTCCAAGCAAGAATCTTTTTCTCTATTTGGTGGAACCAGTATGGCTGCACCAATAGTTTCGGGAAGTGCTGCTGTTTTAATGGAAGGATTGAATAAAAAATCAATAGATTATGATTCTTTTACTATCAAAAATATCTTAATGTCTACGGCTACTGATTTACAAAATGATCCATTTAATCAAGGATCAGGATTAGTAAACGTAGATTCTGCCCTCGAATTTGTGAATGGTGAAAATGAAATTTTCATAGTTTATAATCATGAATCTTATAATAACATAAAAAATATTTTAGATCCTGTTGTAGAATCTATTAATTCAACTGCCATAGGTTTTGAGAAATTTAAAATTCCATCAAAGCCGATGCCAATGACAAGTTGGTTTGCAGGCCAATTATCCCCTGGAGAAAAAAGCTCTGCAACATTTACTATTGAAAACGCAAATGATAAACAAATTGAAATAAAAATTAAATCACAAAAATTATCTCTAATCAAAAAAAATCAGTTTGAAGGAAAAACCAAAGTTCATCAACAGGATACAAATTATCTTAAAGACCCAGATCTAAAGGAACAATCTGCATTTGTTCCAAATTATGTTCAACTCTCGGATATCAAGTTACACAAGAATCTTGGAGAATTCTATGATAAAAAAAATCCAATACCTGAAGACGCATCACTGTTAATTTTGAATGTAAATTTTCCGTTTAACACCTTTATGAACAAGACTGACGATATTTATGCAAATGACATAAAAATTTCATCACTTTATCTTTATGATTGGGTTGATCATAATAACAACACCAAAGTTACCAGTAATGAATTATCACTAATCAGCCGAGCGGGTTCTTGGGGAACAGTTCAAGAATTGCGAATTACTGAACCCAATGAACAGTTTGATGGTATCCCTCTTGTTGGAATTTATCCGGTTCCGACAAGATTTTCGTATTGGGCAGGAGATACAAAACTGAATTCAACTTCAATGGATTATACTTTATCTGCAAGTTATTATCAAAAGCAAAATTGGTCTTTTATTTGGCCCGAATCCTCAGCTATTAGCATCCCTCCCAAAAGTACGTCTAATGTTAAAGTAAATTTAGTTTTACCAAGTGATATTCAAACCGGTGTTTATCAAGGCTTTTTAGCATTTGAAGGTGACAAACATACTGTAAATGCCCCCGTATCTTTTGTGGTAAAGCAACCAATTGACAAAAAAGACACTCCTATTTTGATTGCAGGTATTCAAAGTGACGATGTACTTTATGGAAATGGATACATCAAAGGCGCATTTGACATGGCTAATCGTTACATGGCAGGAGACTGGAGGCAATATTATTTTGATATTAAAGATGAATCAATTAATTCTGCTGCCATTGAATTATCTTGGGCAACAGATGACACTAATCTTTCTGTATTTGTTATGAATCCTAAAGGAGAAATAATTCAAACAAATATGCCATCAGGAATATTTGGACATTTTCTTGGATGGGCATCCCTTGATTGGTTGGGAAACTCACTGTTTAGTCAAGGTGGTGGATTTTTTCCTGTTAAAAACAAGGATAATACATCTACTGTAATTTACGTTCCAATTAACCAAACAGGCACTTACTCTATTTTAGCACACTCTACTTTGTTTGGTGGAAATTCAACTACTGAACCTATTTCCCTTGCTGCAAAATTTTCTACAATTTCAGCAGATGTCCAATCTGAATTGAATAAATTAAACCAAACAAAAATTCTGCCAAAACTAATACTGCCAAATAAAACGAAATCTATACCTGAGATTACTGAAGATGTAATTTCAAATGATTCATTAATTATTTCAAAACAAGATCAAATTACTGAGGAGATTTCATTTCCAATGGAATTGGTTATTGGCATTGGGATAGGATTTGCGATCGGGTTATCGTTTGTTTTTATCCAACGACGAAATTTAGATAAATAATTGAACAAGGTTTATAAGCAATTTGGCGAGTACGTCAGCTTGAATGTCAGAGCAGGGGACGCAAAAATCTGGCGGATTATCCAGACGAGACTTTCTAAAGTTAATGGGAGCAGCAGGAACAGGACTAGCGTTTGCTCCGTTTATTCCATTTGGAAACTTTATGCCAAATCCAGCATCATCTACACTTGAAAAAGTTCCAGTAATCTTACCTGATGGCACTCAAGCTAATGTTAACACTTATCCTGTAAACCATGCAGAAGTTATCACGTACCCTTCAACTGGAGATGCTGCCCTTGATGCAGAAGGATTTCGAAAGTGGCAATTCATTAGATTACCTGATGAGCTTGGTGGTACTAAAAATGATATCTCTGCTTTTAGGGGATATAGTATGATTTGTCTTCATCTTTGGTGTTTATGGAAATACTGGCCTGACGAAGGAAGAAAAAGAGGAGAATGTCCATGTCATGGTAGCATGTATGATGTAAATACTGGAACGGCCTATGTTGGACCAGCATCGGTTCAGGCCCCGCCATCAAACACTCTTCCCAAACTAAATTTTGAGATAGACTCAGATGACTTTTTATGGATTATGCCACCAACATGGGGTGTGAATGACAATGGAGTAATTGGATATGGCCGTTTCCCTAAGTAGAAGAACAGGGGTAACAGCCTTTTTCTATTGGCTATGGGATGGATTCGACAGATCTATTTTTACTGCTATAAAATTTTCGTTTCCTGCAAGGTTTGTAAGTCCGTTCGGATTTTTGGGGATGCTTACTTTTGTTGTGTTTGTTATTCTTGGAATCTCCGGGGCATTACTCATGTTTTACTATCAGCCAATTTTAGACAGGGCGTGGGATAGTGTACAATTCATCAATGATGAAGTACCATTTGGATTTCATATTCGGAACATCCACTATCATGGATCAAACGCGATGGTACTCCTAGCTGTACTCCACATGTATTATCAATACTTTAGTGGGAGATACAAAATACGAAACGAGCTT
>DATKZR010000134.1:0-47987 GCA_035527875.1 Nitrosopumilaceae archaeon | reverse complement strand
AACAAGAATCTCAATTAGGGGCAGAATATGGAAATTAACAACAGTGCCTCAAAAGGTAAAATGATAGCAAGTGGGGTCATTCCATTTATTTTTTTAATAGTTTTGATTGTATTCATTTTTGGGCCCGGATCTTATCTTTTGGATTTAGGTGTTCCATTACCTGAAATAACAATAGAAAAAATAGATTTTCTAGAATCTGAAATTCAGGTAACTGCTAGAAACACTGGTCCCATTCCTGTAGAGATAGTAATGGCTGATGTTAATGATAGAATTCAACCTGCTGCTATAGAACCTGACAGATTCCTTGAAAGATATGAAACGGCATTAGTGAGAATTCCTTTTGAATGGAATGAAGCAGAACCTTATAGTATTGGATTAACGGTTGAAGATGGAACTCGATTTGAAAGGGCAATTGAAGCTGCTGCTCCTGCTTTAGAACCAAATCTAGAATTTATTGGATTCTTTGCAATTATTGGAACTTATGTTGGAATAATTCCCGTAATGATCGGCCTACTATGGTTACCATTTATTAAAAAAATAAGTAAAAACAAGTACCATTTTTTTCTAGCACTAACTGTAGGATTATTGCTCTTTTTGGGAATTGATTCGATTGAAGAAGCATTTGAAGTTTCAACTGAAAATCTGAGTGGTAACTTTAATGGGGCATTATTGATTGCAACCACAATTGTTTTGTCATTTCTTGGTTTGTATTATACATCTGAAAAATTAACTAGCAAAGCTGATTCACTGAGAATCTCAAAACCTGTAGCTATTGGACTCATGATTGCAATTGGAATTGGTTTACATAATTTTGGAGAGGGACTTGCAATAGGCTCTGCATTAGGACTTGGTTCTATTGCCTTTAGCACCTTTTTGATAGTGGGATTTGCCTTACACAATACTACTGAGGGACTTGCTATTGCTGCTCCGCTTTCGCGTGAAAAAAACGTGATAAAAAAATTACTGGGATTGGGACTAATTGCTGGTACTCCAGCTATTTTTGGTGCCTGGGTTGGAGGATTTGCATTCTCTCCATTTTCGGCTGTAATTTTTATTTCCATTGGAGCCGGTGCTATTTTTCAAGTAATCGTAATTATTCTAAAATGGATTAGATCTGAAGGGGACAAGAATCTTTCAGGTGCTGCAGTTGCATCTGGAATTGCTATGGGTATGTTGATAATGTATCTTACCAGCATTCTAGTTTAAATTTTAAATTGGTTCGGGATGAATTGTAATTACTGAGTTTTGGATTTCACCTCGGATTACGTGTTCTATTTCTGAGGTTAAATCATGAACTTTTTCAATTGATAAATCCTTATCAAAAGAGCAGTCAATATCAATTTTAAGTATATTTTCAAAATTGAGAGAAATAATACGACCGATTTTTTTTATTTCTGGATAATTTTTTAAAATATCATTAATTTTTTCCTCGGTAACTTTATCTTCTAAATTAAAAATTTCTGGAATGGCTAGGTAAGGTTCTAAATGAATTGTTACATGTTCAATTTCAGGAATGTTTTCTTGAATTTTTTCTTCTACACTTTCTGAAATTTTATGAGCTAGTTCTAGATTTATTTTTCGTTCAACCATCACATGAAGATTAGAATATGTTTTTCCCATTGATTTATGAGTAATTACGTTGTGTACTCCTTTTACACCCTCTATGTTTTTTGCAATATCATAAATTTTGGCATCTAAGGGCACGTCTTTCCAAGTTGGTTCAAAATGAATGGTAATTGCAGAATTTGTAATTTCATTTTTAATATTTTTTTCAACTCTACTGCTAATTTCATGAGCTTTATCAAAACTAGTATCTCCTCTAATAGATATTGTTACATCCGCAAATATTGTTTCTCCAGATTTCCTCATCAAGACTGCTCCAGTATCTATAACGTCTTCAGTCCCTGAAACTATTATTCTTACCTGCTTTACAAGTTCAGGAGAAATAATATCAATTAAATCCTGAGCAGTTTTGTAAATTAATTTTAGACTAAGAGCTACTAAAAGACCTCCTAGAATTAAAGCGGCAATAAAGTCTCCGTTATAGAAACCATATGTAACTAAAACAATACCTAAAATTGCAACAATGGTGGATCCTAAATCCATAAAGGCATGGTAAAAATCTGCTTTGAGCGTAGTTCCTCCAATTTCCGCAATAGAACGTTTTAGGAGAATTATTCTAAAAACATCAATTCCTATTGTGTACAATCCACCAACTATTGCAAAAATTCCAAGAAAGATACTTGGAGGTGGACTCTGTAATCTATTGATAGATTCGTAAATGAAAAAAATCGCAATTAAGAATATTGCGATTCCTCCAATTAATCCCCCTAATGATTCGATTTTTCCATGACCATAAGTGTGCTCTTCATCAGGTGGTTTAATTGCCAATCTAGCAGCTAAAAGCAAAATGAGGGTAACAACACTATCTAGTAATGCGTGAATACTATCTGTAATTAGACCCAAACTATTGGAAAAAAGCCCAAAAATTAATTCAACCAAAAAAGCTGAAAATATCGCAAGAAGAGATATCTGAAGAACTTTTGTTCTTTGAGCAAACATTTCCATTTATTTTAACTGTCACATCTAATTATTACATGTATTCTAAAAAGAGGAATGGTGCGACAAGATTATTTGCCATTAAAATTAAGATTCCGTTACAATGTATGAAAAATTTATTTTCCTTTTGACTTTTTCCCTTTTATTACTTGTACCAATTTCTCAGGCAGAGGCTGGCAGTAATCCAAATCTATCAGTATCAGCTGAGAATTCCAAATTCAATAATCATTTTTCTGGTTCGATGGTTATAGAAGTTGTAATCCGTGATTCAAATATTCATGATACTGATGAGGGAAAAGGAGAACCTGATGTTACTTTAAACGGAAAAGATCTCAGAATGATTCAAGCTACTGATGGAAATTGGTATGCATACTTTGCAAATGTGAATAAAGCAAAGGCAGCTGATTCAACAGTTCCTCTAGGTGGGGAAGGGGAAGGACTAGATTTTGGGGTCTTTTGTAATAGGAATACTTCTTTTCTGGGAATAGATCTGTCCGATACGGATGGTGTTGCGATTCCGCGTGATGGTGGTGTAGTTGGTTTTACTAATGGAAATATTTCTTTTAGTTCTTGTACTGGGTCTACCCCTGGTGCTCCCACAAACACTAACAATCTAAACAATGTTGTGCGAAAAGCAAAATCAATAAACACAAATCCCAATATTCCCCCTGGACAAATAGGACTTGACCCTGACGCTTGGCCTCTTATCCAGCTATATTCTTTTGATGATGTAACCATCCAATACAATCCAGGAGGAGGCACACAACAAGTGAACCTTCAGTATGATGAAATTCCAAATATTTCCTTAGAGTTAGATCGAGATGTTTATCCACAAAACTCTGAGGTGTTTGTAACCGTAAGTGACATTCAATTAAATCAAGATCCAACCGATGAAGATTCTTGGACATTCAATATTGATTCACCAATTTCAGTATTTTATCAAGCCTTCGACAATTCTGGTAATAACGCAGCAAATGAAACTCCTGGTTTAGTAGATTTGAGACCACATTTGCCTAATTTGGGATTTGAAGATAATGGAATATTATTAATAGACTTGGAAAATATTATGGAATTAAAAACAAATGACGAACAACCAGATGACTCAGTTGATACGGATGGATTAAGTAACACATATTCGAACATTGTCACTTTGGTTGAAGAAGGACCTTACTCTGGAATTTTTGATAACGGTGATAACAGCCACCAATCTACAATACAAATTCTGAATGATGCTCCACGAGGACAAACTGGCATCATTGATTATAACGACCAACCAATTTCTGTTTTAAGTGGATTTTCAACTGGCTCACTTTCTTTGGAAGATAAGCCCATTCTTACCATAGGGGATGGTTTAACATCTCTACGGCCAGGAACAGAATTCCCAATTATTTTATCAGATAAAGATCAAAATATCAATTCAGGCTCAGAAGATGATTTAGATGTCTTCCGAGAGGGTTCTATCCTCCCCACGCTAGAATTGGGGAGTCCAATTACATTAGAAAACTCCTTTGACGTACAGTTTTACTCCGAATCCACTGACAATCTCCTAACTGCTGGAAAAAAGGCGAATTCTTCAGTCCCTGATAAAATCTCTGACAGGCTAATCATTGATACATCGAATATCTCAAATGGTCAGTTTGAAAAAATTTCCTTCAATCTTGGAAGTTCTGCCTCAAGATTACAATCTGTTTTAATTGATTCATCGGAATCAAATTCTTTTGGAACCAACTGGCTTAATTTTGATTTTCAATCTTTAGCCAAAGATTTAGGGGTAAATAATTTTTCTGATACTTCGATTGAATTATCTTTTGGAAGTCTTGGTGCATCACCCGTTACAATAGTGAATAAAGGTAAAATATCATCTAATGGATTTATTCAACTCGATGATTCAGTTGTACACCAAATATCTTCTAAAACTGGTCCAGTATTTGTGGTCATTAATTTTGATTCTTCAAATGATAATGCTGGTGTAGGAAACATTTCTAATGAAATAAACAAACAACCTATAGTTTTTGATTTCTTTTCTTTTGGACTAGTTGACAATGATGGTGTTAATAATTCCATTTACCGATTTGAATTGGAAGAAACAAGTGAGAATTCCTCTAAATTTGAGGGGACTTTTGAATATGCAGTTACAAATCAATTGAATATTTTAGATCCAAATTTTATTGGAACTATTAGAACAATTGATAATGAAATAAAATTCATTGTCACGGATAGATTAGTTGATGAAGAAGGAATTTCAATTAATTATTCAGATTTGGCTGATGTTGGAGTTGCAGTTACAACTTCTACAAAATCTGATATTTTAACACATTCTGGTGCGGTATCTTTAGATTCATCATCTTACCGATTTGGTCAACCTGTAACATTTACCTTAAATGATTCTGATCTTAATTTAAAAAATGATCAAATTGATATCTATCGAGTAATTAATGATCCAGGTTCTCCTGGTATAGACACTGTAGGAAAAGATGGAACTATTTTATTGGAAATTTTAATTAAAGATATTCGTTACAAACGTTGTACCATAAATGGTATCGAAAATGGCGGTTTAGCATCCACAGGTTTTAGTTTGGTGGAAACAGCTCCTTCCACAGGTATTTTTAAGGGCGTATTCAAAATGCCTTCACAAATATGTGATAAATCAGGAACAAAACTAATTTCCTCAGCTGGAGGAAGTGTAGATGCAAAATACCATGACGCTCGGGATAATTCTGGAGAATCTAATATTTTCAGTCTTTCAAGTACAAAACAATCCTCTCAATATCCCACCGCTCCTGAACTAAGCCGAGAGAAAATAGTTCTTCCATTAAACGGAAACACTGAAAGCGTAGTGTTATCGGGAAATATTTCTAATCATAGGGTTGGAATCCCTCTAGAGATCATTCTGGTTCACCCAGATAAAATCACCAAAAATTTTTCCGCCTCTTTAACAAATAGTGGGAGCTATAATGCAATGTTTTCAATTAATGAAAATTCTTTAACTGGACTCTATGAAATCCACTTATTTCATAATAATATCGATATAGGTACAGTTTCTTTTACTGTGGGCTATCCTGGTGTCCCTGAGTGGATTAAAAATAATGCAAATTGGTGGTCAATAGATGCCATTTCTGATTCAGAATTTGTTGATGGTCTAGAAGATTTAATCGACAGGGGAATCATTAGACTTTCTGCCCCTGAATCCTCTTTAATTTCAGAAAGAAACATTCCTGATTGGATAAAGACAACTGCACAGTGGTGGTCATCAGACCAGATTTCGGATGGTGATTTTATTTTGGCTATTGAATACTTGATCAAAATAGGGATAATTCGAATATGATATTGTCAATTTTTCTTTCATTTAATACATAAATACCCTCAGGCCTGATTCAAAATGAAAATGAGATTCGCTGGTTTTTTGATGTTTGCAATTCTTTCTGTATCAATTTTCTCATATGGTTTTAGTAGCGCTGTATTTGCCGATTCACATAACATTCCGCCAATTTCTGCTAAAACCGAATTGCCAACGTATGAAAACGGAGGTAGAGTTTTGGTAGATGGCTCCATTCGAGATTTTGATCCAGATGTTCATTCTAATACTGCTTTGACGGTTCGTATTACAGATCCTATAGGGAATATCGTAACTATCGATCAGGTAACTCCCAATTCTGATGGTACCTTTAATTTTGATTTTGTTGCCGGAGGGGCTCTCTACAAGGATAGCGGTGACTATTCTATACAATTATTCTTTGGTGCAATGAAGGGTGAAACTACAATGATATACGCCGGAGGCGAATTTGAAAAACCCTTACCGCCTGGACCTAGCCCAAAACCTGTACCTAAACCAGAACCAGAACCAGAACCAGAACCAGAACCCGAACCAGAACCCGAACCTGAGCCAGAACCACTTTGCGGTGCTGGAACTGAATTAGTCAACGGTATATGCCAAGTTAGTAAAAATAACGAACCTTCAGGAGGCGGATGTCTTATTGCTACTGCAGCATATGGAACAGAACTTTCCCCTCAAGTCCAATTCTTGAGAGAGATTAGAGATAACACTGTAATGAGTACTGCAACAGGTACTGCATTTATGACGGGATTTAACCAATTATACTATTCATTCTCACCAACAATTGCTGATATGGAAAGGGAAAATCCTGCTTTCCAAGAAGCAGTTAGGATGTTTATCACTCCAATGATTTCAACTTTATCTATTATGACGCTAGCAGAAGATGGAAACGATGGGCAGGTGTTAGGTTTAGGAATTTCTGTCATTGCATTAAACTTGGGAATGTATGTCGCAGCTCCTGCTGCTATAGGATTTACAATTCATAGACAAATCAAATCCAAAATTTAATTTCTTCATCTCTCAAAACTAAAAATGATGATTTCCTCCTGCTAATTCTTTCCAACATTTTTTTATTTATTATTGAAATGGGTATGCTGGCATTTACTGTAACAATAATACTAACAATGGCAGTAATTATAAAACTCATCCAAAAAAAGAAATTAGAAAAAACAAAATTCTAGATAATAAAAAAATTAAAATCTTAATTTTTTCTAGTATTTCACTCTAAGTTATTATACTGAGAAAGCTTATCAAAATTATGCATATAGAATATGAGGAATTTGATACGATTGAAGATGTCTTTATGTATATGTCATCTGCTGCACCTCCAATGAAAAATACAATGCCTGTTAATTCTTACAAAGGTTATGTTATGTCATTTATTCCCTTAAGCTCATCAACTGATGACACGTATCTAATGATATATGCCAAAGGAACTCTTGAACCTGGAATCTATGAATTTGACTTTACATCAAAATCTTTCAAAAAAGTGGATTCTATTGAAAGAGCAGATAAAAATTATTTTATCTCGTTGACTCCAAAACGAAATACAATTGCCGATGCTGCAATTGAAAAATTATAACTTTTTTGTTTGAATTTTTGGTGCAGAAACTGATCTAGCACGAGCATATTTTTCGATAATTTCATCTGGTGTTCTTCCATTAAATAGATCCTTGCATAGACCTCTAAGATATCTCATTATTGCCCAGGTTCCAGCTTTTAGAATTCCATACATGAACAACTTCATTGGTGGACCATAAGTTTTATTTCTGAGAATAATTGGAATAATATCATTAATTACACGAAGATTGTTTTCCCAACATTTCCAAAACAATGTAAACTGGGCTTCATTCAAATTTCCAAAATGCATCGAATTTTTCTCACTGAAATCTTGATAGAGTAACGGTGCAACTAAACCTCGAAAATTCATCGCTTTGAAATCACTGATCATGTCTATTGTATATTGAGAGTCATCAGGCGTTTCATCTGGCCACCCAATGATAATTGTGGCTGCAGGAAACCAATGATTTTCATTTAATATTTTTGCTCCCTCTCTTACCACACTTCCCCATTCCTCTGGTGCAAATGGTTTTGTTTTTACTCCAAGATGTTTCTTTACCAAATTAGGTGAAACAGTTTCGATTCCTAAGTTAGTTGCAAGCCACCTTCCTGTTTTATCCTGTTCATTAATTTGTGATATTTGTTGCATTAATTGCTCATCAGCTGCAACTGCTGAAAATGTCATGTGGGTTGTTCCTATAAAATTTGCTCCTAATCCTTTTAGTCCTTTCCACAATTCTATAATGGCATCTCTATTTGGAATAAAGTCTCGATTATCACATCCATACAGTAACATTTCATCAGAATGTAACCAAATCGAATCAAATCCGTAATCCAGATTTATCTTTGCTTCATGTTGTAGTCTTTCTAATGGTAGATCTTTTTTGGATCTTTTGTTTACATCACAAAAATCACAACCTCTACCACATCCTCTCATAGCTTCTATCAGGGAATTAATTGTAGGTCCTTCAATAGTTGGAATATTTTGAATGTTTCTTACAAAACAATGCATTAACTCTGGGGCGTCTCCTTTTTCTAAATCATGAAACAAATCTAATGCTAATTCATCAGCCTCTCCAACTACCACTGTATCTATCCCATGAATTTTCATCCTGTCTGATTTCGCTAATTCCCATGCGCCATTTCCTCCTACTACAACCTTAAAATCATATTTCTTTTTGAGTTGAATAATGTTTGCGCACATCTTTTTGAATTTCATTGCGACGTAAGATAATTTTTCAGGCGACATTGTTGTTGTAACAGGAGCCATTCCAAGTGGATCCATAACATTTATCCCAACAACTTTGGTATCTGGCCCAATAGATTTTTCTAACATCTCTGGGTTTGCAATAAACACCTCATCTCTTTTGTATCCTTGAAGGAGAGAACTTTCCACTCTTCTTAGTCCTACTTGTGCAACCTTTGCTTCTCCAGTTATGGGATCTGTTTCAACAGGTGGACAGAAAACTTTGTCAAAAACCCATTCTGGAAGGACCTCATAAGGGCCACATGCAATAAATCCATAAAGAAAATTTCCTCGATAATTTGTCATTAAACTGCGGTCCGCAGTAAGAACAATCCTTTTACCTGACAATATTATCTAGTTTCGAATTGATATCTTATATATGATTTACGAGGTTGAATTTCCCTCAACGGTAGTAAATAGAATAAATTTCTCGAATTGGTGTTATTCTCTTTTCTAACTTTTCCTAAAAGTTCTATTAGCAATATTTGCAGCTATTGCACCAGCAGCAATTCCATTATCTATATTGACTACAGATAAACCCAAAGAACAGCTTTGTAACATCGATGCAAGCGCAGCTATCCCCTTTCCACCATATCCATATCCAACAGATGTCGGTAAACCAATAACGGGAATGTCTACAATAGAAGAAACTAATGTGGCTAATGCTCCCTCCATTCCAGCTGCAACTATAATACAATCTACCTCTTTTTCAATCATTTCTTTTAGTATTGGAAATATTCTTTGGATTCCGGCGACTCCGACATCATAGCTGGAAATGGATTTGCAATTCATGGCCTCACACATTAATCTGGCTTCTTCTGCAACCCCGATATCTGAGGTTCCAGCAGTTATGATCCCTACATTTCCTCCATAGAGTTTAATTGGTTTTTTAAACAATAATAACGAAGATGATTTTTTACCATCTTTTATTTTAATTTTTAATCTTTTACAAAAAGAAATTATTTTTGGATAATCCTCGGATTTTATCCTTGAAACCATTACAGAATTTGTTTTTTCCAGCGTAATCTTGATAATTTTTTTTATTTCATCTAGTGATTTAGTTTCAGCAAGAATTACTTCTGGGATTCCTTTTCTTTTTCTTCTGTTAATGTCGATTTTTGCAATACCTTCAATTTCTTCAATTGAATAAAGTGATAACATTTTTTTTGCAATATTAGCCGAGATTTTCCCCTTTTCTAATGATTCTAGAATTTTTTGAATTTCCAACAGTAACTTCTCTATACTTTAATAAAAAAATGCTTAGATCTCTATTCCAGAGATTGCATCCTTTACACTTTTAACTCCTGCGTCAAATGCTTGCCTTTCTTCATCATTAAGGTCTAATTCTATTATTTTTTCAACACCATTCTTTCCGATTATTGCCGGGACTCCTATTGTAACATCTGAATGTCCATATTCACCATCAAGGTATGTTGCGACAGGAATTACTTGCTTTCTATCCCTCACGACAGATTCCACAATCGCAGAAATGGCATTTCCTGGAGCATGAACGGTTGCACCCTTTAATTCAATAACTTTGGCTGCAACTTGTTTGGTGTTCTGAACCAATTCATCTAATTTTTTCTTTTCCAAAAATGAAGAAAGAGGAATTCCTGAAACTGTTGAAAATCTTGGCAAGGGCAACATGTTTTCACCGTGTTCTCCAATCACTAGTGCTCTAATAGAATCGCGAGAATACCCAGTTGCTTCATGAATGAATTGTTTGA
Source organism: Nitrosopumilaceae archaeon (assembly GCA_035527875.1). Lineage (GTDB taxonomy): Archaea > Thermoproteota > Nitrososphaeria > Nitrososphaerales > Nitrosopumilaceae > Nitrosomaritimum. Next base: position 37,561 of record DATKZR010000134.1, on the reverse strand, counting down.
ATCTAGACAAATCTAGCATTCCTCCCATTCCAAATACTCTATTTTTCTCAAATCCTGATGCTTTGTAAGTAACATATGCCATAGGATCTAATGGATTAGTAACTGGAATAATCATAGAATCATCGGCATATTTTTTTATATTTTCAACAACACTTTTTACAACATTTGCATTGATCTTTAAAAGATCCATTCTAGTCATTCCAGGTTTTCTTCCAGAACCTGCAACAACCACAACTATTTTGGAATCTTTCATATCTGCAAAATTATTTGAACCAGTAACTTCAACATCAATTCCTTGTTCGGACAACATGTGGTTGATATCCATTGCCTCACCTTGAGGAAGTCCATCAACAACATCAAGGAGCAAAATCTGATCATCTAACCGTTTTAATGCGGAGAACAAAGCTGCATCTCCACCTACTTTCCCAGATCCTATAATAGTAATCATAAAGAGAGACGTTAATTTTCAATAATTAAATCTAATGACAATTATGATTTAATTAGACAGAATTTATATGCATTTTTGGTGATTTGTATTCGATGGTTATTGTTATAGATCCATATATTGCAGGTATTTCTGGAGATATGATTTTATGCGCCCTGGTGGATCTTGGAGCCGATAAAAATAAAATTTTAGAGGGAGTAAAATCCTCCGAAAAATTCCTTCCAGGATCTATCCTAAAAAAAATCGATTTTACTAAAACTAACAAATACGGAATAGAATCTACTGGGTTAATTTTGGATATTGATGAAAAAACTCAAGAACGAAAAGGAACTGAGTTAAAACAGGCCATAAAGAATTCGGTAAACGAACTTAACCTATCTGAAAAAACCAGAAATTTTGCTGAGGCTTGTATTGATTCGCTTATTTTAGCTGAATCTAAAATTCATGGGATTTCAAAAGAATCTGTTCTTTTTCATGAAGCCTCAAGCATAGATACTCTTGTAGATATCCTCGGAGTTGCAATTGCCATCGAGGATTTAGATCTTTTTGATGAGGAAATTATCTCTATGCCTATTTGTGTTGGAGGAGGAACAATAACTTTCTCACATGGAACCATGACAAATCCAGGCAGCGCCGTTCTTGAAATTTTAAAAAACTCCAACTTGATAGTTCATGGGAGTATGACAAAAAATGAATTAACTACTCCTACTGGTGCTTGTATTCTGGTTAATTTAACAAATACCCCCGTCGAATATTACCCCTCAATGAAGATTGATTCTATTGGATATGGTGCAGGCAAAAATGATTTTGGAAATTTTTCAAATGTTTTAAAATTAGTTAGAGGAATTAAAAAAAATAATTTTGATTCTGATTCCGTAATTATACTTGAAACAAATGTTGATGATGTTTCTGGTGAAATATTGGGAAATCTAATTGAAAAAATCATGCATAATGGTGCAAAGGACGCGTCCATTTATCATGGGGTTACAAAAAAAGGAAGACCCACCAATCTAATTTCAGTAATTTGTAAAAATGATACTATGGATAAAATAACTGACATTTTGATTACTGAAACTGGAACTTTAGGTATACGGGTATCTTACTCTAATAGAATTATTGTTCCAAGAACAATTCATGAAATTAAAATAATTATCTCTGACAGGACCTTTGATGTAAAATACAAAGTTTACTCATTTAAAGGAAAATCCTCGTTTAAAATCGAATTTGAAGATTTAAAAAAAATTGCCAATTATCTTGATAAATCTATTAAAGAAACAGAATTATTGATTAGAAAAGAGATCACCCAGAAGGATGTCTAATATGACTAAACTTGAAAATTTGATAAATTGGTTTGAGAATAAAAATGGAGTTCTTATAGCTCTTTCTGGAGGCGTCGATAGTGCACTAGTAGCATACGCTGCATATCAAAAACTAGGATCCGCTGCTTTGGCAGTTACTGCTGATTACAAAACATTGTCGCAAGATGAGCTAAAAACTGCAAAACAAATTTGTTCAGAAATTGGAATTTCTCAAATCCTATTAGATTATGATGAACTTGAAAACGATGAATTTGTAAAAAATGATTCTAACCGATGTTATTATTGTCGTCAAGAATTAGGAACTCGGTTGATAGATCTAGCAAAACAAAAAAATATCGAATTAATTGTTGATGGGACAAATTTGGATGATTTAGGAGAATATCGACCAGGCATAGAAGCCTTAAAACAAAATGGTATTCGAAGTCCATTAGTTGAAAATAATTTTAATAAAAATGAAATTAGAGAAATTGCAAAATCTGTAGGATTATCTGTATATGACAAACCTTCTAATTCTTGTTTAGCGTCTAGAATTCCTTGGGGTCAAAAAATTACCTCTGAGAGACTACTAAGAATAGAATATGGCGAAACAATAGTCAAACAAATCACAAAATTAAAACAAGTTAGGGTACGAGATATCCAAGGTATGGCAAAGTTAGAAGTTGAAAAAGGAAAAATTTCAGTTTTGAAGGATGTGATTATTTTTGAGGAAATTGCAGAGAAATTAAAATTAATTGGATTTTCAGAGGTTATTATTGATCCAGATGGCTACCAACCTGGAAAAATAAATGTGATAGCAGATTGATATATCTAGATAACGCTGCCTCCACAAAAATCCATGAGGATGTTCTAGAAGAAATGATGCCCTATCTTAAAGAACAATATGGAAATCCTTCATCAATTCATCGATATGGTCGTCTTGCTCAAAAAGGGATCAAGAAAGCAAGAAAACAAATTGCAAATTTAATTAACGCAGACCCGTCTGAAATCTTGTTTACATCTGGTGGCACTGAATCTAATAATACGGCTCTTTTTGGAATTGCAAAAAAATATCCTCAATCACGTATTATTACCTCATCAATTGAACATGATGCTGTTTTAGAGCCATGTAAAAAATTAGAAAAAGAAGGTTTTGAAATAATTTATCTACCTGTAGATAATTATGGTCTGGTAGACCCACTGATTTTAAAAAATAATCTTACTAAAAATACTTCCCTGGTATCAATAATGTTTGGCAATAACGAGGTGGGAACTATAGAACCTATATCTGATTTGGCCAAAATTTGTAAGGCAAGAGATATTCTCTTTCACACAGATGCTGTTCAAGCAACAGGCAAAATTCCAATTAATGTTAAAGAATTAGGTATAGATTTACTTTCAATTTCCTCTCATAAACTTAATGGTCCTAAAGGTGTTGGGGCATTATACATTAGAAAGGGAATTTCTATAGATCCAGTAATTCTAGGTGGTGGACAAGAAAACGGTTTACGTTCTGGAACAGAAAATGTAGCAAACATTGTGGGGTTTGGAAAAGCATGCGAACTTGCAAGACTTAATCTTTTGGAAAATATTTCTAGGTTGAAAGAGTTGCGAGACTATATTACTAAAAAAATCCTTCTAGAAATTCCGAAGGTTAACCTAAACGGTCATCCCGAAACAAGATTACCAAATAATATCCATTTAACTTTTCTTGGTGTCAATGGAGAAGATCTTTTAATTAAATTAGATGAAAACCAAATAGCAGCATCTACTGGTTCTGCATGTTCCGTTCATATTCAAAAAGCGTCTCATGTACTTCAGGCTATGGGATTTTTGCATGAACAAATTTCTGGTTCATTGCGATTAACCCTTGGAATTTCAAATAATTTTGAAGAGATGGATAAAACTGTGGAAATATTAAAAAATGTGGTCAAAGAACTCCGTTCAGTGTCACCATTTAAAGAAAAATATTCTTTTTAATTTGAAAATTAAATTTTCAATTGAACTTTATTTTTTGTGAGCCCAATGGTGATCATAACTCCTAATACTAAAATTAAAGCAGAGATTGTACCAAATTCTGGTACCACAGAGGTCCCAATGATTTCAATTTCAGAATCTCCTTCTTGAAAATTAATAGTAATTAATCTTGTTTGGGAATTTGTTTCTATTTCTTTATATAAAAATTGGATATTATCGATCAGAATAATGAATGTCTCATCTTGACCATTGAATTTCTCAGCATCTATTGATTCTCGTGGTAGTTTAAGAGAAAGGGTTCCTTCATCTGGTGTTTCTAGTAAAATCCGTAGAGTAAAATTATCTGGCTCTAGAATCATATCTTTGACGGCACCCCCTAGTATAGTATATTCTGCATCAAACGTTCCGCCATTTGGAATTTCTACTTCAAAACTGTCAGTGATTTCTAGAAATTCTTTTTTTGGGGTAAAATCTATGGTTACTTCCGCAATGTTTCCTTCCCCATGAGATACTCTAATCAAATATTCTCCTTCTGTTCTCCATAATGGTTTTTCAGCAATTACGGTGTGAGAATAGCTACCGTCTTGTGCTGGGTTAAATTGAGCAGCATCTATTAAATTTCCTTCAAACCAAATTTGAAGGATAATTGGAGTTTCAACAATTACTGTTGCTAATTGACCTGATATTACAACGGTGTCTCCTTCATCATAGTGGTTATCATCAGTCTCTACTGTAAGAAATGGAACGTTATCACTTTGAGCAAAAGCTGAATAGCTAGAAAACGCCAAAAAAATTAAAGCGAAAAAAATCTTGACATTCACAAAAACCATGCACTTTTGTTTCTATATTTCCTTTACTATTAAAAATTAAAAAAAGTTATGGGTCTAGTATCTTGGCATTATGCTTAGTTTTGATTTTGTAGAAATTGCAATTATGGATATAATTGCTACTGCTAAAATCAAAGCTGTAATTGCACCAAATTCTGGAATTACATGTGTTCCGATAATCTCAATTTTTTCAGCACCTGCAAGGAACATGACAGTAATTTCATTTCCATTTATTTCTGCATCATCCCATTCTTCTCCGTCAACAAGTACCATGAAGGCACCGTCAAGGACTTTTTTCGATGGGGTTAATGTAATTGTTCCATCTTCATTGGCACTGATCATTACGATAAGAGAATTATCGTTAGTATTGACAGTTACACCTGTTACAATTCCTCCTGAAATACTATATGGTACACAATTACCTTTTACAGATAATTCTGATTCCCCACATTTGTTATCTGGTTGTCCCGTGCTTGCATTACCATCAATTCCATTTACCAACTCTACCAACACTTTGCTTTTTTTCTCGGCACTTCCATAGTTGGCTTTAATGAAATATGTTCCATCATATTTCCAAAGATTACCTGCTGTACTGAGACTTGTTCTAAAATTACCCATATCATCAACGTTGATTTGGTCAATCGTGATAATAGAATATAGAGAATTTGTCACGGTAATTGTTACTGGTACCCCAGAAACTACATTTGCTACACGTCCAGATATAACAATGGTATCATTATGATCATATGCTAATTTATCGGTCCAAATTGAAACCGGAATATCCTCAAGTAATAATTGCTGTGCTATTATTCGTGGATCATCTAATTCACAATCAGGACATGATAGTTGAGCGTATGCTGATGACACCGTTAAAGTACTAACTGCAGTCAAAACTACTAGTAGCGCGAACGATGTACGATTATTCATCCTGTATGCGATTCACAATAATCTCTATTTATGTATATTTAAAAAATGAAAAAAAGTTCTAGATCTAATATTTTGGCATTATGCTAATTTTTGATTTTGCAGAAACTATTATTATTGATATGATAGCTACTGCTAGAATCATTACTGCAATTGAACCAAATTCTGGTATAACTACTCCGTCAACAATTTCCACATCCACTGAAGCTTTGTGTTCAGAAGACTCTCCCTGTTGAGCTGTCACTGTATAGATACCATCCTGAATCCACAACGGACCTCCAGTTGTAATGTCTTTAGAAAAATTACCATCAAGACCTGGTGTGATTTGCTCAACAGAAACTACATTGCCATTTGGTGCAATAACCTTCAATATGATATCTAGGTTTGTTCTATCCGAATGTCCTGATATTTCTATTGTGGTTGAGCCTTCCATTGCATTTGCTCTCATTTTAAGTCCCTTCTGAGAAAGGTCCTCTTGTTTGGGAACAAATATCCCTGTTTCCAAATTTGACTCTGTTACCAAAGTTTCTATGGTCATTCCATTAATTACTTCTACCATAACTGACATTGTGTATATTGAATTGTTGTGTACACTTTGCATCGCAGTTATTGTGTAGAAACCATTTTGTTTCCATGATGGACTTATTTTAAATTCTGTGGAATAATTTCCATTTGCAGCCGGCTTTACCTGATCCACTGCTAATCGGTTAAATCCATCCGGAGATGTCACGGTAAACGTAATATCGGTAACCTGAGATGCTGTTTGACCATGAATTAAGATGGTATCAGATCCTTCTGATGCTTCAGCTGTTAAAGAAATTCCTAGAATTTGAGCAAAAACGTCTTGTTGAATTGAAGTTATTGACATTAGCGATATTGCCATTAGGACTAACATAATTGACGTTGTTGAACCTTTGAAATTCATCCTGTTTCAACACCAGTTATCTTGGTATTTATAGATATTTAAAAAATGAAAAAAAATTGTAGATTTAGTATCTTGGCATAATACTTAGTCTTGATTTTGCTGAAACTACAATTATGGATATAATTGCTACTGCTAAAACCAAAGCTGCGATTGCACCAAATTCTGGGACTACATGTGTTCCAATAATCTCAATCTCCTCAGCACCTGCTGGGAATGATATTACAAGAGTTCTGTCTGTGGATGTTGCTGTTTCATCAAAGTCAACTTCTTCACCATCAACTAACACGAAGAAAGCATCATCATCAGTTCCAATCTTTGCGTCAATCAATTCTCTTGGCAAGGTAATTGTAAGTTGGCCATCATCAAATGCATCAATTGCTATGATGAGAGAATTGGCATCTACGTCAGGTGTAATTGAAATTAGTTTTCCACCTGTAATTTGATATCCTATCATAAAGTCAGTTCCTTCTACTTGTACTAGATTGGGACCTCCAGATTCTATTCCATCAAATGTAAATGTGGTCTCTGCGGTTCTATTTTCGGTTGCATAGAGTACTTGAATTGTGTATTCTCCAGCAAACTTCATGAGACTTCCGCCAGCTGAGAATTGTGTGCTGAATGTCTTGTCAGCTTCGGGCATAACTTGATCAATAGCTACTTGATTGCCATTAGGTGCAATAACTTTTATACTAATAGCATATCCGAAAAGACTTTCACTTACTTCTCCAGTTACCATGATTATTTCACCTTCTGAATATGATGCTTTATCAGTAGTAACAACGATTGGGTCCACTATTTGTCCAAATGCTGGTGCCATTCCAATACTTGCAATCATGATCGCAAATAGGGCAAACACCGATAGATGGGTATTCATCAATTTTACGCTCAGATTTCTACTATTTAATGTTATGAAAAATATTATTGACTAAAAAGAAAAAATACTGACGAATTTCAGATTAGATATATATTAACCTCAGAGGGAAATTTTGACAGTTTGTGTGTATTATTTATCGTTACATGTAATGTTCGTTTTGAGGGAGTAAAATTTGGCAATTAAGAAAAACCAAGTTCTTGTACCGGATCATGTTTATGTTCCAAAACATGAAATAATGTCTAAAAAAGAAGCTGAAGAAATTTTAAAGAAATACAATTGTAAGCCTAATGAATTACCATTAATTTTTGCAACTGATCCCGCTATCATGGGACTTGGTGTAAAACCCGGAGACATGATAAAAATCACAAGAAAGAGTCCAACTGCTGGTCAGAGCCTTTACTATCGATACGTGGTGGAAGTTTAATTTGGTAAATCCCTCCACTAAACGTTGGCCTATAATTCAAGATATACTCAAAAGAGAGGGAATTGCTCGCCAACATCTTAATTCATTTGATGAATTCTTGGAGAGAGGCCTTCAAAGTATAATTAATGAAGTGGGACAAATAGAAATTGAAAATGCAGAATACCCTTACAAGATTCAATTAGGTAAAGTAAAACTCCAACAGCCAAGAATGATGGAGCTTGATGGTTCTATAACTCACATAACTCCTGCAGAAGCTAGACTTAGAAATGTTTCCTACTCTGCTCCTGTAATGATGGAGGCAAGTGTAATTGAGGATGGAAAAATCTTAGAATCCAGATTTGTACACATCGGTGATGTACCAGTTATGGTAAAATCCAATGCATGTATATTGAATAATTTTTCGTCTCAAAAATTAATTGAACATGGAGAAGATCCAAATGATCCTGGTGGCTATTTTATAATTAACGGATCTGAGAGAGTAATAGTTGGATTAGAGGATCTTTCTTATAACAAAATAATTGTTGATAGAGAAACATTAGGAGGGAATATTGTTTTCAAAGCCAAGGTATATTCATCGATTGTTGGTTATCGTGCAAAGTTAGAATTGGTTATGAAAAATGATGGACTTATCGTAGCTAGAATACCAGGATCACCAGTTGATATTCCAGTTGTAATTTTAATGAGAGCGCTTGGATTAGAATCAGATAAAGAAGCAGCTGCTGCAGTGTCCCTTGTTGAGGAAGTCCAAGATGAACTAGAAGGATCATTTGAAAAAGCGTCGGATGTCCCTACATCAAAGGATTCAATTGTTTATATCAGTAAGAGGATTGCTCCGGGAATGCTAGAGGAATTTCAGATTAAACGTGCTGAAACACTTTTGGATTGGGGACTTTTACCCCATTTGGGAAAACATCCTGAAAATAGAAAAGAAAAGGCGCAATTTTTGGGAGAAGCTGCATGTAAACTACTTGAACTAAAATTAGGATGGATATATCCAGATGACAAGGATCATTATGGGAACAAAGTCATAAAATTTGCAGGACAAATGTTAGCAGATCTTTTCAGAACTGCTTTTAGAAATTTGGTTAGAGATATGAAATATCAATTAGAGCGATCAGGTCAAAAACGAGGAATAAACGCAGTAGCAGCTGCAATTCGTCCAGGAATTATTAGTGATAAATTAAACAATGCAATTGCGACTGGAAATTGGGGAAGAGGTAGGGTTGGGGTAACTCAACTTCTAGACAGAACAAACTATCTATCAACAATTAGCCATTTAAGACGAATTCAATCTCCCTTAAGCAGAACCCAGCCTAACTTTGAAGCAAGAGATTTACACGCAACACACTTTGGAAGAATATGTCCAAGTGAAACTCCTGAAGGTTCCAATTGTGGTCTTGTAAAAAATCTTGCTCTTTCAGGAATCATCTCAGTAAATATTCCATCAGAAGAAATTGTAGAGAAATTATATGATTTGGGTACGGTTCATTTCTTTGATGCAAAAAATGATCTTAAAAAAGATGGAACCAGAATATTTGTTGATGGTCGCCTTATTGGCTATTTCAAAGACGGTGGGCAATTAGCTGAATCTCTTAGAGAATTGCGACGAACCTCCAAGATTCACCCTCATGTGGGAATTTCGTTCCACCAATCTGACACCGAAGGCGCAACAAAGAGGCTTTATGTCAATTGTAATGCAGGTCGCGTCTTAAGACCATTAATAATTATTAAAGATAATAGATCCTTACTAACTCAGGAGCTCTTAGACAAAGTAACAAAGAAACTACTTTCATGGAACGATCTATTGAGAATGGGGGTACTAGAATTAATCGATGCAAACGAAGAGGAAAATTGTTATGTAACATTAAATGAAAAAGAAACCAAGAAATACACACACTTGGAAGTTTTTCCACCATCAATACTTGGAGCGGGAGCGTCTATTATTCCATATCCGGAACATAATCAATCTCCAAGAAATACCTATGAATCTGCTATGGCAAAACAAAGCTTAGGATTTTCCACACCAATGATGAACACAAGTACCTACGTAAGACAACATCTAATGCTTTATCCACAAACCCCTATGGTTAATACTAAAGCCATGAAGTTACTTGGATTAGAAGATAGGCCAGCTGGTCAAAATTGTGTCGTTGCAGTTTTACCTTTTGATGGTTACAATATTGAAGATGCAATTGTTTTGAGTCAACCATCAGTTGATCGAGGTTTGGGAAGGACATTCTTCTTTAGAGTTTATGATACAGAAGCAAAACAATATCCAGGCGGAATGCGTGATAATTTTGAAATTCCAAATGCTGAGGATAATATTAGAGGATACAAGGGTGAAAAAGCCTACCGACTTTTAGAAGAAGACGGTGTTGTAGCTTCTGAGGCAACCGTAAAAGGAGGTGATATCCTAATTGGAAAAACTAGTCCACCAAGATTTATGGAAGAATATAGAGAATTTGAATCAACAGGTCCGTATCGACGTGATACTTCAATTGGTGTGAGACCATCTGAAACAGGGGTTATTGATACTGTGGTAATGACACAATCCAACGAAGGAGGAAAAATGTATAAAATCCGAGCAAGAGATATGAGAATCCCAGAGATTGGAGATAAATTTGCATCAAGACATGGTCAAAAAGGGGTTCTTGGTATATTAGCAAAAGCAGAAGACTTACCATATACCGCAGAGGGTGTTTCACCTGATGTTCTTATCAACCCACATGCGTTTCCTTCAAGAATGACAGTTGGAATGATGATGGAATCTATATGTGGAAAAGCAGGTGCACTAAGAGGAAGCCAATTTGATGGTTCTGCATTTGTTGGTGAAAAAATTGAAGAAGTAAAACCTGTATTAGATGCTGCAGGTTTCAAATATTCTGGTAAAGAAATAATGTATGACGGAAGAACTGGAAAGTCTTTTCCAGTCGAAGTTTTCATTGGAGTTGTTTATTATCAAAAATTACATCATATGGTTGCAGACAAAATACATGCAAGAGCTCGTGGACAAGTTCAGATGTTGACCAAACAACCAACAGAAGGAAGAGCTAGAGGTGGTGGTTTAAGATTTGGTGAAATGGAACGGGATTGTTTGATCGCCTATGGTGCTTCAATGATTCTAAAAGATAGACTGTTAGATGAATCTGATAAAGCAGATATCTTTGTTTGTGAAAGATGTGGACTTGTTGCTTATCATGATGTTAAACAAAGAAAATATGTTTGCAGAGTGTGTGGCGATAAAGCTAAAGTATCATCTGTTACCGTTGCATATGCTTTCAAATTATTACTTCAAGAGATGCAAAGTTTGAATATAGCGCCTAGATTATTGATAAAGGAGAAAGTATAATGTCAATGCAAGCAATCAAATCAATTGACGGAATAAGATTTTCGGTTTGGTCTCCCACAGAAATTAGAAAATATTCGGTTGCTGAAATTACAGCACCTGAAACCTATGATGAAGATGGTATGCCCGTTCAAGGGGGGTTGATGGATGGAAGATTGGGAACATTAGAACCTGGACAAAAATGTCTTACATGTGGAAATACGGCTGCAAGATGTCCAGGACACTTTGGACATATCGAGCTTGCAGAACCAATTTTACATATTGCATTTATTGATAACATCCACAAACTCTTACAATCTGTCTGTAGGTCATGTGCTAGACTAAGAGTTCCACAAGAAGATTTGGATGAATTCCAAGCAATTAAAGACAAACATTTGGCTTATACTATAATTTCTCAAAAACGTATTCCTGAGCAGATAATAGAAAAAGCTAAGAAAGCAAAAGAATGTCCACATTGTGGAAAAACACAATATGAATTGATTTTTACCAAACCCACTATATTTGTGGAAAAAACCGAGATAGGGGAACATAGACTCCTTCCAATAACAATTAGAGAACGATTTACACAAATTTTAGATGCTGATTTACAACTCTTATCATATGATCCTGTTACAGCAAGACCTGAATGGTTTATTTTACAAGCAATGCCTGTAGCTCCGGTAACTGTTAGACCTTCTATAATTCTTGAAACTGGAATTAGGTCTGAAGACGATTTAACCCATAAAATGGTGGATATTATCCGAGTCAACCAAAGACTCAAGGAGAGTAAAGAAGCAGGAACGCCTCCTCTTATTGTTCAAGATTTAGTTGATTTATTACAATATCATGCAACTACATATTTTGATAACGAAGTTTCTGGTATCCCTCAAGCCCACCATCGTTCTGGCCGTCCTCTAAAAACATTAACTCAAAGACTAAAAGGAAAAGAAGGAAGATTTAGGGGTTCCTTATCTGGAAAAAGAGTAGATTTTTCAAGTAGAACTGTCATATCCCCTGACCCAAACTTGGATTTGTCTGAAGTAGGTGTTCCAGATCAAATTGCAATGAAATTAACAATTCCAGAAATCGTTACTGAATGGAATATTAAAAGAATGAGAGAACTTGTAATCAATGGTCCAAATACATTCCCAGGTGTAAATTATATTGTTAGGCCAGATGGGGTAAAAATTAGACTGGATTTTGTTGAAGACCGTTCTATAATTGCCGAAACTCTTGAAATTGGATATCTAGTGGAGAGACATCTTTCAGATGGGGATATAGTCATGTTTAACAGACAACCATCACTTCACCAAATGTCTATTATGGCGCATTATGTTAGAGTATTGCCAGGACGAACTTTTAGGTTACATCCATCTGTATGTCCACCATACAATGCAGACTTTGATGGGGATGAAATGAACTTGCATGTACCTCAAAGCGAAGAAGCTAGAGCTGAGGCAATTTTGTTAATGAGAGTTCAAGACCAACTAATCTCTCCAAGATATGGCGGTCCAATTATTGGTGCATTAAGAGACTTTGTTACAGGTGCATATCTTCTTACAAAAGATGACACTGTTTTGTCAGTTCAAGAATTTTCAAATCTTGCAATGCTTGGTGCATATTCTGGACAATTACCGAAACCTGGCACAAAAACAAAAGATGGTCTTGGATATACTGGAAAACAATTATTCTCATTATTCTTGCCAAAAGACTTCAATTATGTAATTACATCGAAATGGTCCAAAGGAACTCAAGGATCTCCAAAGGATGTTGTAATTAAACAAGGAGAACTAATTAGCGGAGTAATTGACAAGGCCTCAATAGGTGCAGAAGAGCCAGAAAGTGTATTACATAGAATTGCAAAAGATTATGGAAACGCAGAAGCAAAATCTTTCTTGAATTCCATTTTAATTATGGTTAAACAATTCATCACTCATTATGGGTTTAGTTATGGTTATTCAGATCTAGAAGTTCCTGAAAAGGAAAAACAACAAATTCTTGATGATATTCAGGAAACTTATGATGTAATTTCTGATCTGACCTCTCAATATGAAAAGGGTACTCTAAAACTAACTAGAGGAATGAAGCCTGAGGAAGCTTTGGAAGCCTACATTGTAAACGAACTGGGTAAAGCAAGAGACAAGGCAGGAAACACTGCTGATCAATCACTAGACCAAAGTAACGCAGGAAGAATAATGGCAACAACTGGAGCTAGAGGTTCATCCTTAAACATCGGGCAAATGGCAGGTGCTTTGGGACAACAATCAAGGCGAGGAAATAGATTACACTCTGGTTTTCATAACCGTGCTCTCCCACATTTTCAAGAGCATGATCCAAATCCCGATGCAAAAGGATTTGTAAAATCAAATTATAGAGAAGGTCTGTCCACACTAGAATTTTACTTCCATGCGATGGGAGGAAGGGAGGGACTAGTAGATACTGCTGTTCGAACCCAGCAAAGTGGATACATGCAACGTAGATTAATTAACGCTTTAGAACACATTAGATTAGAATATGATGGAACCGTTAGAGATCCACATGGTCACATTATTCAATTCTTGTATGGTGAAGATGGTATTGATGTGCAAAAAAGTGATCATGGTGAGGCCTTTAATGTTAATAGATTAATTGAATCACAAACTCTTATTGATTCTGGAAAAAAGGGAACCAAAGATGAGATTGAAGAAATTGCCAAAAAATACACTAAAACATTCAATCCAAGATTAAAAAAACTAGTTACTGAAGGTCTTCGTGATTCAAAACTAAGTAAAGAAGGAGTGACAATTGTCGGAAAAAAAGGGCTTCTTCTATACAACCAGGCCCAAGTAGAGCCAGGTCAAGCAGTAGGAATTGTAACCGCTCAATCAATAGGAGAACCTGGTACCCAAATGACCTTGAGGACATTTCATTTTGCAGGAATTAAAGAAAGAAACGTAACCTTGGGTCTTCCAAGACTAATTGAATTAGTTGATGCAAGAAAGAAACCAGTTACTCCAACTATGGATATTTACTTAGATGAGGAATCAAAAAAATCAAGAGAAAAAGCTATTGGGATTGCAAGGAATATTCTACAAACAAAAATCACCGATTTACTTGAAAGTAGTGAAACTGATTATAATACTGAAATCAGACTTATTCTCAGCCCAAACAAATTAAGAAACAGAGGATGTACCGTCGGTGAAGTTGAGGCTGCATTACTATCTAACAAAAAATTTAAGATGGAAACCACAGGTGAATTACTGACTTTAAAATTAGTGGAAGAATCAGATGCTCCAACCGTAATAGCAATTAGAAATAAAGTTCTCAATTCTACAGTTAAAGGAGTTCCTGATATTGCACGTGTTACTTTGGTTCAAAAAGATGATGAATGGGTAATTCAAACAACTGGATCTAATATGGCTAAAGTACTTGAGGTTAAGGGAATTGATAAGAAAAATGTAAGAACCAATAATGTATTTGAGATTGCAGGTACGCTGGGAATTGAGGCATCAAGAAATGCTTTGATTGATGAACTAAATCATACTTTGGGAGACCAGGGATTAGAGGTTGATAATAGATACATTATGTTGGTATCTGATTTGATGTGCTCCAAAGGATACATGCAACAAATTGGAAGACATGGAATTGCTGGAAGTAAAGACAGCGTTCTAGCTAGAGCTGCATTTGAAATTACGGTTCCTACAATTGCTCATGCTGCCCTAGGGGGAGAGGTTGAAGAACTAAAAGGAATTACCGAAAATGTAATCGTTGGAAGTAATATTCCAATTGGAAGTGGAACAGTTGATTTGTACATGCAAGTCAGTAAAAAAATAAAAAATATCGTGAAATAGATGGCTGACGAAATATCTACATTGATGAGCAACAGTAAAAATAAATCTATTTTGTTACGATTAAGAAATAATAGATCTATCAAAGGAAGTCTACAAGAGTTTGATGTTCACATGAATCTCTCATTAGATGATGCTCAAGATGTTACAGATGAGAAACCTCAGAATTTGGGGAAAATTCTGTTACGGGGAGACAATATTTTAGCCATTTCTTTACCTGATGAACCTTAACTAAGAAAAGCCTGTTGTATTCTCAAAGATTAAATCATATTAATTCTATATTTTTTTATTGCTAAATTTATTTTTTATTCTTGCAATGTTTATTCTTCCAGTTTATGCAGAACAGATACCTGATTATGACAAACCATATGCTCCAATTTTTACCGACAAACCTGTCTACTCTTGGACTGATAAGGTGAAAATAACTATTCTTGCTCCCAGTTGGAATTCTGATAGACATCTCATTGATTCGATTGGGGATGATGAATACAATCCAATTAAAATTTCAACCGGCAGTCATTCTCTTGAACCCTATAGATTCACTGAGACGGGAGTAAATACTGGAATATTTACAGCAGAGATTACTTTGACAGGATTTTCTCATGATGCTGATGGAGATGGAGATATTGACACCACTCCTAGAACTTTAGGAAACGGACCTACAAGTGGATTTTTAGAAGTTGACCGAGATTCTGCAATAACAATTTCTTTTGAATTTGCCGACGGTGTAGTATTGACAGAATCAGCTCTTACTAATTGGAATATAGGGGATATACAGTTTTCTGAAACTAACTTTCTTTCAGACGCATCTGCGTTGATCAGAGTAATTGATCCGGACCTAAATCTTAATCCTGAAGCACTGGATCAAATTCCTATTCACATATTTTCAGATTCTGATGTTGCTGGAATTGAAGTTACTGGAATAGAAACATCAGAACGATCAGGGGTTTTTGTTGCAACAATTATCTTGACCCAAAATCTATCATCTAGCGGAAATAGATTACTTGCCTTGCCTGAGGATGAAATTTTTGCCAAATACAATGACTACACATTACCAAAGCCATATTCTACATCAGATAATCTTGAAATCATTACTTTGGCAAAAGTTGGTTCCTCTATTCCATCCTTGGAAAAATTAACAAATTCTCCTATTACCTTGACTGATGGTTCGGGTAAACCTATGAACTCTTTTCAGGAAAAAAATCGAATTCAGATTGTCGGTTCAATTAAAAACGAGCAAATATTTGACCAAAAATTTGTTTATTTGATTCAGATTAAAGATAGCAATGATTCAGTAGTATCACTTTCTTGGATGACCGGTAAATTATCCGAAAACCAGAATCTAGAAGTTTCTCAATCATGGCTACCAGAAAATTCGGGATCTTTTTTCATTGAATCGTTTGTGTGGGATTCGATAGAAGAACAGATAGCTTTGGCTCCATCCATAGCTACTTCTATCATTATTGAATAATCAAAAGTATAATTCCTACGTGATTATTAAATACAAAATTACGTTTTTACACATGTGCTAGGAAACAAATTAGGTATACTGCTAGTGATAACCGTATTAGCCTTTACAATGACCTCTGAAATCTTTGCAGATTCGATTTTTGTGGAATTTGACAAATCTGAATATAGTACGGGGGATACATTATTCCTGTCTGGTACCATTCAGGAATTTTCAATGCCAATAGTGGCAGTTAGCATTTATGATCCAGATGGGAAAATTCTATCTGCAAATAATTTGGAACTTGATGGGGATGGAAATTTTTATAAAATAATTTCATTGGACTCTCCCTTTTATGAAGAGTCTGGAAACTACAAAGTACAAATAGATTATAGGAGCATTAGTCAAGACGAGTTTTTTACAATTATTGGGAATGTTTCTCAACCAGATCCTATACTAGAAGAACAAATTAAACCTGAAATTATTTTATTATTTACCCAAAAGGAGGTATACACTAATGGGGAGAATGTAGAAATTACTGGAATCGTTTCATCACTTGAATCACCTACTGTGTTAATAGGGATTTATGATCCTTTTGGAACACCTGCAGGATTTTATTTTGGAACAATAGATAAAAATTTAGAATTTTCAACAAGTTTTCTTGTAAAGGCAGGAGTGAATTTTAAAGTTGATGGTTTGTATTCCATTAAAGCTCATTATGCTGAAACGGAGTATGTAACAAATTTCGAATTTTATGAAGATATGCCAAGTACATCAGATGACAATTCCAATACATCAGATGACAATTCCAATACATCAAATGATTATTATAATTCAAATGACAATCACGATAAAAATATAATTGACGATGAAAGTTCAATAATTCAAATTAATGACAACGAACAAACAAAGGATTCTAAATCAAATAATAATTCTACAATTAAATCGACAGAATCTAAAGAAGAAAAACCATCGAACTCAAACCCGCCTGAAACAAATCCGCCTCCTAAAACAGATAATCTTTCTGTAGAAGATCTTGAACTAGGTAAATTACTAAACCAAATTAATTTAGAATGTGATACGAACAAATATTCTGATACTATCTCATACTACGATGGAATGGGGCCAGCTTTATACCGACTTTGTAAATTTGAAAACTCTCTTCAATTCTTTAATGAATCATTATCCAAAGACCCAAACAATGTTGAAGTGTTGACAAATAAAGGATCTTCTCTTGGAAAATTAGGGTATTATAATGACGCAATACTTCACTATGATAAAGCCATAAAA
Organism: Nitrosopumilaceae archaeon; assembly: GCA_035527875.1. Taxonomy (GTDB): domain Archaea; phylum Thermoproteota; class Nitrososphaeria; order Nitrososphaerales; family Nitrosopumilaceae; genus Nitrosomaritimum. Next base: position 19,981 of record DATKZR010000134.1, on the reverse strand, counting down.
ATTAATTCCAATTTTCTTCCGGCTTTAAACAATAAAGCAAATGTGCTTGCAATTATGGGTAACTATGAGGAGGCAGTTTCTCTATATGCTAAGGTGTTAGGAAAAAATCCAAATTATAGCCTTGCCCAAAAGAATCTTGAAACAGCTTTATCAGAAATGCCTCAAAAAAATAACGTGATTCCTCAAAATCAAATAAATGTACAAGAAAAAAATGATTTTGTTATTTCAGAATCAGGACAAACTTATGAACAAGTACGATTACAAAAAGAAAAATCTCCAGACTTTTTTGAACAGATGGGGTCTATGTTTTCTTCACTTGGGTCTATTTTTGGTATTTCAAATTAGAATTTTCTCTCCGCGTGTAAAGTTTCAATAAACCTATAAAGCCCCATATGACCGATCGTCAGTAAGGAATGAGTAAGATACTAGAAAAAGCCCTAAAAGATGCCTTAAAAGAGGACAAGATTACAATGGGTGCTAAGCAAGTGTTGAACTCCGTAAAAAATTCTAAACTCATTATATTGTCTCAGTCTGTAGAAAAAGAAATATTTGAGAAAATTCAATTGGATGCGAAAAAAGAAAAAATCCCCTTTGTTAACTTTCAAGGAACCTCAGTTGCACTAGGTAGATTGTGCGGCTTACAATTTAGAATTTCAACTCTATCATTTACATCTCTAACGGATACAAACATCCAATCAATTCTCAAAGATACAGAAACTGAGGAAACCAAATGAAAAATTATAAGTCATCAAATGTAGATTTAAATGAGACAAATTTTATTTGGAGATAATTAAGATTTATTATGACACTATCAATCAAACTTACAACTGAACAAATGCGTATGATGTCTCTTTTCCAAAATGTTACAGGTGCAACAGCTCGTGATTGTATTGACGACGAAAAACAAGACCGTGTAATTTTTGTGGTTAATACGGGCAAAATGGGATTAGCGATTGGAAAGGGTGGATGCCACATTAAATCATTACAAAATATTGTAAAAAGAAATGTAGAACTCGTTGAGTTCGATGAAGATCCGGCAAAATTTTTGACAAATCTGTTAAATTCAAAATTGATTTCTGAAGTTAAGATAAGTACTCGTGCAGATGGGACAAAACAAGCAATAATTATGGTTGATCCAAGAAAGAAAGGGATTGTAGTTGGCCGTGAAGGAAGAAACGCAGAGAAGGCAAGGTTACTTGCAAAACGATATTTTAACATTAGCAGTGTATTAATCAACAGTCCTCAAAGAGCAACCTTGGAGATGTAAGATATGAGAAAATCACCACTTGGATTATTTGCGGGACGTGTCCTAAAAGAGAAAAAAAAGAAACAAAGATGGGCAATTTCCAGTTACAAGAGACGTAAGTTGGGAATTGATAAAAAGGCAGATCCACTTGGTGGTGCTCCACAAGGACGAGGAATTGTTTTAGAAAAAGTAGGGATAGCTGCAAAACAACCAAACTCTGCTATTAGGAAATGTGTTAGAGTTCAATTAATTAAAAATGGTAAAACAGTTACTGCGTTTTTACCACGAGACGGTGCTATGAACTTTATTGACGAACACGATGAGGTGCATATACAAGGAATGGGTGCCACACAAGGTGGTGCTATGGGTGATATTCCTGGAGTAAGATTCAAAGTATTCAAAGTAAATGGCACCTCACTTCATGAACTTGTAATTGGTAAAAAAGAGAAACCTAGGAGATAAATTTGGAACCAACAAAGAATCTATTATTATTTAGAAAATGGGATTTGTCAGAAATAGAGGTAAAGGATCCAGGACTTAAAACCGCCATATCTTTGAGAAAGCAAATATTACCATATACATATGGACGATCAGCCCTTAAACGATTCAATAAAGCTGACGTTAACATTGTTGAAAGATTTTGCAACAAACTTATGCATTTTGGGAAAAAGTATTCTAAAAATACAGGAAGGATGGCTGGAAAAAAAATTCGAGTCTTAAACACGATTAAAATTGCCTTTGATATTATTTCCCTTAAAACTGGAGAAAATCCAGTTGGGGTTTTAGTTCGAGCGATAGAATTTTCTGCCCCAAACGAAGATACAACAAGAATTGTTTATGGTGGAACAGTTTACCATGTTTCAGTTGATGTTGCTCCAATCCGAAGAGTTGATTTGGCTTTAAGATTTATTTCAGATGCCATCAAGGAATCTACTTTTTCAAACCCAAAACCCATTGAAGAACACATGGCCGAACAACTTATCTTGGCATCAAAAAACGATTCTAATGCTCCATCTGTCAAGAAGAAAAATGAGCTAGAAAGAATAGCACAAGCATCTAGATAGAATATTTCAAGTAGCCCGAGGCAGATTCGAACTGCCGTCTCTGCCTATCCACTCTTGAGATCCAGAGGGCAGAATCCTTGATCTAAAATTATTTGACCGCTAGACTATCGGGCTACCAAAACAATTACTATTGGTTTAGAATATAATTATTTGCTACTTTATTCTAACTTCATGAATTGCCGTACCATAATCACATTCTGCTCTTAATCGCAGGTACGGAATTAATCGATAGTGAATAGAATAAAGTAGATTTTCTTTTAACAAAATTTCTTTTTGCATTAGAGAAACTAAACCACGCGATGTAGCTGAAACATCAATTTCCCCTTTCATACACACTTCATCACGTTTCTTTTGATATTGTTTTAAGGTAAAGGTTACATCATTTAATTCTAAAATTAAAGGCCAAACAACCTTTGCCCAAACAAATCTTCTATTTTCAGTGGCTGATGCATATTTTCCTTTTTCGCTCAACATTAATAACATCTTCAAAAGATGTTATAACTTAATACTTGTCTCAAAAAGAAATTGAAGAATCACTAAATCTGTTACAAAAAAATTGGAACATCGACCCCATTTTACGACAATTTATGCTAGGTAAAATTACTGATGTCTCAGATTTTCCAGTTAAAGTTAAAGATGTAATTTTTCATATTCCATATCTTCAATCAGAAAAAAAATACATTTTATGGAAATGCTATTGGCCTGATTGTCATAACTGCTGTGATAGGCAAGGAAGACTACCATTAACCTCTGATGATCTTATCATAATTGGTAAGGGTCTAAAATACAAAAATACTTCTGATTTTATTAAAAATGAAACCCTCACTGTTACCTATGGGGAACCAGGACCATCTGGACAGTCCACAACAATGACTACAATTAATCTAAAACGAAAAACAGATGAGACTCTGCAAGATGATGGAACCCACATCTCATGTAGGTTCCTGGATGAAAAAGGAGGATGTAATATGCATCCGGATCGCCCAGGAGTTTGTTATTTGTATCCATTTTCAACCTGGCTTGAAAATGAAAAAGGAATGGCAAGAGTTCATGCATCATATCAATTTACAGGCGATTGCCCAGGATTCTATCTCTCAGAAAATCTAGGGGAAATGAAACAGGAGTTTGATGAATATTCAAAAATAATTTACCAATACAACATGTCCTCAAATAGGACAAATCGAGAGAATTTTGGCTCTGTTAGTTTTAGTTAGGCTTTGGCAACCTTCATCAAATCTTTCATGTGAATTTCCATTCCAAAACGAGCTTGATTTTTTTTCATATATCTAAAAATTGACAAGAGTTCTAAAATTTGTTTCACCATGCTGAATTTGTTTTTCATTTTGTTTCTTACAAAATTGAATACTTTACCATAAATCTTAAAGTGCTCTAACACCTCTTTTTCATAAGCTTCATTATCTCCTAGATTTTTTACAAAAATATCGACACACTCCATACTGGGAATTATTCCTTCTCCTAGTAGGGGATATACGGTTCCTATTGATTCTCCCACTCCTACCACCTTTCCCTTGTAAAATGGTTTACACATGTTGGGAGTTGCTAATCTAATTGGTCGTCCAACTGTCTTTATGACTTTACCTCCATGTTTTTCTAAAAATTCATCAGTAGCTTTAACATGATTTTTTTTATAATCGCCTGCCCCAATATGTGCTAGATTTTTCCCAAGTGGAAAATACCAAAAATATCCTGTCATTTTCGCAAAGGGTCTAACTAGAAAATCATCATATGGAACCTTATCTTCATATTGTACCTTGTATTCAAACGTCGGCAAAAAGAAGTCTTCTTCTAATTTTGGAAGATAAACTCTGTGAAATCCGGTACAATCAACAATTAGATCAAACTCTTTTTCGAGTTCTTCAAGTTTTGGTGCAATTCCATAATTTACCATACATCCTTTTACAAAATCTCTGATAAGTTGAATCTTGTCATACGTACATAATCCTTGTAATCCGATATCAAATTTTTCACCACTATTCATCTCAACGTGCATATTTTTTCCATTGTGGATAACATAGTCCTCAAAGTCTACGCCTGATTTTTTACATAATTCTATCATCTTGGATTTACAAGTTCCCCATGCACAAATAGAGTCGTGTTTTTCCTCTGGCATCCTCTCAAATCCTACGACCTCATGAGAATCCTTAAGTCTAGATATTAGATAACTACCTGAAACTCCAATTCCACAAACTGCAATCTTCAATTGGCTAGAATCTATTTTAACCTAATAAATACACTATCTGATAGCCTCAATCTGGTTGATAAAATTAGGAATAAAATTCGGAAGAAAAAAGTTTTTTTTGACAATGTATGTATTTTTTTTCACATACACAAGGTTAAGTCATCTTTCAATATACTAAATATGAAACTCAGGTCCAACTCTCTATCGCCCGATTCTGAAAAGGACTTGATGTTTCTTTTTTTTTACTATAATTAGGTGATTTTCGTAACATAAGATATTGGAAGGTATACTTGGTTCTAATTTTGTACTATTGTAAAAAGTACCTATCTACACCTTGAGATTTCTTTGTATTTTTTGTGTACCAATTTGGCGAAAACTCCCATTTGAGAGCTTTGAATTTAGAAGACAGAATATGTGATAATAAGAAAATATCTCACATTAGTAACTAAAATTGCAACGAGCAAATATTCTCGCAATTTAGATAATAGATATTTTTCTAAAACCAATTTATTCTATTAATATTGCAGGTTTGAAAGGTCTTGCATGTCTTGCTTTTCCTTTAGGATCATAAATGTCTGAATCTGTTTCTGAAAATATTGAAATCATAGCTCCGAATTCTTTCTTTCCAATCTCTAAAAGCTCATGGATAAAAAATTCTTTTTCATTAAATTCTTTGGACTTTAGTTTGATATTTCGCATTTCAGGTGGATCTGATAGGATGTCTTTGATGGTTTTTTGTACAAAATCAGGATTTTTTTTGACCTCTTGAGTTTCTGGATTTAATATCAGATCTTTCATTACCATTCCCATGTTTGTCTGACCTGCAATCACTTTTTCCAAAACAGCACGATATACTTTCGATTTGAATGAATCTGTAGTATAAATGGTAATTTTTTGTGGAGTAATTTTTGTAACTTTGAGAATATTTGTAATATCCTCAATTATTAATTTTAAAAGCTCTTCAGATAAAATAGCAGTAGCATCTATATTTTGAGAAATTTCTGGCCATTCTGATGTTGATATCATTTGTGTATTCCCTAATCTTTGCCACATTTCTTCTGCAATATGTGGTGCAAATGGAGATAGCATAGCAACTCTAGCTGAATTTATTTCATGTAATATTCCAACAACGTTTTTTCTGTTTTTTGCATTTACTCTTTTGATATACCAATTCAAATCAGTCTCAAAGGAGTAGAGGATATCATGCAACGCCTCACGAAGTCTCATCTTCTTTATTGCTTCTGTTACCTGCAAAATCAAACTTTGAGTCTTGGATTTAATCCATCTATCTTCAGGTTCTAATTTCTCTAATTTCTCTACTTTGAGCCTAGAACATTCCTCAAGTAACCCTTCTAGCTTTCCTTGTATGCCTGAAACAGACTCCATGTTAAAATCAGCATCTTGCAATAACTCGGCTGAAATTATTATTGCAAGTCTGATTGGGTCTGCCCCATAATCAGCAATTGCCTTTCTAAGTGGGATAATGTTTCCCATACTCTTGGACATTTTAGAACCATTCATTAATACAGAACCATTAACTACAATTTCACGCGGCCAGTTATTCTCAGGAAAAATGGCAACATGATTCAGGACAAAAAAGGTTAGATGGTTGGGAACAAGGTCACGACCTGAATGTCTTGAATCAACGGGATAAAAATATTCAAACTCGTTTTTAATTTCATCAATTAAATCCCGTGACATTTTTGTTAGTTCAGAAATTTTAGTTACATCCCCTTTTCCTAAAAATATATAGTCAAAAAATTCATCAGTTAAAAATTCATCAGTTAATCTTTTATCATTTACAAATTTTGAAATTGTGTAATATGCCATGTAAATTACAGAATCAGATAAGCTCTCAACAATCCAGTCTTTATCCCATGGTAGTTTTGTTCCAAGACCATGTTGTCTTGCACATGCTCGTTCTCGTAGCCATCCAATCACATAGTTAAATTCTGATTTTATTTCCTGTGGTAAAATATTCATTGAATCAAAACATTGCGTAGCTTTATCCTTCCAATCTTGATCCTTGTAGTTTAGGAACCACTGATTGTTTAGAATTTTGACTACGCATTCTTCACCGCATCTACATTTTACAGGAGTGTTTGTAAGTTCTAACAAAATGTCTGCATGTTTGTTTTCAGTTAACCATTCTTTTATGGTGTCTTTTGCATATGCAACTTTAATTCCTGAAAACTGCTCGGTGTTTTCTTTTAGTTTACCGCCATAGAATTCCTTTCCATAGACTTCTTTGGTGGCGTCTACAAGTTTAGGATCATTTTGATCTGATATCTCAAATCTTTCAACTACCTCTTTTGCAGGAATTTCTCCAAACTCTTTAGTGTTAATTATGGATATGGGCTTGATTTCCTTGATTTTTGCCGCTAATATGGGCTCAAATTCTGACTTTTTGAGGTCTAAAAGTGCCTGATAATCAAAAGGTGCATGAGCAGGAACAGACATGACCATACCGGTTCCTGTGTCACTTTCAACAAAACTTGCCGGAAGGATTACAATTGATTCATTTCTGTGGGGAACTGTAACTTCTTTTCCAATTAATTCTGAACCTTTTATCTCCCCTTCATAAGAAATTTTCTTATCTAGAAATTCTAGCTTGTATGCACATTCAGGACTTACAATCCATTTCTCATTATCTACTGTAATCTTTTTGTAAACAATTTCAGGATTAACCCAAAGATTAACAACTCCGAAGATTGTTTCAGGTCGAAGCGTGGCTGTTGGAATAATGTAATCATCAAATTGAAATTTAATCAAAATATATTCAGTAAAATCTGGTTCCACATCACCCAATGTATCATGTTGAGAAACAGGATTTTGATCCTTGGGACACCAACCAACTGGATGAGATCCTTGAATTATTAGATTCTTTTCTCGTAGTATGTTTATCTGCCATTCTATAAATTTACTATACACAGGATCAATTGTAGTAAATTCACGTCTCCAATCAATTGAATATCCCATCTCAATCATTCCAGATTTTATCTCTTCGTGGAAATAATCTGCAATTTTTACAGGCTCTATAAATTCCTTAATTATACCTTCGGGAACACCGTACAAGTTTTTCAAGTTATTAATTAGTTCAGTATCGTTTGCTTCAACTCGTTTTGCCATCCCGAGTATTGGGGTTCCCGTGTAGTGAAACCCCATTGGGAATAAAACATTGTATCCACACATTCTATAGAATCTTGCATGAACATCAGCCAGGGTGTAAGTTCTACCATGGCCAATGTGTTGAGGTGAGTTGGGATAAGGATATGCAACTGTAATAAATTTTTTTTTCTTTGCATTAGGATCTGTCTCAAAATCCTTGTTTATTTTCCATATTTCTCTCCACTTTGATTCAATTTCTCTCCAGTTTACCGTCATTTTAAAAACTCATCCTAAAACCATTGATTTTGCTTTGTTGATTGCTTCGTCTTTTTTTGATATGTTTTTTCCGCCCCCTTGAGCAAATTTAGCATCACCTCCACCTGCACCGCCAAGGATTTCTGAGGCTGATTTTGCAATCAGACCCGCATTTTTTGTCTTGGAAATCTCATCCCCTGCATACACTATTACTCTAATTGTTTGGTCCAACTCAAAAATACCTACGTAAACGGAATTTGGCTCTTTTTTTACCAATTTCTTCCCAAAATTAATATGAAAAAATTCATCAAATTGCTCACTCGAGGTAAAGCAAAACTTCATCGAATCAATTATGCTTATTTCGATTTCTTCTAAGGTGTGTTTACCACTATTAACCTTGGAAATTTGTTCAAGCAAAACCGGAATCTTTTCTCTAGTTTTTTGGTTTTTCTCTTCTCTTTGTTTTTCTTTATGTTGTTTTTGTAATAACTCAGTAGCCATTTTTACTTCGTTTTCTTTTTGTTGGTTTACATATTGATGTGCAATAGGACCTGAAACAAATTCAATTCGAACTACCCCATCTTGGATTCTCTTTGTCTTTGTTATTTTAATTAAATCAATTTCTCTTGTTTTTTTGACATGAGTTCCACCACACGCTTCTATATCAAAATCTTCAATCGACACAATTCTTACTGATTTCACAGGAACCACTCCTCCCTGGTAAATTTTGAATCCATATCGTTGTTCTGCAGTTCCTCTATCAAAATTCTCAATTGTAACTGCCATATTTTTTTGGACAATAGAGTTTGCTGTATCCTCAATTCGGGAAATCTCTTTTTCTGAGAGTGGTGAATGATGTGTAATGTCAAGTCTTGCATGGTCAGACTCCTTAAACGCTGAATGTTGCCAAATCCATGAGCCTAAAATTTTTCTTGATGATGAGTTTAAGATATGAGTGCTGGTGTGATTTTTGGTTATATTTTGTCTTCTTTCTGAATCTACTTTACAGTTCACAATGTCTCCTTCTTTTGGAAGTGGTCCTTCCAATTGATGAACTACAACACCTCCGTGTTTATTAACATCAATTACTTTGGAACCTGCAATTACTCCGTGGTCTGGTTCTTGTCCGCCCCCTCTAGCATAAAATGAAGTTTTATCAAGAACTACAGAATTTTTAAAAACCTTGAGAATTTTTGCTTGGAACTCCATTGGATCATTTGCATAAAATAACATCTCAGTTTCAGGAATATTTTCTAAGGGAAGTTGTTCAATGTCTTTTTTCTTCTCTGATTGGTGTAAATCAGAAAGTTTTGAATAAAATGTAGAAGGAATTTCTGAAATTACATTAAATTCTTTAAGATAGTCTGGTGTGATTCCGTCAGACTCGTACATGGTAATTAATTCATCGACAGTAGGGGGCTTTTCTTTTCCTTTGAGTCTTGCTGCAATTTTTCCCATTCTTGTTTTTGAGTCCTCGTATCTTCCAGATTCTATCCTGAGAATTGATTTTACATCTTCCCTACTAGAATTTAGTTCAGGGTATGTATCTTTTAGATAATCAATATGTAAATCAATCAGCTCATCTAAATCTAATTTCAAATTCATTCTGTTTATTGTAGCAATGACTCTACGCAAAATCATCCTTAGGTTGTACCCGCCTCCAACATTACTTGGAAGAGCTCCATCTGAGATTGCAAAAATCAAAGTCCTCAAATGATCTGCAATGAGATACATTCCTTCCAGTGGAGTAATTATTCGATTTAGTTGGCTATCTGTTAGACCCGCATTTTTTACTGCATGTTTTCTAACATCAATTAAATCATCAAAATTTTCGAGAGCCTTTGCGATTTCAATAAAGTATTTTTTTAACACATCTGAATCAGAATCGATCCCCATCTTTTCAAACAAATGATTTGTAATTGGACCAAAACAGCAATCATAGGCAGTAGGGGTTCCCTTTGTAATCCATGCAAATCTCTCAAGCCCTGCACCCATGTCAATAACTCTTTGATCAAGTGTAGTGTGATTGCCTAACTCTCCTTGAAATTCAGTAAATACGGCATTTCCTAATTCCAATCCCCTAACAAAATATTCTAACGAAGAACCAAAGGAGCCTCCTCCTGCCCAGACATCCTCTACAAATACCACTTCCTCCTTCCTAATTCCAAATTGTTCAGTTAACAATCTAAAATCCAAATCAACACATTCATCTTTCCAATATCCATCGGAATTTGGTATGCTGTGTTGACCTATCATGCAGAAACTTGAAAAATGTCTGCCAGTAACTCCAACATTTTCTAAATCCTTGAATCTCAAACAAGTCTGAGGAACAACTAGAGGATTTGAAGGAAACTCAAATACTACTTTGGAACCCATAACTCTCTGAAAGTCCACAATTGATGCTATGGTAAAATAAAGGTCATCTCGCCATCTGCAAACCACGGGATATCTTGAAACTGAGGAATGTCCATTTTTTACAAAAAATGATTCTACTTCTTTCCAAGATTGTGTGTAATCAAACCTCTTTGTGGTTGGTGGATCCCCAATAAACGAATAGGTGTCTGGAGAATCCTCAGGACATGTATTTCTTCCAGAATCTAAAGTCCAATAGAACCTCTTACATTTAGAGCACGATTTTCTAACAAATCCTTGCTCATCAAACAACTTTACTTTATAGTACCTATCAGAATCAGCGGAAAATTCCCTCAGAATCTCATTTTTATCCAATGAAGTTCGTGGAATACCCCGATATTAAGAATTAACGCTAGGCGATAACTTACAACCAGAGATGTCTTTTCAAAATACTTCTTGTTTCTTATGTTTTATTCAAAGCATTACATAATATGAAATTGAAAGCGACAGTATATGGGACAGGCCAAGAAAATCATGACTTTGAAAAATTCATGAAAAACATTGCATTTAATCAAAGATAAACAAAACTTAGGTAATATTTTCGCCCATTAATAATAACGAGGAACTATCTCACCTACTTCGGTAGATAGAAAGAATTGGAAAACACGGCAAGGATAAATAAGTTCAATGTTCACAGCGTTTACACTTATACCCTTGTTGAAAATTTTCCATGCCCAATTTTGTAATTTATAAAATATTTTTGTGAACTTTAGTGTTGATCTTTTTTATTTTTCCTTCAGAAGTCAAAAAATTAAACAAACCTCCATTTCCTCATTGGTGAGCATTCAAATGATACATTAAATACAATACCTATTCTAATCTAATTGTGTTTGGGAAAAAACCTCAGCTAAAAGAAGGATTACATGTTTTCTCTGTTAAAAAAAATGGAGAATATAATGACTTTGTCCTTGGAGTAATTACTGGCGTTAAAGGTAGAAAAGTTGGTGTAAATGGAATAATTATAAATCCTGTTGGTCTGAAAAACAAGATCTCTCAAGGAAAAGCAGGGGAGCGATCTGTGGCAATTTTAACGCGTCCAACACCTGACAATATTATTTTAGCCATGGTTTACAGAGTAGAACATGAGAATTTTGCCGAAATCCTAGATTTAGACCAAGATAGATGTGACCTAATTCCACCAAAAGTTTATTCCATGGTAGATGGATGGATTCGAGAATCTCTACCTGAACTTGTCAACAACGTCTTGTCCTTACCTGACGGCCCAGAAAAAGATCAAGCAAAACGAGTCTTGAAACAAAAGACGGATTCTCTTGTAGATAAAAACCTCAAAAGAACATTATATTCAATATCTAGAAGTCTCAAAATACTGATCTAGGTTCTTTCAAAGTGTAATCTCAATAGTTTTATATTATGCGCACAAAAGATTTTCGATACAATGGAATATGTTTACGCCGCTTTACTACTTCACAAGCTACAAAAGGAAGTAAACGAGACAAACATCAGCTCAGTTATAAAAGCATCTGGTGCTGAAGTTAACGATGCTCAAGTAAAAGCTTTGGTAGCAGCCTTAGCTGATATCAATATCGAAGATGCAATCAAAGCGCTCCCAGTAGCAGTTGCGGCGGCCGCTCCAGCAGCAGAGTCACCAAGTGAAGCAAAGAAAGAAGAGCCAAAGGATACAGGCAAATCAGAAGAAGCTGCCATGGAAGGATTATCCTCGCTATTTGGCTAGAAAAATTCTTGTTATCCAAATTTAATTTTAAACTTTTTTCATCAATCTTAATTAACAATACTTGCGGTTTGATTGTGATTGGTTGATTTTTCAATTGCATCTGAAGTTTTCATTTATATTTTAGATCTATTTGGAACAATGGCTTTTGCCGTAACTGGTGCCTTCAAAGCAATAGATCACAGATCTGATTTTGTTGGAATAATTCTTCTTGCAACAATTACTGGTGTTGCAGGTGGAACGATTCGAGATGTAGTGATGGGGAGATTTCCAAATTCCATCTCTGATCCTACATATGTAATAATTACAGTAGCATCAGGTGTATGCATATTCTTTTTGTATTCTAGGTTGAAAAAGCATTGGAATCTATTTTTAAAGTTTGATGCTTTTGGATTAGGAATATTTACAATAATTGGTGGTACTTTTGCTTACAATTTGTTTGGCTTGAATTTTTTGATAATAATGTTTGCCGGAGTATTAACTGCAGTAGGAGGTGGAATTTTAAGAGATGTCTTCGTAAATCAAGTTCCTATAGTATTTGTAAAAGAGCTATATGTTACGGCAAGTTTTATTGGGATTTTTGTTTTTTATCTTATTTTATTTTTTGAAGGAGAACTATATCTTGCCACAATTATTGGTATTGTGATTGCAACTGGAGTGAGATTAACTGCGATGAAATTTAATTGGAATTTACCACAAATAAGGGGGAATTTAGATTAAGAAGGAATGTAATCTTTGGCTTGACCTGCCAATGCTTTAGCTTGAGCATCTGCCTTTTGTAAAATCTGTTCTTTTGTCTCGTCTGTCAGGAAACCAGATTCGATTGAAACTGAACGCGCAGATTGTGCTGCTTTGCTTAGAATTTGACCAATATTCTCTGGAGTTATGTATGCTGCTTCAATTGATAATGAGACTGCCTGTTGATGCGCTAGGGCAAACTCGCCTCGAATCTTCTCAACATCAATTACTAGTTCTTTTTCAGAATACTTGACTCCACCTTCTATTGCTGAATAAAGTGCAACCCCTGCCTCTACTGGCTTTATGTCGAGTTTTCCTAAAAGTGGTGCTAATTTTCCATTAATCGCCTCTCCTTTTTTAACTGGAGTAGTTTCTTTTGCAATCCAAATTGTTCCCTGATCGATTTTGGTTGGAATTCCTGCTTCCTTAAACTCTGTTAACATTGGACCTGGAGCAATTCCTGTATTTTTTGCAGGGACTACAATATCGATACTTGAAATGTCGCCACCCCTAGCAGATAACATTATTTTATTTTTTGCTAGTAGAACATTTAGTTTGAAAGGAGACATGTTTGTAAACATGAAAAGGCATTGACCAGTTAACTCTTCAATTATTTCTTTAATTCCTGGAACTTCAATTTTTTCAAAGGCTTTTTGAGCTACTTTATCTTTAATGCTAAAAAATTCCACTTCTCCTTTGAGCTTTTTTCTTAGGGTAAGAATCTGTGATGCTCTAACCTTGGTCATTTTAACGAGAGCTAAAACTTTGTATTGTTTTGGAAGTTCTTGTAATTGTTGATACATTTGAGATTTTCTTTTAGGGTAGGAAGTTCTATTTTCATGCATACTTTTTCTTTACCTCTTGTATTTGCTTTGTTGGTTTACCCATTGTTGTTTTTATCATAATTCTTTTGATGTTCTTTTCTCCGTTTGGCAATTTCTTTTCTACTGCATTGATAATTGCATGTGCATTTATGGCCAAATCTGCATCATCCATTGTTTCATCTCCAAATTTACACGATAATGATAATGAACTTCTAACTCTGACTTTAATGGATGATCTAAATCTTTGTAAAAATGATTCAATTGGTGCATCAAATGGAACTGGGACTGGCATCTTCCCCCTTGGACCTAAAAGCTGACCAAGTACCTTACCTACAACTGGCATAATTTTAGTATCTGCCAAAAAGAAATCATATTTGTTTATGAATTTTCTAGATTCTCTTTTATTTGCCGCAAACTTGTCTAAATCTTCGGTTCCAATAACCGCATCTGCTTTTGCAGCCTTCGCCTTAATACTCATGTCACCTGTTGCCATTACACATACAGCCGCAGGGGAACTAGTTTTTGGAAGCTGAATTATTTCATTTAGCGCAAATCCCTTTTTGACATCAATATCTTTGAAGGTAATGATAATCTCTAGGGCCTGCTTGAACTTTCTCTGCTTGGAATTTTCTTTTACTGTCTTTATCATCTCCACTAACTGTGTCTCTGTAATCATTACGAACATTTTCTAGAGAGCCTACTTAAAATCGTTTAGTGGGTCTACTTTTAGATTATTAGCAAAACTTGAAAATTTTAACTTTTTTTAAGTAAAGTTTGTAATTTCATAGTCAAAACAAGCCTAAACTTACATTTATTAAATCTCTTGGAAAGATTTTGAGCACATTGCATAGATTGGATGAACTTGATATGAAATTGCTTTTTGAATTAACCCTGGACGGCTCGATCTCAGTTCCTGCGCTTTCAAAAAAACTAGACATAAATGCATCAGTTCTCTACAGTCGAATCAAACGTTTATTGAAGAAAAAACTGATTAAAAAATTCACAATTGTAATCGATGACTCGCTTTTGGGAATTGCAGTGAAGGCTTCAGTTGGAATTAACCGTGATCCTAAATTCAAAGATTCAATAAAGAAACAACTACTTGCTACACCTGAGGTAGTATCAATTTCAGAGGTTACAGGACGATTTGATATGATCATCAAAGTATACGCTGAAAATCTTGAAGAATTACATTCAATTGTAATTGAGAAAGTTGGAAAAATTGAGGGAATTCAAAATTCTGAAACTTTTGTTGAATTACAAAGAACTGACAAAGATCCTGGTTATTTAACTAAATAAATTATTGAAGTTTTTCATCCCACTTACCTTTGTTAATCTCAGCAGTGATTTCTTTTGGAGTTTTTCCTTCTATTTTGATTCCAAGGGTAAGACAAGTTCCAATGATTGTCTTTGCCACTGATTTTAATGAAGAAGAATAAGATTTTTCCAGTTTTGTGTTTGCTATTTTTGCAATTACATCCATGGTAACATCTCCTACCCACTCTGATCCTGCCGTGCCTGATCCTTTTTGAATACCTGCTTCTTTAAGAACAAGAGCCGCAGCTGAAGGAATTCCAACCTCTATATCCCATTTTTTTGTATCAGGATCTACCGACACTGTAACTGGGACTTTCATTCCTTCAAAATCTTTGGTTTTTTCATTAATGGCCTTAATAATTTCCATAATATTGACTCCAAGTGGACCCAATGCAGGACCTAAAGGTGGACCTGCCGAAGCTCCTCCTCCTGTAACAAGTGATGATATTTTTTGTGGTTCTCCCATAATTATCTCCTCAATATGAAAAATTTAATCCTTGCTATGTCTCACTGGTTAATTTTAGATAGTTTGCGTCAACTGTAACTGGTAATTGGTACGATGCGTCAAGTAAGACCACAGTTGCTTCCTCCTTGTCGATATCTAATCTAGTAATGGTGGCTTTCATTCCTTTGAAGGGACCTCCTGTTATCTCTATGATGTTATCTACTGCTAATTGTGAAACTGTAGATTTTTTTATAAGATATCCTTCAATGTCTTTAAACTCCAATTCCCCACGAAGTTGACCGCGGATGTGCCTTACTCCCTCTACTGCCATATATGCATCGCTTGGATTAATCGCTTCAATTACAACATAACCTTTTAGATTATCTACAAGTAAAACAGCTTGAATATTGATTTTGTTTGCATTTGCTTTTGCTTCGAGCAATCGCATTACAACTTTTTCCTGCCCGCCTGTTGTTCGTATTGCAAAAAGATGAGATTTTATTTCTTCTGACAATTTTTACCTACCAAATGTAATCACAGAAAAGACAAACTGAATTGTAAAGCCTATAGCACCAACTCCTGCTATTCCCAAGAGTACCAATCTTAGATGCTGTGAATATTCATCTCTGTCTGGTTTTTTAGCCATCTTCATGGTATTAACCATATTTTTCAAAGTTTGCCTAGGATTCATTGCCAGAAATTAATCCGGTGTCCTTATATTCTTATTCCAAGTAAAATATTAAAAATCTCTAGGCTGAAATTGTAATCTACGTGCCAATAAAGATTTATTTTGAAATTCCAACAATGTTCCTAAAATGTTCATCTTTTTCCAAATCAGATCTAAAATGAAAAAATCAAGGGTAGAAATATTTCATCATGGCAGATGACCATAAAATTTTGATTTAATGGGTGGATGGTGTACATCTGGAAGTGATAAAAGTCGATTTTTTTAATTAGATGCAATGACAACATCAAATACCTAATGGAACTTTTAGTGGCATACCGTGACGATCCAGCGGGAAGCAATATGGCAAAATTTCTTTCTAAAAAAATGAAAAAAGATGGTGAATTTTTTCGTGGAGAAAATTATGATCTTCTAATCATTTCCACCCCCGCAATTTCGGCAGATTGGCTAGAAGAAAAATATGTTTATGATGGGTTTATTTTTCTCTCAAAGCACGCTGCAGAATCTGGAATTTTGGCTTTGACGTGTCATAGCACAGGAAATTTTTCAGATGCAAAATTTGGGGGGAATAACAACCAAATGGCCATACCTCATCCGGACATTCAAAAAAAATATCTTCAAACCCTTTGGGAAAATAAATCACAATTTTCTGAATTTCAAATTACTATTGAGGCTACTCATCATGGACCAACGGCTTTGAATAAACCGACAATTTTCATCGAAATTGGGACAACATACAAACAATGGACTGATGCATTGTTGTGTAATTCCGTCGCAAGGATAGTTGACAAAGTACTTTCTGAAAATATTCCTTCAAATCCAATTGCCATTTGTTTTGGTGGGACCCATTACCCTGAAAAATTTACTGAAGAATTACTAAATGGTAAATTTGCATTGGGAACAGTAATGCCCAAACACGCATTAGATAATCTTGATGAGAATATGTTTTCTCATATTTTAGAGAGAAACAAAAAAGCCAAAACAGCTCTCTTAGATTGGGCTGGTTTGGGATCAAACAAAAAAAAAATAATTGACATGCTGGAAACAACTGACCTTGAGATAATAAAACTATGAATCTTGATAAAAAAATATACAAAAAATTACTTGAAGTTCCAGAAGGAAAAATAACAACTTATGGAGAATTGGCCAAGGCTGTAGGTTTTACCAATGGTCAACGAACAGTGGGTAAAATTATGAACAAAAATCCGTATCCTGTAATAATTCCTTGTCATAGAGTAGTAAAGTCTGATAGAAAGGTAGGTGGTTATGCATTTGGCAAAGATATTAAAATAAATATGCTAAAAAAAGAAGGGATCAAAATTCAAAATGGCAAAATTCAAAATTGGGAAAATACGATTTATCGGTTCTAGGAATTTCTTTTTGTAATTATTTCTTCCATTAATAATCTCAAATGAGCCTTGTTTCTTACAGTGTTTCCTCCAACCTTTTTGTAAAGCGCCCAAAATTCTGGATTTGTAATATCTTTTCTATCTTTTGCAATTTTTAACAGTCTTCTTAATGAACGAACCTTTGCCACATAGACTTCTTTTTTACCCACACGGGCACCTTTCCTACCTTGCTTTGATCCTTGTCCTGTACCTCTCTTCTTTTTTTGGTCTTTCTTTTCTTGAGCTCTTCCTCTAGAGGTTCCAGTAAATGATTTAATTTGGATGGTATTTGCTGTAATTAAACTACGAATATTTTCTCTTGTAATTGCATCTGCTATATCATCAAGATGATCCGAATCAAATTTTATTCGATGAATTCCGACACCTGTTACTCTTGATGCCAATCGTTTTTTAGCTTTAAGATTTACTACCACTTACACTCACTCTCGCATTAAAAATTTTGAATTTATTTTCAATTGCTTTTACAATAATCTCTTTTCTCTTTTTAGTTCCTAGGCTATGGCCAAATCTTACACCGTCTTTTTTTGGATTTAATTTATCTAAATCTTTGATTGTGAAAACTAGGTTATCTGTATATCCTGAAGGATGAAGACCTCTAGATTCCTTTGGTCCACCATATCCAACTTTTACAAGTCCTGGTCTACCACGACTTTTTTGTTTTCTTTGATGGTGATCAACTCCTTTTGGTTTTCTCCAGTTCGTCTCTAATCTCTTGTAACGCCAACTTTCTGGTCTAACAAAGTCTGGATTATGCTCCTTAGCTTCTTCTCGTTTAGCTAAGAGGTCTTTATTGATCGGCATCAGAAAGAGTTTTGAAATTTTACATAAATACGTTCCTAGACTAAAAAACAAAAACCATAGGAAAGAGATAATAAGGAAAATTTAGTCGGATCGAAATATCTCATGACTGGACCTGGGATTGATAAATTTATTTTCATAGGAGATTGCTACAATTGATTGAAGCGGAAGGTTCTTGCCTAACCAAAAAATTCTCATCGCAAATACGTGAATTTGGAATTATTCCATCTAAGATTTTCAGAAACCTAACTCCAGATGAACTTGTCGATAAGGCAGTAGGCAGGAAGGAAGGGGTGGTAAACTCAACTGGATCTATTTCAGTCAATACCGGAAAATATACAGGAAGATCACCTGATGATAGATTTATCGTATTAGATGAGATAACTCGTGATACGATTGATTGGGGAAAAATCAACCATCAATTCCCACCTGAAAAATTTGCAAAAATTCTTGAAAAAATGAAAAATTTTGTCAATAACAAAGAACTTTTTGTATTTGATGGATTTGTTGGAGCAGACAGAGAAACACGTTTACCAATTAGAGTAATTAATGATCATGCATGGCAAAATCTTTTTGCAAGACAACTTTTCATTAGACCTTCAACTGAGGAATTGGAAAATCATACACCTGAATTTACTGTAATGTGTATAAACGAATTTGAGTCAATACCTGATATTGACGGTACAAGGTCCAATGTCTTCATACTAATTGATTTAACTAGAAAAATTGTTTTGATTGCCGGAACAAATTATGCAGGAGAAATGAAAAAATCAATGTTTGGAGTAATGAATTTTTTATTACCAGAACGTGGAATATTCCCAATGCATTGTTCTGCAAATATTGGAAAGAATCAAGACACTGCATTATTCTTTGGATTATCTGGTACAGGAAAAACTACCTTATCGGCTGACCCAAACCGAAATTTGATTGGGGATGATGAACATGGCTGGTCAGATAAAGGGACATTTAATTTTGAAGGGGGATGTTATGCTAAATGCATTAATTTAAGCCAAGAAGCTGAACCAGAAATTTGGAATGCGATTAAACCCGGTGCAGTTTTAGAAAATGTGGTACTAAATGATGGAAAACCGGATTATGATGATAACGCATTAACTGAAAACACACGTGTAGCATATCCCTTGGATTACATTCCAGGATCTATAATCCCAAGTGTTGGCGGTCATCCAAAAATTATTGTTTTTCTAACTGCAGATGCATTAGGAGTATTACCCCCCGTTTCTAGATTAACAAAAGAAGGAGCAATGTATCATTTTATGTCGGGATATACTAGTAAATTGGCAGGTACCGAACGTGGTATAAAGGAGCCCAAATCTGTATTTTCGGAATGTTTCGGAGCGCCATTTATGCCTAGACCTGCAGGGGTTTATGCAAAGCTCCTAGGGAAAAAAATTAACAAGCATAACACTACGGTATACTTGATCAACACAGGATGGTCTGGTGGACCATACGGCATCGGTGCTAGAATCAAAATAAAATATAGTAGAGCAATGATTACGGCTGCATTAGCTGGCGATCTAGATAATGTAGAATATAGACATGATGAATTATTTAATCTTGATATTCCAACAATTGTAGATGGTGTGCCACCCGAAATCCTAGATCCAAAAAATACTTGGAATGACAAAAATTCCTATGATAATTCCGCAAAAAGTTTAGCCAAAATGTTTATAGAAAATTTTAAGAAATTCAATGATGTTTCACCAGAAATAAAAAAAGCCGGACCTAAACTTGGGTAGATTTTGGTTTTTTGATATTCTTCAAACCTACTA